>CAZCDY010000001.1:0-14762 GCA_964497145.1 uncultured Gammaproteobacteria bacterium
GAGCCGGTCGCCGAGCCCTGCCCCAACTGCGGCTGGCCGGTGCTGACGATCAAGACCACCAAACGCAGCGGTACACAGAAGGTCTGTCCACAGCAGGAATGCTCATTTGCGGAACCTTACGAGGCCGCGGAGAAGGCGGAGAGCTGACCCTTGAGCAGAAAGGCGCAGAGGGCCTGTGGCGATCTTCGCCGCAGTGACCGACCATGAATAATCCCCGGCCAAGCCGCTTCGCACTGCAGCGTGCCGCCCGGGTCCTCAGGGCCGGCGGTGTGATCGCCTACCCCACCGAGGCCGTCTACGGTCTTGGCTGCGATCCGTTGAACCAGCGTGCGGTCGAAGACCTGCTGGCGATAAAGCAGCGTCCGGTCGAAAAAGGCCTGATCCTGATCGCGAGCCGATTCGAGCAGCTCATCCCTTTCCTGGAGGCGCAGCCGCCCGAGATCCAGCGGCAGCTGGATGCCAGCTGGCCCGGACCTGTCACCTGGCTGGTGCCTGCAGATCCGTCGACACCGCGCTGGTTGCGTGGCAGGCACGCGTCGCTGGCGGTGAGGGTCACGGCGCATCCGCTGGCCGCGGCACTGTGCGAGGCATTCGGTGGCGCCATCGTGTCCACCAGCGCCAATCCGGCCGGCCGGGCGCCTGCCCGGTCCGCACTGCAGGCGAGGATCCGCTGCCCCGGTGTCGATCTGATTGTTTCCGGGGCCACCGGGCGCCTGGCCCGCCCCACCCCGATACGCGACGCCGTCACCGGCAGGGTGCTCCGCAACGCATGAATACCGGCATGCCTCGCATGCAGGGTTGAGGCGGTGCTGCCGACTCTGGTCAAATTGCCTCCACCCTCACCGCCCAATCGAGTAAAGACATGCCGGACCAACCCGATATAGACGCCGTCAAAGATTACCTGCTGGCCCTCCAGGAAGACATCTGCGCGGCGCTCAGCGCCGAAGACGGCCAAGCGTTTCGCGAGGACAGCTGGGAACGCCCCGGCGGTGGTGGCGGCCGCTCACGTGTGCTGGAGGAGGGCAACGTCTTTGAAAAGGCCGGGGTAAACTTTTCCCATGTCTTTGGCGAAGGCCTGCCGCCGTCGGCCACCGCACAACGCCCCGAGCTGGCCGGGCGCAGTTTCCAGGCGATGGGGGTCTCGCTGGTCATACATCCACGCAACCCCTATGTGCCCACCTCGCATGCCAATGTACGCTTCTTCATCGCGGAGAAACCCGGCGCGGACCCGGTGTGGTGGTTCGGTGGGGGTTTCGACCTGACGCCCTATTACGGCAAGCGCGAGGATGTGGTCCACTGGCACCGGACTTCCAAGGCCGCCTGCGACCCGTTCGGCGAGGATGTCTATCCGCGTTTTAAAAAGTGGTGCGATGAATACTTCCACCTCAAACACCGCAACGAACCACGTGGCGTCGGTGGCCTGTTTTTCGACGATCTCAACGAAGCGGGCTTCGAGCGTTCGTTCGCATTCATGCAGAGCGTGGGTGACCACTTCATTCCTGCCTACCTGCCTATCGTTCAGAAACGTAAGGGCACGCCTTATGCCGACCGCGAGCGCGAGTTCCAGCTGTACCGCCGCGGACGCTATGTCGAATTCAACCTGGTTTACGATCGCGGCACCATCTTCGGCCTGCAGACCGGGGGCCGTACCGAGTCCATCCTGATGTCCTTGCCGCCCCTGGTGACATGGCGCTATGACTGGCAACCGAAACCCGGGTCGGCCGAGGCGGAGCTGTATGAGGTGTTTCTCAAGCCGCGGGACTGGTTGGGTGAGGCGGAGTGAATCCGCGCGGCAGCGCACAACATCACCCCTCCCCCAGCTTCGACCTTCCAGAACAAACCTGAAAAGAAATCGCCGGCACCCGGGTCTTTATGGGCAAGAACGCAAAACGCGCTCCCTAAACCACAGACCCAATCGGAGAAACGAACATGAAAACTCTTATTGCAGCCAGCATCATCCTTGCTTCCGGCGTTACCCAGGCCCAGTCTTTCGACTACGAAAAGGCCGTCGGTTCGGCCGAACTCTATTCGACCCTGGGCACCGACCAGGTGGTGAGCGTCGATACCGGTCACAGCGGCGGCTTTGCCTATCAACAGTCGGTCGGCTCACACGATCTGTTCCCGACCCTGATCGGCGCCAGCGAAGGACCGCAAATCCCTACCAATGGCAACGCCTTCGTTTACCAGGAGTCGGTCGGTAACGAAATCGATCCTTCGCTGTCCTGAGCGAGAACAGTGCAACTCCCTCATGGAGGGGCGGGCAACCGCCCCTTTTTTCGTGCACGCACCCGCCAGATAAAAAAAGGGTCTGCCCGGATAAGGGGTAGACCCTGAATGCGCTACATCGCGCTCGAGGAGGATCGACCATGCGATGCCGAGGCATCGACCAAGTCTAACGCTGTAATACTTAGCGTCCTGCGCAAACGAAACCTTAGCGTTCTGTGAATTAAATTCCTTAAGCGACGAGGTGCTGCTCGATCCAGTGTTCGATCCAGTTGGCCGCGCGTGCACCACTGAAGCGCCCCAACTCTTCGCCCGCCTGGAACAACAGAATGGTTGGAAAACCGCGCAGGCGGTAGTGACCGGCCAGTTTCATGTTCTCGCCTTCGTCGACCTCGACCTTGGCCAGTCGCACCGCGCCATCCATATCGGCCATCACCCGGTTGAGGTGCGGCGTAATGGCATGACAGGGGGCACACCAGTCCGCCCAGAAGTCGACCAGGATCGGCGTCCGGTGCGAGGCCGCCAGCACCCGTTCATCAAAATCATCCAGATCACAGCTGAAAATCAGATCACCCGACATCCTTTTATCGTCCCTCTGCAGCCGCAACGCCCGCCCGCAGGGCCTTGCTGATTACGTCTTCGATTTCCTGAACCACGGCAATGCCGGGACTACCGGCAGCAATCACCGTGGGGCGCGCGAACAATACGCGGGTAACACCGTCCTTCTCCACCAGATTGACCCGTAACGGACACAGTGCCAGCAGGTCGGGATCGGCATTGCTCACCCGATTGGCATACCAGGCATTGCACACCACGATGCTGCGTATACCGTCCAGCCTGTTGCGATTGAGTTCCTCACCCCAGCGCTCGGCGAAACTCGCCAGATTGGAACCCAGGTCGGCCTCGAAAACCACCCAGAAACGGGCATTTTCGAGCGCCAGGGACACGGCCGTGTAGGTCTCTGCCATCGGCGCACTGGCATCCAGGCGCAGGATACCCGCAGGCGCGGCCGGCACGCCCAGGGGCAAAACAAACAGCAGCAGGGCAAAAAGTCGGCTCTTCATAGGGCATCTCCTGAAATTTTGGTGCCGGATTCTAACCCGTATGTGCCTTTGACACCTTTGTCAGATGCCACGCCAGGCAGTAGCATTGACGCCTTTGTCGATCACCGGCCCGAACTATCCCCATGTCTGAGCAGCGCATCCGCATCGCCACCCGCAAATCCCCGCTCGCCATGTGGCAGGCGGAACACGTCGCCGATGCCCTGCGACAGGCCCATCCGGGTCTTCAGGTCGAGATACTCGGGATGAGCACCCAGGGTGACAAGATCCTGGACACCCCGCTGGCCAAGATCGGCGGCAAGGGCCTGTTCGTGAAGGAACTGGAAGAACGCATGCTGGCTGGCGACGCCGATATCGCGGTGCACTCGATGAAGGACGTCCCGGTGGAACTACCCGCGGGCCTGCATCTGTCGGTAATTCTCGAACGCGAGGACCCGCGCGACGCCTTCGTGTCAAATCATCATGCCAGCCTGGATGCCCTGCCGGAGGGCGCCCGCGTCGGCACCTCCAGCCTGCGCCGCCAGTGCCAGCTGGCCGACCGCCGCCCGGATCTCGAGATCATCCCGCTGCGCGGCAACGTCAACACCCGCCTGCGCAAGCTCGACGAGGGTGAATACGACGCCATCATCCTGGCCTCTGCCGGCCTGCTCCGACTCGGTTTCGGCGAGCGCATTCGCAGCTTCATCACGACCGATGACAGTCTGCCCGCCATCGGCCAGGGTGCAATCGGGATCGAATGCCGCAGTGAAGACGCGCGAATCAACAGCCTGCTGCAGCCGCTGCACCATACGCCGACAGCCACCCGGGTGCGCGCCGAACGCGCCATGAACCAAGGCCTGGAGGGCGGTTGCCAGGTCCCGATCGGCGGCCACGCCACTCTGCACGACGGCCAACTGCACCTGCGCGGCCTGGTCGGCACGGTCGACGGCAACGAGATCGTGCGCGCCGAGATATTCGGGCCGGAGACGGATGCCGAACGGCTTGGCACCACCCTGGCCGAAGAACTGCTTGAACACGGCGCCGGGGAGATCCTGCGCGAACTGTACGCAGAAAACTGATCCTTTGAGCCTGAAAAAACCACCCTGCAACCTGGCCGGACTCAGCGTGCTGGTCACGCGACCCGAGCAGCAATCGGAAGGCCTGTGTGACCTGATTCAGGCCGCGCACGGCCGACCGGTACGATTTCCGACGATCGAGATTCTCGGGCCGGCCGACAAGCATGCGGCGCGCGCCGAACTCGGTGCCGCAAGCCATGCCGATGTACTGGTTTTCGTCAGCGCCAACGCGGTGCAATATGCCTTTCCAATGCTGCCCGAGCAGTTGCCGCTGGACATCGATATCGCCGCTGTCGGCAACGCCACTGCCCGCGCCTTGAGCGGTAGCGGGCTGGACCCGACCCTTGTGCCGAAGCGGATGGATAGCGAGGGCCTGCTGGCCCTGCCCGAATTGCAGGAAGTCGCCGGCAAGACGATCTACATCCTGCGCGGCAACGGTGGCCGGGAATTGTTGTCCGAGACGCTGCGCGAGCGTGGTGCCCAGGTGCGCCAGGTCGAGGTCTACCGGCGCGAACTGCCGCAACGACACGCGGCAGCCGCCAATCTGGTGCGCGGCTGGGAGCATCTGGTCCAGGTCGTCATAGCGACCAGCAACGCGATTGTCGACAATCTGTACACCCTGCTGGGTGATGAAGGCGCCGAATACCTGCGCCGCACCCCGATCGTCGTGGTCAGCCAACGCATGGCCGAGCACGTGATCGTGCGTGGCTGCGAGCACGTTCACGTAGCAAATTCCGCCACCGACGCGGATTTACTCACCGCTTTGTGCGAAGTCGAGGAGTCTTTGCACTGATTGTGGGGCCGCGTGCATCCGCAAAGATGTCGTACCGGCCACGCCTTTGCTAGTCTTAGCATTACAACAATGATAAAGCCGCTGAACAGCGATCCGGTGCACCACCCAGAATGAATGAAGAAGATCCAAAACCGGGCATCGTCATCGACGTGACGCCGGAGCAAGAGAGCCACGGACCAGACGAGACTCCCGCCGATTCAGAGGCAAAAGCCGAAAAGGCGGCCCCTGAGGTGCGTGAAAAGCCCGCCAGGGGAAATGCCCTGCCATTGGTGGTGGCCGTATTCGCCCTGATCACCGTCGCCGCGGCAGCCTTCTTCGGCTACCAGCATTGGCTGAAACTCAAAGACGACATGGCTGCAATGGATGCACGCCTGCGCGAGGCGCAGAGCCAGCAGAAGCAGCTCACACAGACGGTGAGCAGCGCAAGTGACGCCCTGCAGGCGCAGAAAGCGGCACTTGGCGAGCAAAAAGGCGCGCTGGCCAAACAGCAGGCCGCCATGGATGAAGCACGCGCTGCCTTCCTGCGACAGGAACAGAAGCTCGCGGAAGAAAACGTGAACCTGCAGGAGCGTGAGGCGGAGCTGCGTGCGGCGGTAGCCGATGTGCATCGCCGCGTCGGGCGCTCAGGCACCCAGTGGATGATAGCCGAGGCCGAATACCTGCTGCGCATCGCCAACGACCGCCTGATCCTGGCACGCGACACCGAGAGTGCGAAGGTCGCCCTGGGCCTCGCGGACCAGCGGCTGCGTGACACCAAGGACCCTGGCTGGGCCGGTGTGCGCGAACAGATCGCGCGCGACATCGCCAGACTCAGCACCTTTGAAGCGCCTGACACCGCCGGTATCTCGGCCAGACTTTCCGCCCTGATCGAACAGATCCCACAGCTGAAAATAGCCAGCGCCACTGTCGGCCCGGAGCGCACCCTGCCCGAACGCACCGGCCACGAGCCCGGCAAGCGCAATTGGGAGACCCTGCTGGATGATGTCTGGGCGGGCTTCAAGGATTCGGTGCGCATCCGCGAACGCGACAAACCGGTGCAGGCCATGCTGGCACCGGAACACCAGTTCTTCCTTTACGAAAACCTGAAGCTGCATCTGGAGGCCGCGCGTCTCGGCCTGGCTCGCGGCGATCAGGCCCTGTTCCGCAACAATCTGAACATCGCTGCCGACTGGCTGAAGAAGTATTTCAATGCTGACAACGGTAGTGCGGCCGCCATCGGCTCGGCTATCACCGAGATGATGAATACGGACATTCGTCCCGAGATGCCCGATGTCAGTCAATCACTGCGCGCCTTGCAGGTACGCGAGCAGCTGATGGAAGAGGTCGCAACGAGCGGGGTTGGGGAGCCATGAGTGCCCTGCTCAAAGTCTGGCTTTTCATACTTGCGGGCGCAGGCATCGGCGTCCTACTGACGCGCGACAGCGGCTACGTGCTGATGTCGTTCGGCAACTACACCATCGAGATGAGCCTCGCGCTGCTGCTGTTGCTGCTGGCGGCACTGTTCGGCGCGCTGTATTTCGGCATCCGCCTGCTGGTGCGCACCCTGCACCTGCCGGAGGATGTTCGCAAATGGAATCAGAAGCGCGGTTCGCACCTGGCGCAGCAGGCCATGACACGCGGCCTGCTGGAGATGTCCGAGGGTAACTGGCGTGGTGCCGAGAAACGCCTGGTGCGTTTCGCCGATCGCTCCGAAACCCCCTTGCTGAACTATCTTGCTGCAGCACGTGCCGCCCAGCTTCAGGGGGCGCACGAGCGCCGCGACGGTTATATCCGCCTGGCGCACGAGACCATGCCTTCAGCCGACGTCGCGGTGAGCCTGACCCAGGCCGAGTTGCAACTCGCCGATCATCAGCTGGAGCAGGCGCTGGCCACCCTCAAGCATCTGCGCACTGTCGCGCCAAAACATACCTATGTCCTGCGTCTGCTACGGCGCCTGTATGAGCAACTCGGTGACTGGGAGCACCTGCGTGAACTCTTGCCCGAGCTGCGCCGGCGCAAGGTCGAAGAAGAGGCTGAGCTGCAGCGTCTGGAGCTTCGGACCCACCGCGCGTTGCTGGAGCAGGCTTTTCTGGCCAGTGATGAACGGCGCCTGAGCATGGCCTGGGCCGATGTGCCACGCGGCCTGCGCAGCGAGCCGCAATTGCTGGGCGACTATGCCGGTTACCTGCAGGAAAGCGGTCAGGATGCCAAGGCCGAAAAACTGTTGCGCGAGGCCTTGCGCAAGAACTGGGATGCCGGCCTGATCGAAACCTACGGCCTGCTGGAGATGCCAGAGCCTGGCAAACAGCTGTCTCAGATGGAGAAGCTGCTCCACGATCACCCGGACGATCCGACCCTGCTGCTCAGCCTGGGCCGTATCAGCTTGCGCGCGCAGCTGTGGGGCAAGGCACGCGGTTATCTCGAGGCCTGCATTGGCCGCAATGGCCCGGCCCAGGCCTACCGCGAGCTAGGACAACTGCTGGAACACATGCACGAATCGGAGAAGGCGATCGAGGTCTATCGGCGCGGCCTGTCCGGGACCGGCGGGCCAGACCCTGTGCCGCTGCCGCACGACATTGGCAAGACCAGGATCAACCGGCCAATGCTCGGCGAGCAGGCCGATCTTCCCCCGATACGTGGCGTGCCGCGGCCCGAGCCGGAGGCCGAGCCTTCGTCGGGCTGAGACGCACGGATTCAGTCTGCGGACTTGACCTGTGAGTCCTCGGCATAATCGAAAGAATCGTAGTGCATGTGCTCATCCGGCATGCCGGCGGCGCGGAAGGCGGCGCGCGCGGCATTCACCATTGGCGGTGGCCCGGCCATGTACAGATCATGTCCCGACAGATCCGGGATATCGGCTATCACTGACTCATGAACCCAGCCGGTGCGCCCCTGCCAGCCGTCATCCGGTTCCGACAACACGGGTACAAATTTGAAGTTGGGATGCTCGAGCGCCCATTGTTCGGGCAGTTCGCTCATGTACAGATCACGCTCCGAACGCACCCCCCAGTAAAGCACCATGGGACGATCGATTCCGGCCTTGAAGGCATGTTCGACCTGACCCTTGAGGGGCGCAAAGCCCGTGCCGCCTCCCATGAAGATCATCGGTCGATCCGACTCCTCGTCGAGGATGAAGGTGCCCAGCGGCGCCTGAATGCGCAGGATCGCCTTTTCCTTCATCTGGCTGAATACCCAGTCCGTGAACTCGCCACCGTCGACGTGACGGATATGCAGTTCTATGAACTCATCGTCGTGCGGCGCATTGGCAATCGAAAAAGCCCGTCTGCGACCGTCCGCAAGCAGGAAGTCCAGGTACTGACCGGCACGAAACTGCAGCCGCTGATTGTCCGGCAGCTTGAGCAACAGACGCACCACGTCGTGGGTCAGGTGATCAACGGCGTGCACCCGGCAAGGCAGCAGCTTGACTTCAAGGTCCGCCGTCGACTCGGCCTCACGTACCGCAAGCGTGAGATCGCTGGCAGCAAAACCCTGGCAAGGCAGACACTTACCTGCGCCCGCCTCTTCCAGCGCGGGCGGTGAACCATAGTAAGTCACCTCGCCAGACAACAGATCGGCCGTGCAGGATCCACAGCGCCCGTTGCGGCAGCCATAAGGCAAGGCGATACTTTGGCGGATGGCCGCATCCAGGATCGTCTCATTTTCTTCGGCCTCGAATTGATGGCCACTGGTGCTGATGTTGACGTTGAAAGTCATGGTTCCCTGCTGTACGGAATGCGAAACTCCTCAATTCTCCTTGATTTCAAAGGTCAATAAAACCGTGGGGTACTCATGCTAATCGTCGGATGCGGCGATGTGGGGCGAAAGATCGCTGCGCATGCTCGGCAGCAGGGCGTATCCCCGCGCTGCCTGGTCAGAAGCGCGGAAAGCGCAATTCGACTGACCCGGCTCGGCTTGGATGCGATGGTGGCCGACCTCGACAGCGCGACGCCGATCCTGTCCGACGGCTGGGATTGCCGGCAGATCTTCTACCTGGCCCCGCCCCCGGCGAACGGCACCGGCGATCCACGCATGCGGCGCTTTCTGGCAGCCCTGCCGACCACCGAACAGCAGCGAATCGTCTATATCAGCACAACCGGCGTTTATGGCGATTGTCGAGGGGAATGGGTCGACGAGCAGCGTCCGCCGAATCCGCAGGTCGACCGTGCACGCCGCCGCCACGATGCCGAACAGCGATTGCTGGCCTGGCGCGCCGAGTCGCGCGGCGAGGCCCTCATCCTGCGCGTCGCGGGCATCTACGGTCCCGGCAAGCTGCCGCTAGCCCGGATCGAAAAGCAGGTCCCGATGATCGGAGAAGACGAAGCGCCCTGGACCAACCGCATCCATATCGACGACCTCGTGCACGTGTGTGAGGCGGCGATGACTCGGGGCAAGGACGGGGAGATCTACAACGTCAGCGACGGCAGTCCAGGCAATATGCGTGATTATTTCGATCGCATTGCTGACCGCTTTGGCCTGCCACGCCCCCCCCTGATCAGCCTGGCCGAGGCGAGCACCACCCTGTCCCCCGGCCTGCTGTCCTATCTCGGCGAGTCGCGCCGCCTCGACAACAGCAAGATGCTCAAAGGACTTGGCGTGGAACTGCGCTACCCGGACCTGATCAGCGGTCTGGCCACATGCGATAAACAGGCCGATTAGCATGTCTGCTCAAGGGATATCAATGGTGCGGGATGCTTTAGCCTTAGACAAAGACCCGGTAACAGCACTGTCCGCCCAAAAGGTTCGACCCATGGATCTGTACGAACTGCCTTTTGCGAAAATAATCATCCTGCAACACGATATCGCCGAGGTGCTGATCGATGACGGCACCGTCATGAATGCGGAAATGGTGCAGCAATACCACGATTTTCTGTTGAAGTTTCTAAAGGCACCCTTTTCACTGCTTATCAACAAGGTCAATTCATATACCTACGACTTCGATGCCCAGGAACAGCTGGCCACGCTCGAGCAGATCAATGCCATGGGCGTGGTCGTCTACAATCGGATCTCGAGGATCTCCACGGAGGCACTGGCATCGATTCCACGAGACGAGGCATGGAATCTGAAGATTTTTGCCGACCGCGATACGGCATTGGCCTGGTTGTTGTCTGAACAGGAAACAATCGGTGGCGGCGTTTGACTCAGAACGATTCGAGCTTCGGCAGTCCGATGATTTCTGCCATCGAGTTGTGGACCAGGGTCCATGCGCCCGGCGCAAGCACATCCACGTCGACCCGATACAGCTGACCACTGCGCTGCACCGCATCGAGATGCCCGGACAGGTCCATCCCCCGGCTCTTTAAAGAAAACACCTTGGCCTCGGGCATCTTGGCCGCCAACTGCGCGGCGATCTCCGGTGGGCCGACGACCAGCACGCCCTGGGTGGCTGCGGCCATGGCGGCCTCGAAATCATCACGCATGACGCCGATGAAGCTGGCACGATATTCGATATACGCGAGGACATTTCTTTTCGCCCTGGCAAGATGAAACCGGGTAGCCGAAATCTGGCGATACTGGGCATCGCTCAGCGGCCTGCCGGTGGTGAACCAGGCGGGTCGCCGAAACCCGTCTTTTACCAGCATCCGACGTGGTGCACTGCGACTGCCGGTCCACACACTGCCGGTGATACAGACAACTTGCTTGTTGGCTGGCGTTTGCATGCCTACCTTTTTCTTTGACTGGATGGGCAGCGATGCATCCCGCCACCCATCCACCCCGAGCGACTAGCGCTTGATCATATCGTCGCCAAACCAGAGTTTTCCCAGACCCTTCAGGGTTTCGGTGCCATCGAGACGGTCGAGAAAGTTGTTGGTCCAGTTTATGAACTGTGCATCATTGGCCGGAAGTGCAATCCCGATGGGCTCGTAGGTGAGCAGCGAGAATACGCTGACGAACCCGGCTTCAGGGTTGTTCTTCAGGGTGGCCATGCAGATCGGGTAGTCGGTAAGCAGCCCCGTGACCTTGTCATTCTTGACCATGTCGGCCGCCTCGGCGTAATCGTCCACCGTTACCACGGTGGCGTCCGGAAACAGCTCCCGGGCGAAGTCGGCGCTGGTGGAGCCCTTCAGAGCCGCCAGCGTGGTCGCGGCTGTGTTGAGATCTGTTGACTCTTCTGCCTTTGCCAGGGCCTTGTTCTTGCTGACGATGCACTTGCCCGAGACCATGTAGGGTCCGACGAAGGCGGCCCGCAGATTGCGTTTGGGCGTGATGGTGATATTGGATATAACCACGTCCACCTTGCCCGCCTCGAGCGCAGGCAGGAGTTCGCTGAAGGGCATGACCTTGGTCACCAATTTTACGTCCATCGAACTGGCCATGTAACGGGCGATGTCGATATCGAAACCCGTGACCTTGCCGGACTCGTCAACCTGCGTCATGCTCGGCATGTTGCCGGAGGTACCAAGAATCAACTCGCCCCGTTGTTGAATCCGGTCAAGTGTCGAGTCGGTACCGGCCTCCACTGCGTTGCTTGCAGCCACCGCGAGCAACAAGAGAAGCATCAGTGAAATATTGAGAAATCTGGGCATGCTTGGTTCCTTTTCGATGTGTATTGAGGTCATGTTCGCGGCGAAAAGTAACAGATAATCCGTGTCCGATACAGGGATGCACGGGTTTGAGCAAGACGACAGGCCCCATCCCGCCGGCCTCGGTTGTCGGCACAAGGAAAAAAAGAAACTGGCAACCTGTCGGGCTTGACCTTTTGCGGCGAAGGTCAGGGGGAGCGAACCACTTCAGCTTAGCGCCCGGGGAGCCTGGCACCGCTATTTGCCGAAGAGGCTATGCGGCGTTGATTCGCAATCCGGAGATCTGCAGCCACCGGCAGACTAATCTGCTTGCCGCGATGCTTCCTGGGTCGGGGCTGGCTCGGGCTGGTCCGACAGAAAGTCACCGAAAAATTCATCCGGCGCACACGGCCGGCCGAAATGGTAGCCCTGGAACACGGCGCACCCCCGCTCACCCAGATAATCCACCACCGCGGCCGATTCGACCCCTTCCGCCACGACCTCCAGGCCAATATGGCGGGCCATCGTCATGATGGTTTCGACCAGGGCGGCGTCATTCGCATCGTCAATGACATCCCGCACGAAAGACCGATCGATCTTGAGTTCATCGACCGGCAGACGCTTGAGATAGCCCAGCGATGAGTAACCGGTACCGAAATCATCCAGGGCGAAACGCACGCCAAGCCGTTTGAGCGCCTGGATCTTCTCCACCGTCTCGTCGAAGTCCTCGAGCAGGATACTCTCGGTCATTTCCAGGGTCAGGCTGTCGGGCGAAGCGCCGGTTTCTCCCAGGGTCCGCTCGACGCGGTGGACAAAATCGGCCTGACGGAACTGCAAGGCGCTCACATTGACCGACACCCGCCCCAGGCCAACCGCCGGCCTGGCGCTCTGCCAGGTTCGGAGCTGGGACAGGGCCTCGTGCAACACCCAGTCACCAATCTCGGCTATCAGTCCACTTTCCTCGGCCAGGCCGATGAAATCACCCGGCATCACCAGGCCACGTTCGGGATGCTGCCAGCGCAACAGGGCCTCGGCACCATGCAGCCGCCGTGCGGCATCAAACTGCGGCTGGTAGAACAGCCGGAATTCTTCACGCGGCAATGCGCGACGCAGTTCGGTGAGGGTCTTCAGCCGCTCGTCGGCAGCCTGTTGCATGCTGGGCAGGAAAAACCGAACCGCATCACGGCCCGATTCCTTGGCCCGATACATCGCGGTATCGGCCTGTCGCAGAATGTCGTCCGGGCTTTCGTCACCGTAAGGGAACAGCGCGATCCCGATGCTGGCTGTCACATGCAGTTCGTGCGATTCGATCTGGTAGGGCAAACCCAGCTCCTGTCGCATCTTTTCCGCCAGCAGTTGTACATCGGTGATCGCCTCATTGGAGGCATCTGCAAGTTCCGGCAGCAGGACCACGAATTCGTCGCCACCCAGCCTTGCCACCGTGTCCTCATCGCGTATCGAGGTCATGATGCGCATGGCCACCTGGCGCAACAACTCGTCACCCACCGGGTGGCCCAGTGAGTCGTTGATGTTCTTGAAGTTGTCGAGATCGAAGAACAGCACGGCACCCTGGTGGCCGTGACGCCGGGCGCGCGCCAGGGACTGGTGCAGACGGTCGACGAAAAGGCGCCTGTTCGGCAGGTCCGTCAACGAATCATAGCTGGCCTGGTATTCGATGAGTTCCGCTGCACGCCGCTGTTCCGTCACGTCTTCGCACATCAGCATGTAACCGGCAAATTTGCTGTTTCCACGAAAGATCGGCGAGATGCGCGCATCAACATAATGCATGCCGTCTGCACGCCGCATATCCATGGTGAAGCGATACTCACCCTGCCTGCGCGCCATATCGAGGCCAAACAGGTTTCTATCGTCATCGACCCCCCGGCTATGGTGGATCTTGCGCAGATCGGCGCCCAGGGCCTCGGAGGCGGACATGCCGAAGAGGTTTTCCGCGGGTGGGTTGTAATACTGGATCCGGCCCTCGGCGTCCGTGGCGACGATGGCGACCTTTTCCGATGCGCTCAACAGACTGTCGAGATAGACACTCTTTTCCTCCAGTGCGCGCTGGGTGGAATTGAACTCGGTTATGTCGCGCCAGATGCAGAACAGGGCCTCGCCGCCCTCGTAGGGAACCTTGGTCAACGAGACCTCGACCGGGAATACCGTGCCGTCCTTCTTCTTGTGCATCCATTCGAAACGCTGGTAGCCGGTCGCATAGGCGGCCTGCATGATCTCGTCGGCCTTTTTCCTCGACGACCGTCCGTCGGGCTGCATCAGGGGCGACAGCTGGGAGGGATGGCTGTCGAGCATCTCCCCCATGGTCTCGAAGCCGAGGATGCGGCTGGCGGCCTGGTTTGCCATGATGAATCTATCGTCGACGATCAGCCACATCGGGTCCTCGGAGAGTTCGAACAGCCGGCGGTATTTGTCCTCGCTCTCACGCAGCCGACTCTCCACCAGCTGCTGTTCCGTAACGTCCTGTACCGTGCCTATCAGGCGCTGCGGGACCCCATGGTCATCCACGACCGCCCTCACCGTCTCGCGCACGGTCTTCGCGTCACCATCGCCGACCTTGAGCTTGTGAGTGAAGTCCTGCGCCTGGGCGGTCTCACGGACTCCCGCAATCAGGGTCGAAAGGGTGTTCGCATCTTCGGCCGACAGGCGCTCAAGATACGCGTCGAGGGTACCACCGCATTCGGCCGCTGCCAGGCCGCACAAATGGCCGAGCCCGTCAGACGCGGCGAACTCCCCGCTGTTGAAGTCCCAGTCCCAACTGCCCTGCTGGGCGAGGAGCTGGGTCCGCAGCGCAATGTCTGCCTGTTCGGCGAACGCCGCGGAACGGTGCGCTATGAGGCGATTCTTCCGCGCCAGAATGAGCAGGAAGGTGGCGAGGGACAGCAGCAAGAGCCCTACCAGCAGGACCAGTGCACCGAGCAGCCAGGCGCGGTGACGCTGATAGAAAGAAGGCGGCTGGTTGAGCAGCGTGGCCTGGCGCTCTATCTCCGGCGGCAGCTGCAGACCAAGGTCTTTCAACTGGCGGGCATCGATCCGATATTCATTGGGGCTTTCGGTGATCACCGGCGGTATGCCCTCTCCAGCCAGGAAGCGTTTCACCAGCCCGGCCGCCGCCGCACCCTGCCGAACGCCACTG
>CAZCDY010000001.1:14772-19901 GCA_964497145.1 uncultured Gammaproteobacteria bacterium
ACGCCGTCGAAGAGGTAGATATCCTCCGTGCTGATGACAATCCGTGGCCGGATCGAAACAATGCGTCGAATGGTTTCACGCAGGTTCAAGGTCAGTCCGTCGTGACTGTGAACACCGCCCAGCGTGGTGAGAAGCAGGTCGCCGTCTGGATATTCGTGCAGCGCCCGAAGGATATCCTCGATGTGGTGGCTGGCAACAAATGTCGCCTTGGTGGCGGAATAGTCCGCCAACTCGGTCCTTATCTCGTGCTCGATTGCACGATAGGTGCCCGAATCATCGCCGACCACGACGATCTCGCGGGATTCGCGACCCATGGCCGCCAACAGCCGCAGATTCGGAGCGATCTCCTTCTTTTCAAATACGCCGGTTACGCCGCGACCGACAAGGCGTTCGCGTACGGAATAATCGTTGACGCCGGAAAAGAACACCGGCACTCCCGGAAACAGCTGTCCGAGGTGCCCGAGCGCAAAGTCCAGCGCATTGTCGTCCGAGACATAGATCAGCTGGGGTGCGAAATCGGCATATTTCAGACGCAGATAATGCGCGAACTCCGCAGCATAGTCTGGCGTATAGGCTCGCCGCTTGGTGCCCAGATACTCGGTTTCAATCGTCAGATCAATCGCGGGCCCGGCACCCAGGGCGCCAACGAATCCTTCATGCTGCCGCTTGGTCCAGGGATATTCCTGACTGTAAGAATGCAGCACGAACACCCGCACGCCGTCCGGGGCCGCGGTCGCCGGCAGCGACAGACTCAACATAATCCACAGGCCGAACAACCCGCTAACCATCCGAACGATCATGTCCATAAACAGCGGCTTGTCAGCTAAAAACCTGACCGGACAGGCATTTTGACGCCGCGGCGCTTGCCCTTTCCAGTCGACCCGATATGCTTTTGCCTGTTCCAAAACAGTCCGCAGTGGGGACGATGTCCGATTCGCATAACCCGATTAAAGCGTTGCTGTTCGATCTCGGCGGCGTCGTGATCGATATCAGTGTCGAACGCGCGCTGCGCTGCTGGGAGCCGAAGTCCAGTCTGTCGGTAGAACAGATGCGTCAGCGCCTGGTTGCCGACGAGCCATTCCGGCAACATGAACGCGGCGAGTTGCCGGCCGCCGGCTATTTCGACCACCTGCGCCAGGTGTTCGAACTCGAGGCCAGCGACGCTGAGATCGAAGCGGGTTGGAACGCCATCCTGGTCGGAGAGAACAAGGAGTCTCTGCAACTGGTCCAGTCGGCTCGCAGATACCTGCCTTGCTACGCCTTTACCAACACCAGCCACTCCCACCAGGCGATCTGGAGCACCGCCTTTCCCAACGTCATATCCGCTTTCGACCGGATCTTTTCCTCACCTCAGCTGGGCCTGCGCAAACCCGAGCACGCGGCGTTCGACGCGGTCGCCCAGGAGATAGGGGTCCACCCGGCGAACGTTCTTTTCTTCGACGACCTGCTTGAGAACGTGGAAGGCGCCCGGGCTGCAGGGCTGCAGGCGGTCCACGTCAGGGGTGGTGAGGATATCAGGCAGGCCCTGGACGACCTGCCCTTGCGCTGAACCGGATTCGATATTATCGATACGGGATCGATCAGGGCTGCGGCACACTCAGAGTGACCTCACGCCCACCGTAGCCGTGCACCAGATCGTGCCCGCGCACCCGTATCCAGGTGAATTCCGCCGGGATCTGCAGCGCGAACAGACCACGGGTGAAGGGCTGTTCGTGCTCATGCGGGTGAGCCAGTACACGGGTCGCGATCACCCGGCCATCCGGCGCGAGAATCTCCCAACGGTTGGCATAGTGATCCCATCCACTGTCGGCATGACGGAGGGTGACCTCGACATCGAAGCGGCCGGGCCCGGCCGCCGGCCGGATATCGACCTTGAGCACATCCACCTGACCGGCCTGCACTGGCTGCAGCCCCAGCAGCGCAATGGCTAGGCCGAAAACGATCAGCCGCGCTGTAGCCATTCGACCACAGGGTCCCATTGCACCACGTCCGGCGCCACCTGGGAGGGGGCAAGTTCGAAGATTCCCAGACCCGCCTCGGCCGCGCGAATGTAGTTCTGGCTCTCGCGCAGATGGGTCAGCAGCGGAATATCGAACTCGGACAGAAAGCCCTCGAGTTCGTGAAAAATCCGCGTGTTTTCGCGAACCCGGTTGGCAATCAGGGCGATCCGTGTCTGGCCGCGCGAGATGCGGCCGGACCCGAGCAGCTCCTGTATGAAACGGGCAGCCGCGCGCATATCGATTGGTGACGGCAACATCGGGACCAGGAGCGCATCGGCGCGTCGCAGCAAGTGGTTCAGGTCGGCCCCGTGCACCCCCGAGGGCGCGTCCAGTATGGCCACATCGGTACCGCGCGCAGCGCGCGGCACGTCGGCTGCGGCATCCACCGCCTCGATCGCGGGTACGCCCTCGTAGTCATCACGCGCATCCAACCAGTCAAGGCTGGAGCGTTGCGGATCGTAATCCATGATTGCGACCTTTTGCCCCTCGTCGGCATACCAGGTGGCAAGATTCGTGGCGATGGTGGTCTTGCCACAGCCCCCCTTGGCGTTCATGCAGAGGATGGTCTGCATCAGGTGTCTCCGTGTCTGCTTTCGATGTGCAGCATTACAGACGGTTTGGCCGCGCGCAGCAAGCCGTTATCACCAATCCGGCACCGGCACGCCGGCGCAGGCAGGCCCACCCTGACAGCCGGCTACAGGCCCAGCGACGCAGACCGCCGACGCCGACCACGCACTCCGGAAGCGGCCGGCAGCCGTGGCAGCGCAGGACATCAAGTTTGGAAAAAACAGCCGCTAAACCTTGCATCAGCACCCCTGGCGCGCACTGGATCACCCCCTCCCCCGATGAAACACAAGCAGATTTCTGTTCAGACCAAGATCACGGCCGCACTGGTGTTGGTATTCGTTTCATTGATGATCGCCACAACATGGCACATGGCCGTGAGCGAGCGCGACATGGTGCGGTCGGTGGCCGAACAAAGGGCCCTGGACACTGCCGCTACCTTTTTTGACGGCGTCAACACCATGATGCTGACCGGCACCATGGCCCAGCGCGAATTGCTGCGGAACAAGGTGCTCTCGCGTGCCGACGTCACCGAGACTCGCATCGTGCGCGGCCCGGACATCACCCGATTTTTCGGCGACGGCAACATTGAGCAGAAGGCACGGGATGAACTCGACAGGAAGGCACTGGACGGTGAGCGGATCATCAAGCCCGGCAGGGACGAAAACGGCCGCACGGTCACCGTGCTTACGCCCATCAGGGCGACCAAGGATTTTCGCGGAACCAACTGCCTGAGCTGTCATGCCGTGTCTGAAGGGACCGTGCTCGGCGCCGTTCGTGTCAGTTATTCCCTGGCCGCCCTGGACAAGCAGATCGATCGCAACATTCTGGTCAGTGGGGCACTGAATGTGCTGATGCTGGTGGTCGGGATCCTGGTCATCAACTGGCTCCTGCGCCGCATCGTGGTGAGGCGACTGTGTGATATCCGCAGCACAATGCGCAAAATCGAGACCGATTCGGACCTGAGTCATCGTCTGACCGACACCAGCAACGACGAGATCGGCGCCCTGGCCACCGCCGTCAACGGCATGCTGGACAAATTCGGCAGCAGCCTGCGCGAGGTTTTCGAGACCACGAACCAGCTCAAAGGGGTTGCAGCTCAGATCACGGCGGTATCCTCGCAGACAGCCGAGGCCGCAGACCAGCAGCGCACAGAAACCGACGCCGTGGCGACCGCCATCAACGCGCTGGAATCAACCGCACTGCAGGTCCGCGAAGGTGCAACCAGTGCCGCCGACGCCTCGATCGAGGCAGACTCGACCGCGAACGAAGGTGCCGCTACAACGCAAGAGGCGATCAACGGAATCCATGCGCTGGTCACGGAGATAGAAGGGGCGGCCGAGGTCATCGAACGGCTGGACGAGCGGAGTCAGAGTGTCGGCGGGGTGCTGGACGTCATCAAGTCGATTGCCGAGCAAACCAACCTGCTGGCACTGAACGCGGCGATCGAGGCGGCACGGGCGGGCGAATCCGGACGTGGCTTTGCGGTGGTTGCCGACGAGGTCAGGACCCTGGCGACCCGCTCGCATGAATCGACCCAGGAGATAGAGCGCATCGTCGAACAACTGCAGCTTGGTGCTCGCGATGCCGTATCCGCGATGGCCCGGGCCAAACACAGCGCAGAGGAACGGCGCGAGCAGGTAGAGACCGCCGATTCGGGGCTCAAACTGATCGCCGAGCATGTTGTCCGAATCCGCAAACTCAACGTTCACATGGCCTCAGCGGCCGATGAACAAAGTACGGTGACCCAGGACGTGAGCCGCAATGTGGTGAAGATCAGTGAGCTCGCGGAACGCACCGCCACCGACGCCGAACAGACCACCTCTGTCAGCAATTCACTGTTGGCGTTGTCCGACAGGCTGGAATCTCTGGTGCAGCGCTTCAGGTTCTGAATCCGGGAAGTAGGTGACCAATCACCGAATAAGAAGGCGCAAAGACTCAAAGGCCCCAAAGGATTCGTTGCTCGAACAAGAAAGGATCCGGGCCCACCAGACAGGCTGACTCGTGGTTGCTCAGGCTCGGCATGACGGCCCGTGTCAGAGGTTTTCCAGGGTCAGGCGCTTCTTTCCCCGTTGCCGAACCGTGGTATCCGGACATTGATTACCTTCTTTCGACCAGAGCCAGATCGTCAATGGTTGGGGAAGAAGGACAACGTATTAGTATTTACTTATTTACCGTAATTTGCTATCTTTGGTGCTGTTGAAACATTTAGCAATACGGAATGAGGTGCTTAGGAATGAACACTGCCAATACGCACAAGAAACAGCTTTTGATCGAAAATGTCCTCTTTGTCGCCGTCATGTTGGGAGGCGCGTGGGCACTGGGTTTCTTGCTTGGGATTGGCTGAGGCCATCGGCACCAGACTCGACGAGTTCCTGATAGCGCATCTGCAGCAGGGATCCCACTTTGCTGCAGGATCTGCGATCTCGCACGATCGTCGCTGGCCGGTCGCTGCGCTACCTCCAGCTTCCGCAAATATCCACTGTCGTTACGCCATACGACAGTCGGCGTCAGATCGGGTGCCCGCCATTGCAGCTGACCCCATCCGAACAGCGACTCGAGCCC
>CAZCDY010000001.1:19911-43604 GCA_964497145.1 uncultured Gammaproteobacteria bacterium
CCCCTACCTGCACTGCCGTTCCCGGATTGACTCGCGGCACCTCCCAAAAAACCCGGTGTCCTCTGCACCTTTGAGTCCTTTACGTCAGGGTACTCCCGGGCCGGCTATGCGCTAACTGATCCCCAGTTCATCCCAGATCGCATCCACGCGCGCTTTGACGTCGGGATCCATGGCGATCGGTCTGCCCCATTCACGGTCGGTCTCACCGGGCCATTTGTTGGTCGCGTCGAAACCGACCTTGCCGCCGAGACCCGACACCGGCGAGGCGAAGTCCAGATAGTCGATCGGGGTGTTCTCCACCAGGGTGGTGTCGCGCACCGGGTCCATACGCGTGGTCATCGCCCAGATCACATCGTTCCAGTCACGCACATTCACGTCATCGTCGGTGACGATGACGAATTTGGTGTACATGAACTGGCGCAGGAATGACCAGACACCGAACATCACCCGCTTGGCATGCCCGGGATACTGCTTCTTCATGCTGATCACCGCCATGCGATATGAGCAACCTTCGGGGGGCAGGTAGAAGTCAATGATCTCGGGGAACTGCTTTTGCAGTATCGGCACGAATACCTCGTTCAGTGCAACCCCGAGAATCGCCGGTTCGTCCGGCGGTCGGCCGGTATAGGTACTGTGGTAGATGGGCTGGTCGCGATGCGTGATGCGGTCGATGGTGAAGACCGGAAAGCTGTCGACCTCGTTGTAATAGCCGGTGTGATCACCAAAGGGCCCCTCGGCCGCCAAATCGTCCGCATGGATGTGGCCCTCGAGTACGAACTCGGCGCTGGCCGGTACCTGCAGATCGGTACCGATACAGTTGGTCACCTCGGTACGGCCGCCGCGCAACAGGCCGGCAAAGGCGTACTCCGACAGAGTGTCCGGCACGGGCGTGACAGCGGCGAGCATGGTCGCAGGATCCGCACCCAGCGCGACCGCGACAGGGAAAGGTTCGCCGGGGTGTGCCTGCTGCCATTCTCGGAAATCCAGCGCCCCGCCGCGATGGGCCAGCCAGCGCATGATCACGCGGTTGCGCCCGATCAGCTGCATCCGGTAGATGCCGAGATTCTGCCGCTCCTTGCCGGGGCCCCGGGTCACCACCAGCCCCCAGGTGATCAGCGGACCGGCATCACCCGGCCAGCAGGTCTGCACCGGCAGGCCCGAGAGATCGATCTCTTCGCCCTCCAGCACGTGCCGCTGACAGGCCGCACCCTTGATCACCTTCGGCGCCATATCCAGCACCTTGCGGAATACCGGCAGCTTTTCCCAGGCATCCTTCATGCCCCTGGGTGGCTCCGGCTCCTTGAGCTGTGACAACAGGACGCCCACCTCGCGCAGGGCCGTCACGGACTCTTGCCCCATCCCCAGGGCAACGCGTTCGGGCGTGCCGAAAAGATTGCCGAGTACCGGCGTGTTATGGCCTTTCGGGTTCTCGAACAACAGCGCCGGCCCACCTGCGCGCAGGGTACGATCACAGATCTCGGTCATCTCGAGATGCGGGTCCACCTCGGTGCGGATCCGTTTGAGTTGGCCGCGGGCCTCTAGCTGATCGAGAAAATCACGCAGATCGGCGTATTTCATGATGTTATCCTGCACTGAATCCTGACTACTTTACCGGCCGCCCGGCTCCGCCACTAGCCCGCATCAGGCAGAGGCGCGCCGGGGCCGCACTCCGGACGATGATATGAATATTGTCTTTTTTCTGTTGATCGGCGGCATTGCCGGCTGGCTGGCCGGCAAGATCATGAAGGGCCGAGGACTCGGCCTGTGGGCCAATATTGGGGTCGGCGTGGTTGGCGCCCTGCTCGGTGGCACCCTGTTCGACCAGCTGGGCATACAGATGAATGGACCGATCGGCCAACTGTTGACTGCAACCATCGGCGCGGTCGCGCTGCTGTGGCTGGCCAAACTGATCAACAAGACCTGAATCCTCCGATCTCGCACCCCGGGCCCGCATCGCGTGAATAAGAAGCTGCTGTTCCTCGTCCATCGTCTGCCCTATCCACCGAACAAGGGCGACAAGATCGCCTCGTTCAACCTGCTGCGCTTTCTCGCCAAACGTTACGACGTCTACCTCGGCACCTTCATCGACGATCCGGATGATCGTGGCTACCTGGATACCGTGCACGAATTCTGCGTCCAACTGTGCGCCCCCGAGATCGATCCGACCATCGCCCGCTTCGCCAGTCTGCGTGGCCTGCTGACCGGCGAGGCCCTGTCACTGCCCTATCTGCGCAACCGCGTTCTCTCCGACTGGACCACGCGTGTGCTGGAGGAACATCGGCCCGAGCGTATCGTCATCTTCAGCGGCCCCATGGCCCAGTACGTCAGCGGCCGGGTACCCCAAGGTGCGATCTCCCTTTTCGACATGGTCGATGTCGACTCCGAGAAATGGCGCAGTTACGGTGAACGCAAGGCCTGGCCCATGAGCTGGCTGTATCGTCGCGAGGCCGACAAACTGCTGGCCTTCGAGCGCCGCATGGCAAGCGAGTTCGACAGCACGGTATTCGTATCGCACGAAGAAGCGGAGCTGTTTCGGGGCCTGGCGCCGGAATCGGCGGCAAAGACGACCTACCGCATCCAGGGTGTCGACAGTGACTTCTTCGACCCGGCGGTCGAATATGACAATCCCTATCCGGACGGGCAGCCGGCCATGGTGTTCACCGGCATGATGGATTACTGGCCCAATGTCGACGCCGTCATCTGGTTCGTCGATAACGCCTTGGACAGGATCCGTGAACAAGTGCCCGACGCCCTGTTCTGTATCGTCGGCATGCGCCCGACGCCGGAGGTCAGCAAGCTGGCCGAACGCCCTGGCGTCATGGTGACCGGGTCGGTGCCCGACGTACGGCCCTACCTCGCACATGCGCATGCAGCGGTATTGCCGCTGCGTATCGCCCGTGGCATCCAGAACAAGGTGTTGGAGGCCATGTCGATGCAACTGCCGGTGATCGCCACGCCGGGGGCGATGACCGGCATACAGGCCTTCCCCGGATTCGAACCGGTGGTCAGCGAGGACGCCGACACCCTGGCCGCCGAGGCCGCCCGTCTGCTGGGTCAGGCGCGCAGGCCCAGCGCTGCCGCGCGTGACTGTGTGCTGCAACGCTACAACTGGGATGCCAACCTGCAGCGGATCGAAAGGCTGCTGGAAACCGGCCGCATCGAACCCGACCTGTAGGCCCGGACGCTGCCACTTTCACGACCGGCGGGCTAATATCTGCCCGTCGACACACAATGACTTGCATGGGTAATCGTTCATGGCCAATCTGAAACCCGACTTTGTCGCCCAGCAGATCAGCGAATCCATCGCGGTCAAAGAGGCCATGCTCGATGATGAGGAACTGATCTCGCAGGTCGAGGCGATCATCGGGCTGGTCGTCGAGACCTATCGCAACGGCGGCAAGGTACTGCTGGCCGGCAACGGGGGCAGTGCGGCCGATGCACAGCATATCGCTGCCGAACTGGTCAGCCGCTTCACCTTCGACCGCCCGGCCCTGCCGGCCATGGCACTGACCACCGACTCCTCGATCCTCACTGCGATCAGCAATGACTATGGCTATGAAAACCTGTTCGGTCGTCAGCTCGAGGCGAGCGGCCGGCCGGGGGACATATTTATCGCAATATCCACTTCCGGCAACTCGCCGAACATCGTGCGGGCACTGACGGCTGCCAGCGAGCTGGGCATTATCTCGGTCGGCCTGACCGGCGCCACCGGCGGCGAGATGGCGGATCTCTGCCGTTATTGTGTGAATATTCCGTCGACCGACACCCCGCGCATCCAGGAAGGACACATCACCATCGGCCATATCCTGTGCGCCAGCACCGAACAGGCCTTGTTCGGCAAGGACTGAGGGTCAGGGCCGCATCGCCAACAGAAGGATTTCAGGGGTTCAGGAAGTCTTCGAAGGCCTGCCAGTACTGCCGGTACCCGGACAGCCCGTTGTGACCGGCGTTGGCTATCACCACCTGCTCGACCAAGCCCGGAGCAAAGGCCTCCACCAACCTCATCGAATGCTTGCGCGGAATGACCCGGTCGTGCTCCGCCAGGACAATCAGGGTGGGTGCCTTTATCTGTGGCGCGTACTCGACGCTCTTATAGCGATCCTTGAGCAACAGCGATACCGGGTACACCGGATACATGCTCTGCGCCAGGGCCAGCGCGCTGTCCAGCGGGGTGGCCAGAATCAGCCGATGCACGTCGCGTTGACTGGCCAGGTAGGTCGCCACGCCGCTACCCAGGCTTCTGCCGATGACTGTTATTTCTGCATGCCGCTCGCGCAATGCATCGTAGATGCCAAGGGCATCGGCGAACAGATTGGCCTCGGTCGGTGCCCCGCTGCTGCCACCATAGCCCCGGTAGTTGACCAGATAGCTGGTATGCCCCGGCAGCGCAGCGCGAAATTCCTCGGCATTGTAATAGACATCCTCGGCATTGCCGCCGAAGTAGACCACGGCCTTTTCACTGGCCGGGCCCAGCACCCAGAGCTTTATCGATTCGCCGTCATTTGCCAGGTACTCGACGCCAACATCAGACGCTTCGCGCTCGGCGACCGGAAAGTACATGAACGAACGCTGCGCCAGATAGAGGTACAGGCCGAGGCCCAGATAGGCGAGGACGGAGACCTTCAGCAACCAGACCAGCATCGGCTTCAGCACTTCCGGCTCAGATCCGGGAACCGCTATAGCGCTTGCGGATACGGTAATCAACCAACGCGACACCTATGCCAAAACCCAGCACCATCGCAGCCACGCCGACTATCCAGATCCGATAGCGGCTGAGCAGGCCCTGCCCTACCGCAGGTCCGGCTTTCACCAGCTGCATACCGCGGGCATCGGCCAGCACCTGCAGCGCCACCTGTGTCTGGGCCTGCAAGGCCTTCAGCTGCTGTTGTGCCGCAGCCTCGATCGGCTGCTCCTGCAACTCCTGCTCAAGTGCCACGATACGGGCCTCGGCGGTACCGAGCGCCTGTCGCAGCTGGGTCTCGCGCGCGCTCGGCGCCAGGTTCGGAACTGCCGATCCTGCCGCTGTGCCGTCACCAGAAACCCCTCTCTCCTTGAGCGCCCGCAACCTGGCATCCAGTGCACGCAGCCTGGTCTGGGTTTCAAGCAATATGGCCTTTGCCGGTTTCTCTTCGGTCACGTACCGGGCCTCGACCCAGCCCTTGACACCATCCGCCAGCCGCACCTCGACGAATTCACCTTCACGTTCGAGCACCTCCAGCGACATGCCAGTGGACAGCAGCCTGATCGGCGCCGCCTCCGTACCGGCTTGGGCGTACAGACCGATGACCAGTTTATCGGTGATATGGGCAGCACCCGACGGCCCGACAAGGGCAAGCACGAGCAGGACGAAAACATACCGACAGGCTGATCGCATGGCATGAGGTTTCTGTTGACAGGGAATGGATTCTAACCCGCACACCTTGTCCGCGCCCGCCGATCGCAGACGACCGTTCAATGATCGGACTGGCGCTGCCACCACTGAAACAGGCCGACCGCGGCTCCTCCCAACTGCCCGACGGTTTCACGGTGGACCGTTTCGTCGGGCGGATCGAACCATTGATCCTGCTCGTACATCAGAAAAGACAGCACCGGCACGAGCAGACTGCCGGCCTGTTCGTCTGCCATCAGGCGGTCCCTCTGCTCTTCACCCAGGTAATCCATACCCGCGACATAGCCCTGACACCAGCCATAGGGCAGTGGCAGGGTAGTGCCGTCGTCACGCGGCAACTGCAGGATCAGCGGGCCATATTCGGCACTGTGCAGATCGCTGAGGAGTTGTTTGCGAAAACGCGTCAGCAGGTCGCGCAGACGATTGTCGGCGGCCAGTTTCCCCAACACACGATCGAGCAGGCCCTCACCCTGATCATCGCGGGCGCCAGCCGTCGCGGTCAAAAAACCGTGTGCGATGTCCAACGGCATGCAGCCATCCGCCTCCATCCTTTCGACCAGCCGGGTCTGAAGATGCTCGAGTTCTTCGGGTTGCAGCGGCGCAGCCATCAGGCAGCAATCCCGGTATGACGCAACAGGGCATCGATCTGCGGCTCGCGACCGCGAAACGCCACAAACAGGTCCATCGCATCGCGTGAACCGCCCTTTTCGAGGATGTTGTGCAGGAACGACTGCCCGGTTGACTGATCAAACACGCCGTTGTCCTCGAACAGCGCAAAGGCATCGGCAGACAACACCTCGGCCCATTTGTAGCTGTAGTATCCGGCGGCATAACCGCCCGCAAAGATATGTGAAAAGGCATGCGCGAAACGGCCCCAGGCCGGCGGCCTGATCACCGCTACCTCGTCGCGCACCTCGCCGAGAATTTCATAGATGCGCCCGCCCCCGGCCGGGTCGAACTCACCGTGTATCCGGAAGTCGAACAAGGAAAACTCCAGCTGGCGGACCATCATCATTCCGGACTGGAAATTCTTCGCCGCCAGCATCCGTCGGTAGAGTTCGTCAGGGATACGTTCGCCGCTCTCGTAGTGTGCGGCGAACATGTCCAGTGCCTCGCGTTGCCAGCAGTAGTTCTCCATGAACTGCGAAGGCAGTTCCACTGCGTCCCAGGCGACGCCATTGATCCCCGAGACCGCGACATAGTCGACCCGGGTAAGCATATGGTGCAGGCCGTGACCGAATTCGTGGAACAGGGTCTCGACCTCATCGTGGCTCAGCAGCGCCGGCTTGTCGCCGACCGGCGGGGTGAAATTGCAGACCATATAGGCAACCGGTATCTGCTCGACAGTCTCGGTCTTCATGCGCGACTGGCAGGTATCCATCCAGGCGCCGCCGCGCTTGTTCCGGCGCGCATACAGGTCGAAATAGAACTGCCCGCGCAGACTGCCGTCATGGTCACGAATCTCGTAAAACTTCACATCCGGATGCCAGCTATCGACCCCCTGCACCTCGTGGAAGCTCACCCCGTACAGCTTGCCGACCACCTCGAACATCCCGGGTACGACACGGGTCTCGGGAAAGTAGGGCTTCACCTCTTCCTGGGTGATGCTGTAACGCTGCTGGCGCAGTTTCTCGCTGAAATAGGCGATGTCCCAGGGCTCCAGCGCATTGACGCCATGCTGCTCCGCGGCAAAGGCCTTGAGCTCTTCAAGTTCGCGTTCTGCCTGCGGCTTGGACCTGGCCGCGAGATCGTGCAGGAACTGCAGTACCTCGTCGGTCGAGCGCGCCATCTTGCGCGCCAGGGAACACTCCGCATAGCTGGCAAAACCGAGCAGTTGGGCCTGCTCGTGGCGAAGCGCCAGAATACGCTCCATGTTCTCGCTGTTGTCGAATTTCCCCTGGTCCGGCCCCTGGTCACTGGCTCGCGTCTGGTAGGCCTCGTACATCTCGCGCCGCAGGGCGGGATCATCCGCGTAGGTCATCACCGGAAAATAAGAGGGAAAGTCGAGCGTCAGCAAGCAACCCTGCTCGCCGCGCTGTTCGGCGGTCTGCCTGGCCAGGTCGATGGCCGACTGCGGCAGGCCGGCCAGTGCCTCGACGTCGTCGATACGTTTGCTCCAGGCGTTGGTGGCGTCGAGGACATTCTCGGAAAAACTGCTGGTGAGCTGCGACAGTTCCTGGCTGATTTGCTTGAATCGCTCTTTCTCGGCCGGCGGCAGATCCACGCCGGACAGGTGGAAGTCACGCAAGGCATTGTCGAGCACCTTTCGCTGGGCGTCGTCGAGTCGATCTGTCTGCTCGGCCACCGCCTGGTAGGCGCCAAACAAGGCCTCGTTGTGGCCCATCTCCGTGGCGTAGTCCGACAGCTTCGGCAGACAGGCATTGTAGGCTGCGCGCAGTTCGTCACTGTTGACTACCGCGTTCATATGCGAAACCGGTGACCACGCCCGTTCAAGCCGATCCTCCCACTCTTCGATGGGCTCCACCAGGTTTCGCCAGCTGGGCCCTTCTACGTTTTCCAGCAGTTCGGTGATACGGCGGCGGTTTTCGGCCAGCAGCACATCGATTGCGGGTTCGACATGCTCAGGCCTGATAAGAGAGAAGGCCGGCAGGCCGGTTTGTTCGAGCAGCGGGTTGGTCATCTGGGGCAACACTCATCTGACTGTACGATCTGGTCGATTCTGACATGAAGACGCCACCCGCTGCAGATGAGATAACCGCGGCAACTGTGTCTGATTGAATCCCGGACCAGGACCGGGTCAGGAGGGGGCGAGGGTCGGACTGTACAACAGCAGCACATTCATCTCGTCAGAGGGTACCGGGCGACCGAACAGATAACCCTGCACCTCGTCACAACCGGTGCCACGCAGGAACGCACTCTGTTCCGAGGTCTCCACACCCTCGGCCACCACCCGCAGGCCGAGACTGTGACCCATGGCGATCATCGCCGAAACGATCGCAGCGTCGTCCGAATCAGACAGGATGTCGCGGACGAACGAGCGGTCGATCTTGAGTTTCTGCACCGGGAGCCCCTTCAGGTAGGCCATCGATGAATTGGCCACACCAAAATCATCAATCACCAGATTGATGCCCATGTCGCGCAGCAAGCGCATCTGCTGCTCGGCCCGGTACGGCCCTTCCATAACCCAGCTTTCGGTGATCTCGAGTTCCAGACGCTCACCCGGCAGGCCACTCGCCGCCAACGCCTCGGCGACGGCCGCCTGCAGGCCCTCATCATTGAACTGACGGCCGGAGATGTTTACCGACAGGCGGCCGAATTCAAGCTCCTGATCACGCCATTGCTGTGCCTGATGGCACGCCTGTTTGAGCACCCAGTTGCCGAGCGGAACGATCAGCCCGCTGTCTTCAGCCACCGGTATGAAGCGGGAAGGCGGGATCAGATTGCCGTCCTCATCTTTCCACCGCACCAGCGCCTCGACACCCACCAGGCGGCCGGAGGCCAAGTCATATTGCGGCTGATAGCAGAGGCCGAATTCCTCTTTTTCGAGTGCATGGCGCATACGCCGGGTGAGGTGCAGACGTTCCTCAGCGCGCTGGTTCATCTCTGGCTCGTAGAACGCATAACGGTTTTTGCCGCGTTCCTTCGCCCGGTACATGGCCGCATCCGCGTGTTTGAGCAAGGTCTGCACGTCGCCGCCATCCTCCGGAAAGATCGCGATACCGATGCTGGTGGTGACGGAGCTGGTCTGTCCGCTCAGCTCGTAGGGCTCGGTGATAACCTGCAGTAGCTGGTCACAGATGGTCTGCACGTCGTTACCCTGGTCGACATCGCTGACCACCACGGCAAACTCGTCGCCGCCGATGCGGGCAACGATATCCGCCTTGCGTAATCGCGAGGTGAGCCGCACCCCTACCAACCGCAGCACCTCGTCACCGGCACTGTGACCATAGGTATCGTTGATCAGTTTGAAACCGTCGAGATCCAGAAACAGCAGGGCCAGGCGCTTTCCGCCACGTGCGACCCGGTTGATCGCGTGCAGCAGACGGTCCTGCAACAGTACCCGGTTCGGCAGTTCCGTGGTGGCGTCATAGTGCGCAAGCCGATGGATGCGCTCAGCCGCAAATTTTTCCGCAGAGATGTCGCTGAAGCTACTGACGTAGTGCTGCAGCTGCTGGTACTCGTCCATCACTGCCACCACAGTGCGGCTTTCCGGATACACCTCACCATCCCGTCGCCGGCTCCACAGTTCACCGAACCAGATACCACCGGCGTCGAGTGCGGCCTGGATCTCGGCGCGCAGCCCCGGGGCATCGCGTCCCGCGCTGAGCATGCTTTCGCGGCGCCCCATAACCTCGGATTCCTGCCAGCCCGTGATCTTGGCAAAAGCCGCATTCACCTTCAGGATGCGCTGCTGCGCATCCGTAATCATGATGCCCTGTGGACTTTGCTCGAATACGCTGGCGGCGAGTAGCAACCCCTTCTGCGACTGCCGGTTCTCGATCTCATGGGCGATGCGGTCGGCATACAACTCGAACACCTGGTGCAGGCGGGGATCTTTGTTCATCGGTCCGGTGCCCGCAACCACCACCAGGCCGAGTTTTTCACCGGAGGCCGCGGTCAGTGCGACCCCTTGGTAACTGTCGACCGCCAGTTCCTGCAGCCATACGGCCCCGGGATAGGCCGCCATCACCCCATCGGGGATGAAAACCTGTTCGTGCGCGATGACATCGGAGCAAGGTGAACTTGCCAGTTCGTAGCTGAAATTTTCAGCCGGTTTGCCGTTCTTCCAGGCCGCCAGGGTGCTGATCTTGCTGCGTGAAACGTCCGCGATGGTCGCGATAAAGGCATGTTGGACACCGTAGGCCGACGCCAGCAGGAGCAGGCAGTCATGGAAAAATCCCTTCCCGCCCCCCGCCGGCATCGTTGCCAGCGCTGCCAGCAACTCGAGCACACGATCGCCCGTGCGTTGCCCGGCCACATTGCCCGGCCCGCCAAATTCGACCTGAGGATGCCCGGATTTTCTGGGTATCAACTCATCGTGTCCCACGGTTTAACATTGGTGAATTCTAGCTGAGCTACGCAGTGAAAACTTTGAACCGGTTCGTAAGCCTGTGTTCGGCACGCCAGCTGCTACAGGACCGATTCGAGACCCGACCAACTGCTGCACGGCGTTCAGACCCGCGTCGACAGCATCAGCACTGCAGCCCCGCCCAGCACCGCAAAAAACCCGAAACCCAGGCGCGTGCGCCAGCGGTAACGGCGCAGCAGACCAAATTCCTCGAGGTTGGAGAGCAGAAAAAAGCGCCCGTCCTGCGGCTTCGACAAGGTGTGTATCTGACCGCGTTTCTGCTGCTCGGCAAACTCGCGGGCCGCCTCGCGCCCGGCTGCCAGCCGTGCGCGCTCCCATTCCTCTACGTCAATCCGGCCGTCACGATTGCTGTCGAAACGCTCTCGCAGGGTGTCCGGACGCTGTTTCCAGTCACGTAGCACAGCGCCCGTCAGTTCACGCAAACTGTTCCCCTGACCAGCCGCGCCCAAGGTACGAAACTGGCCGATACCGTAAAGCGGATCACCGTCCATAATCACCGCCTCGGTGTAACGGTATGGCCCGACCCCGGACCCCAGACCCTCCAGGATGCCGCCGCCGATGTCGACCACCGCGTCGGCGGTCTTGCCAAGGCTCGGCAGACTTATGTGTATGGCATGTCCACCCGAGCTGCTGCCGTTATCCGACCAGGATTTCTTGTGCCTGCTGGTGACCTCGGCCCCTTCCGGGTCGACTACGCAATCACCGGTTTCGTCGCGCAAGAGGAAGATGCCATCACTACTTCCCGATTCCACCGTGCGCCAGTCCTTGCCGCTACGGCGCTCTATCCTGTATTGATACCAGCAACAGCGTGTGTGCGATAGAGGCGCAACAATAGGCTCGCCTTCCAGCATCCGTGCCGTTCCGATCAGCTCAACATAGCCCTGTGGCGCAGAACGTACCCTTGCCGTCGGTACGTCTTCGATCTGACGACTGCGGCGCAATCCCGAGAAGCCCAGGTATACGGCCACGATCGCCAACGCTGCGACGAAAACGAGTAAACCGTTCGGCGCATGCGCCAGCCTTTCAAACCAGCCGGCCATGCGTTATTGGAACAGCGCCGCCACGTTGACGTCCGTCTTTTCCTCCACGGCGAATTCAAGCAACTTCGCAGGCTTGAAGCTGAGCAGACGGGCGACGATCAGATCGGGGAATTGTTCGATGCGGACATTGTTGACATTGACCGAGGCATTGTAGAACTCACGCCGGTCGGCAATGGCATTCTCCAGCCCGGTGATGCGCGTCTGCAGGTGCTGGAAGCTCTCGTTCGCCTTGAGGTCAGGGTAGGCCTCTGCGACGGCAAAAAGGTTGCCCAGCCCCAGTCGCAGCACGCCCTCGGCCTCTCCGACGCCACCGATATCGTGTGCCTCGCGGGCGCTGGCCACCGCTGCCCGTGCACGCATCACCTCGGCCAGGGTCTCGCGTTCATGCTTCATGTACTGCTTGCAGGTCTCGACCAGTTTCGGCAGCTCGTCGTGCCGTTGTTTCAACAGTACATCGATATTGGCCCAGGCCTGACTGACCGCATGCTTGACGCCGACCAGGCTGTTATAGATGACAATGGCATAGCCGGTGATGAATACCGCAATCGCAATAAAAACCATTGTACCTACTTCCATTTCGCCAGCCCCCGATGCCTGTTAACGTGTACTCCGACTATAACGGCAGCACGCCCGATGAACATGAGCCATATTCGCAGTTTCGAAGACTACACACCCCAGATAGACCCCGAGGCATGGCTGGACCCCCAGTGCCTGGTGATTGGCGATGTTCACGTCGGGGCGCACAGCAGCATCTGGCCCTGCGTGGTGGTGCGCGGCGACATCCACCGGATACGTATTGGCTGTGAAACCAACATCCAGGACGGTTCGGTACTGCACAACAGCCATGACGGCCCTTTCATGCCGGGCGGCTCGCCCCTGCTCATCGGCGACCGGGTAACGGTCGGACACAAGGCCGTCCTGCACGGCTGCGAGATCCACGATAACTGTCTCATCGGCATGGGCGCCATCGTCATGGACAAGGCGGTGGTCGAAACCGGTGTCATGGTCGGTGCCGGCAGCCTGGTGCCCCCGGGCAAGAAGCTGGCCTCGGGTTTTCTCTACACCGGCTCCCCGGCGCGTCAGTCACGACCGCTGACCGACCGCGAAAAGGCGTACTTCGCCTATTCCGCGGATTATTACGTCAAGCTGGCGCAACGTCATCGTATTGCGTTGGATTAGCCATTCCCCGACTCTAGCTTTGTAGACTGGATATTTTTTGTTGTTCGCGCTCACGCGCAGGGTAATCTTGATGCGCCGGGCTCAGCGCAACTCCATCACCTGATCCATCACCAGCCCCTCGGCGCTGGCATGCACCGACAGCCGCAGACGGTCAAACATCCGGGCCTGCAGGCGGAAGGATTCCAGCTGCTCCCGCAACTCCTCGGCCACCTCGTGCTCACCCTGGCTGGCGAGCTGCTCGACGGCGTTGTCGGTCATGTCGCCAAAACGCTGCACCAGCTGGTATACGCCATAGTCGACCGCAAACAGCGGAAGCGGGCTTGTGGCTACTGCATTGAGCAGTGCCTGCGCCGTATCGGTCGAATCGGCACCGGCGAGCAATATGATGGCCTTGTCACGGACGGCGACCTTCAGCGGCGGCGTCTGGCCATCCAGACCCATGCCCTGAGGCAGATCAACGAAACTTCCGTCAGTCGGGATCTGCAGGTTCGCCATCGCTGGATCGAACATCGCGCCCAGGGCAAAGATCCCGCGTGGGTCATCGACGGCGGCCAGCAGGCCTGCCTGCACCCGTATCGGCGCCATCGTCTGGGGATCGATCTCTAGGTCGGCGAGCTGCAGATTGAAACCCTTGATTCCGGCGGTCATCGGCCCAAGTGCAATATTCAACTGCGGCATAACGGCCTTCAGGGTGGCGGGGTCTACCCATTCGCATGTGGAACCGGCCACGATCACCTCGCGCAACAAGGCATCAATGGCGTTGCGCAGCTGTGGCAGGTCTATGCCCATGCCGAACGACATCAGGCCGCCATAGGCCGCACCGAGGCCGGGCACGGGCGCCGCCAGCTTTTGCAAATGCTCAGCCACGGCGGCGTTGCTTTCCCAGATCGCACGCACGGCCAGTTGATGCTCATGCGCCGCCGTGACCCCTATCGCCATTCGCGGCATACCCGACACGAGCTGTTCGGTCATCTGCATACAGCCGGCTGAGACCGGCAATGGCGCCGTACCCAAAGCCCGCATGACCTCGGCATTCCGGCCCTGCCCCTTGCCGAGCATGATGGAAATCAGCTCATCCAGGCGGACAAACCCCTCACCGTAACCGCTGAAACCATGTCTTTCGATCAGGGCCTCGATGTCGCCTGCGTCTGCCAGGCTGGCCTCCGGCTGCGCCTGGCCGAGCAGCAGCGGCAGATCCCGATCGAACAAACCGTCTGCCAGCAAACCGGCAATCGCATGGTGCTCGGTGACCGACAAAACGGCATCAACCGGGCCCAGATCGATCCTGCGGTAACGCTGACCATTGAGTACGCCGCGGCTCGCACTGAGCCCGGCACGTGATTCAACCCGGTCCAGCATTGCATCGAGCCTGCCAGCATCGAGAATCTCCACGCGCACGGCAGGCAGGACCCCGATACCGTAGATCACAGATCGGGTGACCGGCTCAATCCCCAGCTCACGTACCTTGGCGGCCGTGTCACGACCCTCGAACTCAGCCAACAAAGCTTCGAGTATGTCGAAAAGCCGCTCCGCCCGGCGCGCCATCGGCGCTGCCTCCTTCGATTCCTCCATCTGCGCGCGTACGCGTGCAAACATCGGCCCCTGGGCTGCAAACTGCGCGGCATAATGATCCGCCAGCTTGCTACGCAGATCGTCGGGCAGATGCCTGCTGGTCACGAAAACAAAGGGGGTATCGGCAGGTACATGCCGCAGCAGATCGACAGCCGGGCTTTCCGCCTCGCGGGTACACCCGGCGATCAGACCGAACATCAGCAGGACAGCCAGCATTCGCCAAGAAAAAAGGGACATCGGATGCACTCCAGGGGCTAAGAACAGGGTTACAGACATCAGGTGGCGCGCAGGCTGTCAATCACCGGACCGGTATCCGGCCGTACACCACGCCACAGACGAAACGACTCGGCAGCCTGTTCCACCAGCATTCCCAGGCCGTCGAGCGCGCGTGCTGCGTCGTGCGTCCGTCCCCAATCGACAAAGGCTGTGGGCACCTTGCTGTACATCATGTCATAGGTCCAGCCGCCCTCAGCCAGACAGTCGTCTGGGATGTCAGGAACTTTAGCCTCCAGCCCGGCGGCCGTGGCATTGATAATCAGATCGAACTTGAGACCCGCAAGCTCGGCCAGACCGCAGCCTGCGACCGCACCCAGACCCGCCGCGGCATCCGCCAGCGCGATCGCCTTGGACGCGGTTCGGTTCGCTATCAACAGGCTCGCAGGCCGCTCATCGAGCAGAGGACGCAGGACACCGCGTGCCGCCCCGCCCGCCCCGAGCAGAAGTATCCGGGCGTCGGCAAAACCAAACAAATGGTTGCAACCAAGATCGCGCACCAGGCCGACACCATCGGTATTGTCGCCCCTGATTCCGCCCGCGTCCGCAATCAGCGTATTGACTGCCCCGGCCGACGAGGCGCGTTCACTCAACGCATCCGCCAGGCCAAATGCACGCTCCTTGAAAGGCACGGTCACATTCAGGCCACGCCCCCCGGCGGCGAAAAACGCACGCACCTCGGCCTCAAATGCATCGAGACTACCCAGAATGCGCCCATACGCAATATCCTCGCCGGTCTGCCTGGCGAATGCGGTGTGAATCTGCGGTGAGCGTGAATGCTCAATCGGATTGCCGATCACGGCGTAACGGTCCGTCATTGGATAAATTGGCCTGGATGCCCCTGCGAAAAACCCGCATTGTACGCCGCGTGATCCGACAGGGTCCTGCATGGACTGAATCTTTTCCAGGTCGGTTAACCCGGGCGGGGTGTATCCGGCGGCCTCGGCGCGATTCGGAAGCATTCATAAAGCTGCAACACAATGGGTGGGCATTAAGAATCTCATGCCGCCGCCGCTATTCTGGTGTACAAGGCAGATTAAAGTCGACGCGAGATCACTATGGACCAAATATCATCCTGCAGCGGGAGCCGCCGCCACGCATGGATAAGCTCAATTTTTTTGTTCTTGCTATCCCTCTCTTGCTTTGGCGCGGAACAGCCGAAGTGTCTGTTTGTTTCCTCATATCATCAGGGATACGCCTGGTCGGACGGCGTCGAGCGCGGGTTGCGCCAGACCCTGGAAGGAAAATGCGAGATCCGGCAGTTCGACATGGATACCAAGCGCAAGAAAACCGAACCGGATAAAAAGGCCGCCGCACAGGAGGCGAAATCCCTGATCGAGTCATGGCAACCCGATGTGGTGATTACCGCCGACGACAACGCCGCCAAATTCCTGATCCAGCCTTTTTACCGAGACAAAGACCTGCCTTTCGTGTTCTGTGGCATCAACTGGACCGTGCGCGAATATGGATTCCCCTACCGCAATGTGACCGGGATGATCGAGGTTGCACCGGTGAAGGCAATGATCGAGGAGGCCAGGGCACTGGTTCCCGGCGCTTCACGAATACTCTATATCGGAGCCAACACCTCGACGGAACGGAAGAATTCCGCCCGCATCCGCCGCGAGGCGAATAAACAGGGGCTGGATTTCGACCAGCAGTTTGCCTCCAGTCTGCAGTCCTGGATCAGTGCCTACGAGGCCGGCCAGTCATATGATTTCGTCGTCATAGGCAGCAATGCCGGCATCAACGACTGGGACGACCAGGCCGCACTCAGCGCAATCAAACCGGTCACGCAACGCCTGAGCGTCACCAGCCATGAATGGATGATGCCCGTAAGCGTGCTCGGCATGACCAAGGTCCCGGAGGAACAGGGAGAATGGGCGGGACGCGTTGCGCTGCGCATCCTCGACGGCGCCGTGCCAGACACCATCCCGGTTATCGCCAACCGCAAGTGGGATCTGTATCTCAATCCGGTGCTCCTTGGGGCGTCGGGCATCAAACTCCCCGATCAGCTGCTGAGCAAAGCCAAAACCTATCGTTAAAACGGCTCATGACTGTCTTACCCACCTCCACCAGCAGCCACAAGACAACGGCAGCCCTGCTAGGGCTCCTGGTGGTGCTGATCGCGCTCATCGTTGCGGTCCGCAACGATTTTTCCAGCGCCAACGTTGCATTTAGCAAGCTGAGCCAGGAGATCGAATCTTCTCTGACGCGGCGGCTCGACAATCTCAATGCCTCGCTGCGGTCGCTCAGCGGCATGCATCACGCAATGACCCGCCTGTCACAGCAGGAACTGTCGGCCTTCGCCCAGGAGATCGAACGCAGTCACCCCTACGTCAAGGCCATCCTGCAGTTGCGGCTGGTCAATCAGGAGCAGAAGGCGACCTTCGAGGAAGAGTTCCAGGATTCGGGGTTCCCCACCTTCAGCATCTCGCACATCGACGGGAAGGGCGCCCTGAGTGCCGCCGGTCCCGAACCGCAGTACATGCCGCTCAGCTTTGTCGAGCCCCTGGATCCCACCCTCGCAGGCTACCTCGGCCTTGATTTCTATTCTCGCACGGACTTGAAACTGGCGATCGACCGCGCGATCCATTCCGGGGAAGTGGCGGCGGCACCGGCTGCGCCACTGGGCAGTAATTCCTTCCTGCTGCTCAAGGCGGTATACAAGGGCTTTTTCGTACCCAAAACAGCCAAGGAACGTCAGGCCCAGGTCCATGGCGTCTATGCCCTGTTGATCAACGCCCCGACCTTCCTCGCAGACATCACCGAGGGCCATCAGGGCCTCGGCCTGCGCCTGGCCACCTGGAATGAGGAGGTGGCGACCCCGCTTTACGAACGCCCGACACCACCGCCGTCAGACCTGATCGGCCGCCTGCTGCCGGGTCAGCGTGCCGAGGCACAGATATCGCTTGTCCCCACCCGCTTTCGCGTCATCATCGACAGGGTATTGGACCGCCGTGATTTTCATCCAGCCCGATGGCTGACCCTGATCACAACCTACGTCGGACTGTATCTGGCCGTGGTGCTGCTCATCTTCACCAGGCTGCGTGCGGCTGCAGCTGCGTCAGAGGCCAAAGAACAGCTGTTTCAGGAAAAGGAGCGCGCCCAGGTCACCCTGCAGTCGATTGGTGAGGCCGTAATAACCACTGACCCGACCGGTGTGGTCGATTTTCTCAACCCGGCGGCCGAGCAGCTGACCGGATGGCAGGCGGAAGATGCACGTGGCCGCCACGTAAACGAGATCTTTTCGCTGGTTTCAGAATCAGACGGCAGCGCTCTGCCGGATCCGATCGCACGCGCACTGCGCGATCATGATGAGTCAGAAGCGGCGGCCATCATGGTACGTAGCGACGGCGCCACCATTGCAGTCATTGAAAACGCCGCTGCCATTCGTGACAGCGATGGACACTTCACGGGCGCCGCATTGATCGTGCGCGACGTCAGCCGCGAGAGGAACCTGCTGCGCGAAATGGCGTTTCAGGCCACGCACGACCCGCTCACCCGACTGATCAACCGCCGCCAGTTCGAACGTGAATTGAGCGCCCTGGTCGAGGATGCCCTGAGTTCTGACAGTCAACATGCCTTGATGTATATCGACCTTGATCAGTTCAAGGCAATCAACGACAGCTGCGGCCATATTGGCGGAGATCAGTTGCTCAAACAGGTGGCCTCGCATCTTGGTGAAAATATTCGCCGGCTCGACCGCCTCGCCCGCCTCGGTGGTGACGAATTCGGCGTGCTGCTTCGAGACTGCAGCATGGAAAAGGCGCTGGAGGTGGCCGAGGCGCTGCGGCACGAGATCAAGGACCTGCGTCTGCACTGGGAGGACCGCAGCTTCCGCGTCAGCCTGAGTGTGGGTGTCGTCGCCATCAGCAAAGACAGCGGCAACCTCGACGAGGTGCTGGGGGCAGCCGATGCCGCCTGTTACGTCGCCAAGGACCAGGGGCGTAACCGCGTCCATTTCTACCAGCCGGACGATGAGTTGCTGGCACAGCGCAGTACCGATATGCAATGGCTGCACAAACTCCGCGATGCCATCGATCGCGACCTGCTGGTGCTGTACGGCCAGACCATCTTCCCGCTCGGCGGAGAAAACTCGCACCCGGTGATGTGTGAACTGCTGGTACGCATGCTCGATGATGAAGGCCGGCTGATACCGCCGATGACCTTTATCCCCGCGGCGGAACGCTTCAACCTGATGTTCGATCTCGACCTCTGGGTCATCGGTTCGGCCTTCCGTCAGATAGCCAGCCTGTGCCGGGAAAATCCGCAGGACAAACGCATTTTCACCATCAACCTTTCCGGTCAGTCGCTCGATCACCCGGATCTCGAGTTCGTCATCCAGGATTTGCAGCAGAAGTTCGAGATCGATCCGCACCGCGTCTGCTTCGAGATCACCGAGACCAGTGTTATCGCCAACATGGACCGGGCACTCGGCCTGATGGACCAGCTGCGTCGTCGCGGCTTCCTGTTCGCACTTGACGATTTCGGTACCGGTCTGAGCTCGTTTGCCTATCTGAAGAAACTGCCGGTCGACTACCTGAAGATCGACGGCGAATTCGTCCGCGACATCCTGCACGACCCGGTCGACAAGGCCATGGTGGATACCATCAAGCGCATTGGCGGCGTACTGGGCATGATGACGATTGCCGAGGCCATTGAGGACCAGGAAACCTGTCAGCTGATTACGGCAATGGGTATCGATTTTGGCCAGGGGTATCACCTGGCAAAGCCTGCGCCCGGCGGGGTCATGCCGGTCAAATCAAACATCGTCGCATTCAACAGCAACCATTAGCCTGCGCATTGCAGCCGCTGAAAGCCTTCAGTCCCAGCGATCGGGATAGCTCCCGCGCTCAAGCAGGTTGTTGCTGACGATGGCAACCAGCATCAACAGCAGGGCCCCCACCAAGACCGGAAACACGTAGGCCCAACCGAGGCCACGCACCGCCTCTGGACCGATCACGGCGATCAGGGCAGTGGCGCCCCCCGGTGGGTGGATGGTGCGCGTCAGCATCATCAGGGCAATGGCCGTCGCGACGGCCGTTGCCTCCGGTACGAACAGCATATCCGGCAGATAACGGTAACTGGCAACGCCTACGACCGCCGAGATCAGATGCCCGCCCACAAGATTGCGGGGCTGTGAGAACGGCGCCCTGGGGGCGGCAAACAGCAGGACCGCGGAGGCCCCGAAAGAACCTATGACCAGCAGCTGCATCCGTGGAAACAGTTCAACCAGCAGGACCAGTGCGGCAATGCCGCCGAAGGCACCCAGCCAGGCCACCAGGACCTGCCGCAGCCTGATCCGTGGCGGTTGCTTATGGCGCGGGAGCGGCTGCGTCCGCACGCGGGCCGGGTGATCGGCATCGGGAACCGGATCGTCACGCCGAGGCGGGATCTCATTCATTCAGCCACTGTGCCGCACGCTTGGCAAAATAGGTAAGGATGCCGTCTGCCCCGGCACGCTTGATGCACAGCAGGGACTCCATCGTCACCGCGCGTTCATCCAGCCAGCCGTTTTGCGCCGCCGCCATGTGCATCGCGTACTCACCACTGACCTGGTAAACGAAGGTTGGCACCCCGAACTGATCCTTCACCCGGCGGACGATGTCGAGATAAGGCATCCCCGGCTTGACCATCACCATATCGGCACCCTCGTGCAGATCCAGCGCCACCTCGCGCAAGGCCTCATCGCTGTTGGCCGGATCCTGCTGATAGGTGTATTTGTTGCCCGAGCCAAGGTTGGCCGCGGAACCCACGGCATCGCGGAAAGGTCCGTAATAACTGCTGGCATACTTTGCCGAATAGGCCAGGATCCGTGTGTGGACGTGGCCTTCCGCCTCGAGCTCATCGCGAATGTCACCGATACGCCCGTCCATCATGTCGGACGGGGCAACGATGTCGGCCCCCGCCGCGGCATGTGACAGGGCCTGCCGGACCAGCACCTCGACGGTCTCGTCGTTCATCACGTAGCCGGTCTCGTCGATCAGCCCATCCTGGCCATGGGTGGTGAACGGGTCCAGCGCCACGTCGGTGATGATTCCCAGATCGGGTACCGCCTCCTTCACGGCGCGCACCGCGCGCTGGGCGAGGCCATCCGGATTGTAGGCCTCGGCGGCATCCTCGCTCTTGGCACTCGCCGGCGTCACCGGGAAAAGGGCCATGGCCGGGACACCCAGCGCATGGACCTCTCTGGCCTCCTGTACCAGCAGATCAATACTGACCCTTTCGACCCCCGGCATCGAGGCGACCGCCTCACGCTCGCCTTGGCCCTCCAGAACAAATACCGGGTATATCAAATCATCTGGGCCCAGGCTGTTCTCGCGCATGAGTCGACGCGAGAAGTCGTCCCTGCGCATGCGCCGCATACGGGTGAACGGGTAGCCTGAGAAGGCCTGGGTGTCTTTGCTCATCTTGCTGTTCCGGTCGCTGCCAATTGGCGCTACTTTAACACCCCCCACTCAGTCCGGGCCGCGCAGGATACGCCTGACCTCCGGGGCGTGCCGGCGACTCACCTCCACCGGCTCATCACTGCCGTGCAAGAACAGCTGCAGCTGGCCTTCCGGCCCTTTGCGCAGCTCGCGCAGCCGACCCGGTGCAACCAGGGCGTTGCGGTGGACCCGCAGAAAAAGTCCGGGCAGCCGTTCCTCGACCGTACGCAACGACTCCTCGGTCAGCGCCACACCCTGTGGATGCCAGACCTCGACATACTTGCTGTCGGCTCGCAGAAAGATCACGTCGCTCGCCGGAATGCGCAGCATGCCGCCTCGATAGCTGGCACTGAAAAAGGCTCCCGTCTGCGCCAGCGCCGACTGTTGGTCGGGATTGAGGGCGCTCGCCTTGTCGAGTGCCCTCAGCAGTCGGTCCGGTCGCACCGGCTTCAGCAGATAGTCGATAGCATTGGCCTCGAATGCGGCCAGCGCATGCTGATCATAGGCGGTGACAAAAATCACCGCCGGGGGATTCGGGCGCTCCGCCAGGTTCAGTGCGGCCTGGATCCCATCCATACCCGGCATGCGGATATCGAGCAGGACCAGGTCGACCTGCTGCTGCCCGCACAGGTCCAGCACCTCGGCACCGTTAGCCGCCTGCGCAACCACCTCGTATTCGGCGCCAGCGGCGGCCAACAGCGCCGCAAGCCGGCCACGCGCGGGGGCTTCATCGTCGGCGATCAGCACCTTCACGACGCCGCTGCCGGAAAATGGAAACGGACCTGGTAACAGCCATCCACCTGGCCCAGCACCATGCCCGCTGCGTCGCCATAGGCGGCATCCAGGCGTTGACGCACATTGTCCTGCGCCATCTGATTGCCGCGCCGTCGCACCATTTGGGGCTCATGAGGCAGGGTGTTGCGCACGGCCAGGCTGACCACGCCCTGGCGACAACGACCGCTGATGGTGACCTCGCCGCCCGCGGTCGCCGGCTCGACGCCATGGTAGACGGCGTTCTCCAGCAATGGTTGCAGCAGCAGGGCGGGCAGTTGGGTATCCAAGGGCACGCCTTCCACGTCCCAATGGACCCTAAGACGGTCACCCAGGCGCTGCCCTTCTATGCGCAGGTAGCCGCGCGCCAGTTCGAATTCACGTTCCAGCGTAGAAAACTGATCAGGGTCGGACAGGGTGGCGCGAAACAGATCGGAAAGATGGTGCACCACCTGCTCCGCATCGACCCGGGTCAGGCTGGCGATGGTATTCATGCTGTTGAACAGAAAATGCGGACGTATGCGTGCCTGCAGGGCCTGCAGTCTGGCCTGTGACTCGGCCAGTTCGCGTTGACGCTCGCGATGCTGCTCGTACAGGTAACGCAACAGCACCGCACCGACGATACCGGCGATCGCCAGATGCTGTGCCAAAGACGGCAGTATTGCCGAGCCGGTGCGCAAACCCAGCCCATGTGCTGCCGAAAAAACCCCGGCCGTGACCAGTAGCACCAGTATCCAGCCGATGGTTCCGGCCACGGCATGCGAGAGTCGCCCCAGTGGTTTGCTCAGACCACAGTAGATGGCGCTGACACTCAGCGCGACCCACTGAATGTAGAGCGAACGCTGACTGAGCTCGGTCCAGAACGATTCAGGACGCGGAAAGGCGCCAAGGGTCAACACGATAGCCAGCAATTCCGCGCTGACCACCACGGCGAATACCATGCGGATGGCACAAAAATTGGGCAGAAAGGCGCGGTGTTCGCTTTCGGTCATGACCGCGATTATATGAGATCAGAGCCAACTCGCCCTGCAGATCCACTGATACCGTGCGTGCTTAGCGAATATAATCACGGCCTCTCAGAAATCCGGTGCCTATTCCATGTCCGACAAAAAACTCTGGGCTGGCCGCTTTGCCGAGCCGACCGATGCATTCGTAGAGGCCTTCACTGCCTCGGTGGAGTTCGATCAGCGTCTCGCACCCTACGATATCCAGGGTTCGATCGCGCACGCGACCATGCTGGCACGGCAGGGGATACTCACCGAACAGGAGCGCGACAGCATCATTGCGGGCCTGCAGAAGATCCTGGCAAGGATCGAGGCCGGGGAATTCGAATGGTCGGTGGCGCTGGAAGACGTACACATGAATATCGAGTCCGCGCTGACCGATGAGATCGGGGTCGCCGGCAAGAAACTTCACACCGGGCGTTCGCGCAACGACCAGGTAGCCACCGATGTGCGCCTGTGGCTACGTGCCGAACTGGCCGAGATCCGGACAGCGATCCGCCGGCTGCAGAACGGCCTGCTGGACCTCGCCGAACGCGAAGCGGATACGCTGTTGCCCGGGTTCACCCACCTGCAGACCGCACAGCCGATCACCTTCGGTCACCACATGATGGCCTGGTTCGAGATGCTGGATCGAGACCATGACCGCATGCTCGACTGCGCCGGCCGCGTGAACATCATGCCGTTGGGTGCCGCCGCGCTTGCCGGCACCAGCTATCCGATAGACCGGCATTTCACGGCCGAGCAGATGGCCTTCGACCGCCCGGCCGAAAACTCGCTGGATGCCGTCTCTGACCGGGACTTCGCGATCGAGTTCGCCGCGGCCGCGAGCATCCTGATGATGCACCTGTCACGCATGAGTGAGGAGTTGATCATCTGGTCCTCTGCTCAGTTCCATTTCATCACCCTGTCGGACAGCTTTTGCACCGGCTCATCGATCATGCCGCAGAAAAAGAATCCGGACGTGCCTGAACTGATCCGAGGCAAATC
>CAZCDY010000001.1:43614-58336 GCA_964497145.1 uncultured Gammaproteobacteria bacterium
CGCTGATGAAGTCACAACCGCTGGCGTCCAACAAAGACAACCAGGAAGACAAAGAACCCCTGTTCGACACGGTCGACAATCTCAAGGGCTCACTCAAGGTTTTCGCCGACATGGTTCCGGCGATCCAGTGCAACAAGGAGGATATGCGCCGCGCGGCACTGAAGGGTTTCGCCACCGCCACCGACCTTGCCGACTACCTGGTACGGAAGGGCGCAGCCTTCCGCGATGCTCATGAAATCGTCGGAAAATCAGTCGCTTACTGTGTCGACAAAGGCTGCGATCTGGCGGAGCTGGAACTCTCCGAACTCCAGCAGTTTTCCAGTCAGATCACGGTGGACGTATTCGACTTCCTCACCCTGGAAGGTTCGGTCGCGGCACGTGATCACATCGGCGGCACAGCCCCGTCCCAGGTCCGGGCCGCCATACGAAGGGCGCGGGAAAGGCTCGCCTGAGCACGAGTCTGGCAGCCAGGATCGATGCACCGCCCGCGCGGTCGACCCGCGTGAGCCTGCGGTTGGCGGCCAAGGCCAAAAAATGGTGAGATAACCGTCCCCTCGCCATTGCGGAATCCCTGTTTCCATGCCTCGAGACAGCCTGGACGACCTGAACACGAAACTCCTCGCCTTTGCCCGCGAACGGGACTGGGAACAGTTCCATTCACCAAAGAATCTGAGCATGGCCCTGGCCGGTGAAGCCGGCGAGTTATTGGAACATTTCCAATGGCTTAGCGAAGAAGGGAGCAGTCATCTCAATGCCGACAAAAAAGACGAGGTGGCACTGGAAATGGCCGATATTCTGATCTACCTGATCCGCCTGAGTGAGCGACTGCAGGTCGACCTGGTCGATGCGGCCTACCGCAAGATGGCGATCAATCAGGCACGTTATCCCAAGGAGCAGGTGCGCGGGGATGCAAGGCGCGCCGAGGAATACGATTAGCGACGCGGACCACCCAGCAAAAGGGAAGCACCCCTGGACAGCTTTCGCAGCCGGCGCCACCAGCCTCCGCCTGCTGCCTTTTGAAGACTGCTGGAGACGCCCAGCTGCCCACCCACCAGCAGGGCGTCCGGCACCTTTTGACGGATCGCACGCGCGACCTGCCCGCTCAGACCGGGCTCGGCCGCAACACTGACCCAGAGCACGTTGATGGCGTAATTGATATCGGCAAAGGCGACCTGATCCCCGAACGACTCGCACACCTCACGAATCACCGCCGCAACCTGCTCGCGACAGACAGGCGACCGAGCGGCCAGCCCGGGAATCAGCATCATGAAATCTGCCAGGCAGCGACCGTCTTCGCCGCGCGTGGGCGCCAGGCGCCACAGCGGCTGGGCAGGGATTGCGCCTGAGCTCGGGGCCAGGCCAAGTTGCTCTGAATTGTCGCCGGACATAGGCATTATCCTAGTCTAAAGACCTAAAGATCCCCGCTGATCAGCCGAATTAAAGGCTGGACAACAACAAGCCTGTTTCAGGCAAGCAAATCGGGGAGAGCCAATGGAAGAAAGCGCTATGACTCAGATCGACGAAACCCTGCTTCAAGACCTGCCGACCGGACTGCTCCTGCTTGACGAGGACGGACGCATCAGCTGGCTCAACGATGCCATCAGCCAACTGCTGGACATGCCTGCAGCGGAACTGCTCGGCAAATCCGTCGCCCAGCTGGACAAGCCGGTACAACAGCTGCTCGCGACCGAGCCAAGACTTTTCCACGTGCCCGCAAGTCGGCGTTGGCTGATGCGCGAAATCCGTCGGGGTGAAGACGGCCAACGGCTCCTGACCATTGTCGATGTCAGCGCCCAGGAAGAACTGGCCGAAGAAAACGCCCGCCTGCGGCAGCAGGTGGAAGACCTCAAGCTGACCGACGAACTGACCGGCCTGCCCAACAAGCGCGCCATCAGCCAGGCGCTGGACCTGCACATTTCGCGCAGCCGTCGCTACCAGAATCCACTCAGCGTGGCCCTGGTCCACGCCGACCTGCAGGTCATGACCGGCGTACAACCCCTTTCCACCGAACCCGCGGTGCTAGCAACCTCGCGTTTCCTGCGTGATCGCTTGCGCTGGGTGGACCAGATCGCACGCTGGGAAGACAACCTATTCCTCCTGGTCCTGCCCGAGACCACGCTGGCGGACGCCACTGGACTGCTGGAAAAAATCGCCGCCGAACAGGACAGCATGCCGCTGCCAGAGGTCTGCGGCGAAATGCGCCCGAAGCTGGCATACGGGCTCGCCTGCTGGAAGAAAGGTGACGACATGCGCACCCTGCTCCGTCAGGCCCTCAAGGACCTGCAGGAGCGTATCGGCGTCTGACAGCCGGCATGACGGCCATGAGCGAACCGGCAATCGGTGAGGACGAAGGGCTTGGCCGCAAACAACTGAAGCGCATCGTAGACCGGTTCAGGGCGCTGGGCGACAAGCGCCTGACCCGGATACGCGCCACACTGACGCACGAGCAACGCAGTTTTTTCGACCTGTTGCCGTTGTTGTGGCACGTGAACCATCCAATGCTGCCGGGCTTCGTTTCAACCGATACCCCGGCGGGGGTGGTCGGCTATCGCCCCAACCGGGTGCAGTTGCTGCTGGCGCGGCGCTACGCACGCGGTTTCAGTGACTATAAACGCTACCATCTTGAATGCCCGATACTGGGTATCTACCTCATGGGCAGCATGGGCAGCCTCGGCCAGACCGCCGGCAGCGACCTTGACTTCTGGTTGTGTTACAGCAGCAAGGTCGGCGACGCTGGCCGCGAGGCCCTGCGCCGCAAGGCGGTGCTGCTCGAGGAGCGGGCGGCCCAGATAGGCCTGCATGCGCATTTCTTCCTGATGCATGCAGAATCGTTCCGCGACGGCGCCGTGGAGCAACTCTCGAAGGAGAGCAGCGGGCATACCCAGCACACCCTGTTGCTGGAGGAATTCTACCGTACCGGGATACTGCTCGCCGGCAACCCGCTGTTGTGGTGGATCGTGCCACCCGAGCACGAGGATGACTACACCGATTACACCCGCAAGCTCAGAGAAAAACGCTTCATCCGCCCCGGCCGCTGGCTGGACTTTGGCGGCCTTCACATGCTGCCTGCGGAAGAGTTCTTCGGTGTCGCGCACTGGCAGCTGTTCAAGGGTATCGACGCGCCCTACAAATCACTGCTCAAACTGATGCTGCTGGAGGCCTACGCCTCGGAATACCCCAGAGTGGACTGGTTGTGCATGGAGACCAAACGCGCGGTCTACGGCAGTGAAGACGTCAAGACCAACAGCGTCGATCCCTACCTGCTCATACTTGAACGAATCACCGACTACCTGGACAAACGCAATGAACCCGAGCGCCTGCAGCTGGCCCGTCGGGCGTTTTACTTCAAAACCGGACAGCTGCTGGCGCGTCCCGGTGTGCAGACCGACTGGCGGCGCCGCCAGATGCTCAAGCAGTGCACACACTGGGGCTGGACGCATGCCGAGATCCTGCTGCTGGACACGCGCCCCGAATGGAAACTTGAACAGGTTGTGGATGAACGCAACGCCCTGGTGTCAGAGTTGTCGCGCAGTTACCGCCTGCTGACGGATTTCGCACGTGAGCAGGACGCGGTCGCCAATCTGGATACGCGCGACCTCGCCCTGCTGGGACGCAAACTGTATGCGGCCCTGGACAAGCGCCCCGGGAAAATCGACCGGGTAAATCCGGGTATCTCACGCGACCTTTCCGAGCGGACCCTGTGGTTACGGCGAGTTAACGACCAGCCGGTACGCTGGCAGCTGTTTCTGCATCCGCCGGAGGAACTCCCGCACACACCGGTAAAAACCAGCACCAGCCTGGTCGAGATCCTCGCCTGGCTGCATATCAACGGGGTATGCGAGCGCAGCACCCAGGTGCACTACCTGCCGAAGCCTCTCGGATACGGCGAACCCGAACAGGACAAGATACTCAAGACCCTGCGCAAGCGCCTGCAACGCAGCAGCTCCGGCGACGGCGGGCTGGAGGCCTATGCAGAAACCGCCCGTGGCAGGCTCTCCATCTGGTTCGTCAATGTCAGCAAGAACCCGCTTGCGAGCCACGCCGACGCCGGCTACCAGCTGATCAGCGAACGGGTAGATGCCTTGAGTTTCGGCGCCGCCCATGACTGCCTGGTTGCCAACATCGAGCATCTCTATACAACCACCTGGGGCGAGGTACGCGTTGAAAGGCATGTCGACGCTGGCGAGGGTCTGTTGAACGGCGTCTGTCGTTATCTGGATCTGTTCGCACCCCATGCTCACAAACCCGGGCCGATCGCGGCCTACAGCTTCTCATCGACCCGCGGCAGCGCCATCGCGAACCGGGTGGCGAAACTGGTACAGGCCGTCGCTGACGCCTTCTTCAGGCTTGGCACCGATGCCCGTTACATCCTGCGCATCGCGGATCATTTCTTCCAGATCCACCACAAGGGAGATCACTACGCCTGGGGTCTGGTCGGCGAGCTCGACGATCTGGAAAACCACCTGGCCGAACCTGCACCGCGGTTTCTGCCAACCCGCATAGATCGAATCAGCATGCAGCATTCTCCGTTGCCGGCCCTGATAACGCGCAACGAGCCCGGGTTAATCCAGGTTTTCTATCGGGTTCAGGAAGCCGGTATCCAGCTGTACGTGTTCGATGAACAGGGGGCCATATTCCAGCAATGGGTGGCCGACGCCGACGAGTATCGTCTGCTGATCCGGCAGCAGCGTTTTCTCGACAGCATCGCCAGCCGACGCATGCTCGCCACCGGCGATGGCAGCGCGAATCCTGACCCGCGCTTTGCGCGCGTCGGCCGCCTGCCGAACGGAGACTGGCAGGTGAAATCTATCAAGGTCCCGAGTTCACGCGTGACAGACCATACCGAGCTGGTCCTCGCCGTGAGCCCCGGCGGCCGCCTGCAGGACGGTTTTCGTCTGCAGATCGGGCAACACGATTTCGACTCCCTGCTGCTCGGCGACGATCTGTATCGCAAGGTGGCCGAGCACCTGGGTTCTCTGCGCCGAAGAGGGAGCAAAAATTATCCGGTCTACCTGACGGGGGTGATCAGCGCCGAAGGGGATGCCAGCGGGGCCTGCTCGCTGGTGGAGCTGTTGCGTCTGAAACAACAGCTCGAGCAGCGTCTTGCCGAGGCCATGCGCTGAGCCGCCGCAGAGAAGGCGGTGCCCGGTAGGGTATAATCCGGTCTTCACTAATTGCGGAGCCCGGCATGATCCGACGCCTTATTGCAGTCTTTGGTGTATTGATGCTGCTCGCAACCCTGGGTTGCGGTACCAAAGGCCCGCTGTATCTGCCGCCGGAAACTGCCGAACCACAGCAGACCGGCCAACCGGAAATAGAACAAGAAGAAGAAAAAGAAAGTTAAGACGCCATGGATCACTTCGATTACCGAAACGGCGAACTCTATGCCGAAGACGTGCCTCTGCGCGATATCGCGGCAGAGTACGGTACGCCCTGCTATGTCTACTCGCGCGCAACCCTGGAGCGCCATTGGCACGCGTTTGACCAGGCCTTCGGTACCCAGCCGCATCTGGTCTGCTTTGCGGTAAAGGCAAACTCAAACCTGGGCGTACTCAATACCCTGGCGCGCCTCGGCTCAGGTTTCGATATCGTCTCGGTGGGCGAACTGGAGAGGGTGCTGGCCGCAGGCGGTGACCCGGGAAAGGTGCTGTTCTCCGGTGTCGGCAAACAGGCCGGGGAGATGCGGCGCGCGCTCGAACTCGGCATCCGCTGCTTCAATGTCGAATCAAGCGCCGAACTGGAACGTCTCAATCAGGTCGCCGGCGAGCTGGGGACCCGTGCACCCGTGGCGCTGCGCGTCAACCCGGACGTGGACGCCAAGACGCACCCCTATATCTCCACGGGGCTGAAGGAGAACAAGTTCGGTATCGCCATCGACGAGGCCCCCGCGCTCTATCGACGTGCTGAAGAACTGCCAAACATCGAGGTATCCGGTGTGGACTGCCATATCGGCTCACAGCTGACCGAGCTCGAACCCTTCCTCGATGCCCTCGACCGGGTGATTGCGCTGGTCGGGGCGCTCGCGGCCGAGGGGATCGCGATCGACCATCTCGATCTCGGCGGTGGCCTGGGCGTGCGTTACCGGGACGAGACACCACCGGAACCGGAGAAATACGCCCGGGCCCTGCTGCAACGGCTCGGTGATGTGCCCTATGAGATCTTCATCGAACCTGGCCGGGCGATCGCGGCCAACGCCGGGGTGCTGCTGACCCGGGTCGAGTATCTCAAGCATGGCGAGGCCAAGAATTTCGCCGTCATCGATGCCGCCATGAACGACCTGATCCGGCCTTCCCTGTACCAGGCCTGGCAGGCAATTGTCAGTGTCGAGCAGCACCCACCGGGCACCGGGGGCGTCTACGATCTGGTCGGCCCGATCTGCGAGACCGGCGATTTTCTCGGCAAGCAGCGTGCGCTTACCCTGAGTGAAGGCAGCCTGCTGGCGGTGCGTTCGTCCGGCGCCTACGGCTTCACCATGGCGTCCAACTACAACACCCGACCGCGCGTCGCCGAACTGATGGTCGACGGCAGCCAGGTTCATCTGGTGAGAAAACGCGAGACCCTGCCGGAGCTGTTTGCCGGCGAGTCTGTCCTGCCGGACTAAGGGGGCAAGAAGTTGCAGCGTATACCCGAACCCGAGGAACTCATGGACGATGGCGAGCAGGCACTCGCCTATGCGCAGGCGGATTTTTCCGAGGCCAACGGGCTGTTTGTCGGCCTCCTGGAAGAGCTGTCTCCGGGACCGCTGAACGGACGCCTGCTCGACCTTGGCTGCGGACCGGCAGACATCCCCTTGGCGCTCGCACATCGGCACCCGGATCTGCGTATCGACGCCGTGGACGGTGCCCGTTCGATGCTCGATCTGGCTCAGCGCAAGTTCGATTCGGACGCTCGACTGGCGCAGCGCATGAAACTGATCTGCGAGCATCTGCCCTGCTCCAGCCTGCATGAACAGGCTTACCGACTGGTCGTATCCAACAGCCTGCTGCATCATCTGGCCGACCCCGGGGTCATGTGGCAGACGGTCTCGCGCTGCGTCCAGCCCGGTGGGGCGGTCCTGGTCATGGATCTCGCGCGTCCGGCCTCGGGACTGGCCGTCGACGCCCTGGTGGAAACCTATGCCATCGACGAGCCCGGGGTGCTGCGCAGGGATTTCCGCAACTCGCTGTTCGCCGCCTACCGCGTCGACGAGATCGAATCCCAGCTGCAGACCGCCGGACTGCATTCACTCGAGGTCTCGATGGTGAGTGATCGCCACCTCGCCGTGAGCGGTCGCATTCCGGACTGAGCCGACTGCGCAGCAGGGCCGGTGCCTGCTATGCTCGCCCCATGACGGTTGAATTCACAAAGATGCACGGCCTCGGCAACGATTTCGTCGTGTTCGACGCGGTGAATCAGAAGGTGGTTCTGGATGAGACCCAGTTGCGCGCCATCGCGGACCGGCGGTTCGGCGTGGGCTGTGATCAGATTCTGTTTGTGGAACCACCAAGGCACCGCGATACAGAGTTCCATTACCGCATCTTCAATGCCGACGGCAGCGAGGTCGAACAATGCGGTAATGGGGCCCGCTGTTTCGCCCGCTTTGTGCACAACAAGGGGCTGACGCGGAGCACCGAGATCGCCGTAGGAACTGCCAGTGGCAAGATCCTGCTGTACCTCGAGGACGATGAACAGGTCCGGGTGAATATGGGCCGGCCGCACCTGCGTCCGCAAGAGATCCCGTTCGAGGCCGGGAGCCAGGCCCTGAGTTACGCCCTGGAGGCGGACGGCGAGACGTTCGAAATCGGCGCGGTATCCATGGGCAACCCGCATGCCGTGCTGCTGGTCGAGGACGCAGCAACCGCCGAGGTCGAACGCCTCGGGCCGCTGATCGAGCGGCATGCGCGTTTTCCGCGCCGCACGAATGTGGGGTTCATGGCGGTCCGCGCACCGGACCGCGTCGATCTGCGGGTATTCGAACGCGGCGCCGGCGAGACGCTTGCCTGCGGCACCGGTGCCTGTGCTGCAGCGGTCTACGGCCAGGTACGCGGCCTGCTCGGCGAGCAGGTACAGGTGCATCTGCCGGGTGGAGACCTTGTGGTAAGCTGGGCGGGAAACGAACAGCCCGTCTGGATGACCGGACCTGCAGCACAGGTTTTCGATGGCCGAATCGATCTCGACAGCCTGGCCGCAATCCAGAGAACAACGCACAGCAGCCGATAAGGTCTGCGCACAGAGAGGCCCCGCCGCATGAGCCTGATACACGACGACCTAGACCAGACGGCAGATGCCCGCGAGGAACAAATCGCCGAGTACATCATTGCGCACCCTGATTTCTTCACGCGTCACGCCGACGCACTCGCCGCCATCGACATACCGCACCCGACCGGCGATGCGGTGTCACTGATCGAGCGCCAGGTACGCACCCTGCGTGAGCAGTCCCTGAACTACCGTCGCCAGCTCGAAGAACTGGTTTCCGTGGCACGCGAGAACGATGCGCTGGCAAAACGCCTGCACCGCCTCACCCTGGCATTGATCGAGACGGGCTCATTCGATGAGGTGCTCAACACCCTGCAGGACGAACTGCGCGAGCAGTTCAAGGCCGATGCAGTGGAAATGAAGCTGTTTGCCTCCGAGCAGCTGGAGGCACATGCGCACGAACCCGGTCCCGCGCTGTTCAGCGAGTTTCTGCAACGCGCCCGGCCCAACTGTGGTCAGCTCGACAAGGCGCAACTTGAGTACCTGTTCGGCCCGCAGGCGGGAGAGACCGGTTCGGCGGCACTGATACCGCTGACGGCGCCGCCCCTGGCCGGGGTGCTGGCGATCGGCAGTCGTGACCCGGATCGTTTCCACGAGGGCAAGAGCGTCGACTTTCTGCAACGCCTCGCCGAGGTCGTAAGTGCGACCCTGCAGGCAGCCTCCAGTCCCGGCGTCTGAGCAAAATCCGTGGCGTCAGAGGATGCGGTCGACCAAACCGATCCCGCGCTGAGCGCCTTCCTCGACTATCTGCACTACGAACGCCGACTCTCGCCGCGCACCCTCGCAGCCTACCGGCACGACATCGAAGAATTCCTCGTCTGGCTGCACGATTGCGCCGACACCGAATGGACGCGTGTCGACAGCCGGCATGTGCGCAGCTACGCCGCCGCACGGCACCGCCAGGGGCTGTCGCCGAAGAGTCTGCAGCGTCACCTCTCCGCGATCCGGGCCTGGTTCCGTTACCTGCTGCGTGAAGGCCGTGTAGGTGCCAACCCCGCCGAGGGCGTGCGTGCACCCAAGGTCAGCCGGCGACTGCCCCATACCCTGGATGCCGACCAGCTGGGACACCTGATGGAACTCCCCGGTGATGCCCCCCTGGACCGGCGCGACCGCGCGATCATGGAGCTGTTTTATTCCTCCGGACTGCGTCTGGCCGAACTGGTCGGCCTGGATGTCGCTGATATGCAGAGCAGTGACGGCCTGCTGCAGGTCACCGGCAAGGGCAACAAGACCCGTCGTCTGCCGATCGGGCGATTCGCCCATAAGGCCATTGCAAACTGGCTGGCCGTGAGGCCGCAACTGGCCAAGAATGGCGAACCCGCGCTTTTTGTCAGCCAGCGCGGCGCGCGGCTGAGCCCGCGTTCGGTCGAGGCGCGCCTGCGTCAGCGTGCCATCGAGCAAGGCATGCCGACACATGTGCATCCGCACATGCTGCGACACTCCTTCGCCAGCCACGTGCTGGAGTCCTCCGGTGATCTGCGCGCCGTGCAGGAACTGCTGGGCCATGCCGACATCAGCACCACCCAGGTCTATACCCACCTCGACTTTCAGCACTTGGCCCAGGTCTATGACCTGGCCCATCCCAGGGCGAAGCGCAAGAGCTGACAGCCAGGGCCGTCACCCCACGGCGCCGATGGTTTCATGCCCGGTCGCACAATCCGCTACAATTGCCCGCTCTCTCAGTAGCCGGGTTAGACCGTGGAAAAGATTTTAGGAACCACCATCCTGTCGGTAAGAAGGGCCGGCAAGGTTGTGATCGGGGGTGACGGCCAGGTCTCGATGGGCAACACCGTCATGAAGGGCAATGCGCGCAAGGTGCGGCGACTCTACAAGGGCCGCGTGCTGGCCGGATTCGCCGGCGCAACAGCCGATGCGTTCACCCTGTTCGAGCGTTTCGAGGGCAAACTGGAGAAACACTCGGGTCACCTGACACGTGCCGCGGTCGAGCTGGCAAAAGACTGGCGCACCGACCGCATGCTGCGCCGCCTGGAGGCACTGCTGCTGGTCGCCGACACGGAGGCCTCGCTGATACTCACCGGTACTGGAGACGTGGTCGAGCCGGAGGACAGCCTGATGGCGATCGGCTCGGGCGGCTCCTACGCCCAGGCCGCCGCCCGCGCCATGCTGGATACCACCGAACTGCCCGCGCGCGAGATCGTAGAGCGCGGGCTCGGGATAGCGGCCGACATTTGTGTCTTCACCAACCACAACCTCGTCATCGAAGAGTTGGACTGCGATGCCTGAATATACCCCCGAAGAGATCGTCCGCGAGCTGGACAAACACATCATTGGCCAGCAGGGCGCAAAGCGCTCGGTCGCTATCGCCTTGCGCAACCGCTGGCGCCGCATGCAGGTCGACGCGGAACTGCGCAACGAGATCACACCGAAGAATATCCTGATGATCGGCCCTACCGGGGTCGGCAAGACCGAGATCGCACGCCGCTTGGCCAAGCTTGCCAACGCGCCCTTCATCAAGGTCGAGGCGACCAAGTTCACCGAGGTCGGTTACGTCGGTCGAGAAGTCGATTCGATCATCCGCGACCTGGCCGATTCGGCGGTCAAGATGGTGCGTGTACAGGAGATGGAAAAGGTGCAGGACGTCGCCGCCGACGCGGCCGAGGAGCGCGTGCTCGACGCCCTGTTGCCGCCGCCAGCCCGACCCGCGAGCTGGGAAGACGAGACGGTCCCGGTACGCAGTGATGGCAGCAGCACGCGTGACAAGTTCCGCATCAAGCTGCGCAACGGCGAACTGGACGACAAGGAGATCGAGGTCGAGACCAGCGGTGCCAGCCTGGGCGTCGAGATCATGGCCCCGCCCGGCATGGAGGAGATGACCAGTCAGCTGCAGGGACTGTTTCAGAACATGGGCGGCCAGCGCACGCGCAAACGCAAACTGCGGATCAAGGATGCCCTGGTGCAGATCCGTGACGAAGAGGCAGCCAAGCGCGTCAATGAAGAGGACCTCAAGCTGCGCGCGCTCGAGATCGTCGAGCAGCATGGCATCGTTTTCCTGGACGAACTGGACAAGGTCACCAGCCGCAGCGACCATCAAGGGGCGGATGTCTCACGCGAGGGTGTGCAGCGGGACCTGCTGCCGCTGGTGGAAGGCTGCACCGTTTCCACCAAGCACGGCATGGTGAAAACCGATCACATCCTGTTCATCGCCTCCGGCGCGTTTCATCTCAGCAAGCCCTCTGACCTGATCCCCGAGCTGCAGGGCCGCCTGCCGATCCGGGTTGAGCTCTCGGCGCTGAGCACCGATGACTTCGTGCGGATCCTGACCGAACCGGACGCCTCGCTGACCGAACAGTATCAGGCCCTGATGGGTACCGAAGGCGTCGTTCTGGAGTTCACCGAAGACGGTATCAAGCGCATTGCCGAGATCGCCTGGCAGGTGAACGAGAAAACGGAAAACATCGGTGCGCGTCGGCTGCACACCGTGATGGAGCGACTGCTCGAAGAGGTATCCTTCATGGCGCCGACCTATGCCGGGCGCGCCATCACCATCGATGCAGACTATGTGAACAAGAACCTCAGCGAGCTGGCCGAAGACGAGGACCTGACCCGCTACATCCTGTGAGCGGCAGACCGCGGTCGGAGCGTTGAGCCGCTCTGGCCGACCGGTCATCCCCGGGCATGGCCACGCTCAGGGCTCTGACGCCAGTGCCTGGGCGACGCCCAGGTGGTCCACCAGTTCGCCCATTGCCTCGAGGACGCGGTACTGCGCGAGCAGGTGATCGCTGTGCGTTTCCGCCACCGATTGGCGCGCACGCAACACCTCCTGTTCGGAATTGAGCAGGTCAAGCAGGGTACGCTGCCCGATGTTGAACTGTTTGGCGTAGGCATTGCGGGTCGCCGTGGCTGCCTTCACCTGGCGCTCGAGCAGGGGTAACTGGGTAGCGGTCGCCTGGAAAGCCGCCCAGGCCAGGCGGATGGTCTCCTCCAGCTGGCGTGTCGAGCGATCGCGGACATCCACGGCCTCGTTGATATTGTAGGCAGTCGCACGCTTGCGGGCGGCGTCCGAACCGCCACGATAGAGGTTGTAGCGTATCCGCAGCATCGCAGACATATCATTGGCGTGCCCCTCGGTACCGTCGATGTCGTTATTGATATTGCCACCGAGTTCGAGATCGAATCTCGGGTAGTCGAACTGCTTGGCCGCCTCATGCTGGGCACGCGCCGCCTCGATATCCGCCGCCGCGGTATGCAACACGGGATTGTTCTGCTGGGCGATCTCAAGTGCCCGCTGCAGAGACTCAGGCAGCGTGCCCGGTGCAATCTTGGCCGACGCATAGCCCGTGGCCGCAGGCGGACTTCCCACCACGCGCCGGAAGGTCGTCCTGGCATCGAGCAGATTCACCCGGGCCGCGACCAGATCGGCCTCGGCAAGTGCGACCCGTGACTCGACCTGGTCGTAATCCGCCCGGCTGCCCACACCGGCATTGCTGCGCAGGCGTATCTGATCCTGGATACGTTTATGGATCTGCAGATTTTCGACCGAGATATCCTTGAGCTCCTGGTAAAGCTGCAGACCGACATAGGCCTCGGTCGCCCTCATGGCGGTCGATTCGCCAGCCGCAAGCAGTCTTGCCGCGGCGGAATCCATTCGCGCCCGCTGCCTTTCAACCTCGCTTCGCGTGCCCCAGCCGTCAAACAGCATCTGGCGAATGTTCAGGCCCAGTTCTTCACGATCCAAATCGTTCGAGTGGTCGCCGGCAGCCCGGGTCGAGGGGCTGTCGGTGTACTCGTAACCGTACCCGGCGTTCAGATCGACGCTGGGAAGGTAACCGCCCTCGGCCTCCCTAACCTCTTCGCGCCGGGCCCGCCAGCGCTCACGGGCCTCGGCGACGTCGGGGTTCGTGGACAATGCCGTTCCCACCACCCCTGCCAGATCACCCTCCTTGGCGAACGCGAACACAGGCCAGACCATACCGACAGTGATGATCGAGGTAATCAGGCCCTTCAAGGCCCCTCGCCAGCCAAACTTCATGCCAAATACCTACCCTTGGTCGTGTCGCAAACGGATTTCGCCGATAACGGCTTACCCCATCCCACCGGATACCCGCGGCCCTGCCGGATTCCCAGGCCATCGAATACGAACGTGGTTCAGGTCATATCTCGGCAGTTGTACCGATTACCTGAGTCCTGTTTGCTCCGGGCGGCGACACATGGGTCAATCCGTGACCAGAGTATTGCTGGCGATCAACGAATCGATGATGTCCTGGTCAGTCGCAAACCCGCTGAAATCAACATTCTCCAGTACGATCGTCTGGTCCTCTGCGCTGGCGACGTAACCGCCGCTGAATCCACCGTCGCTACTGATATGCACCACCGCGTCCTGACCATCCTGTTCGAAGTGCAGGTAGTCGGTCAGATCACCGACCGACTCGTCGGTCAGGAGATTCTGAATGTCGAGCACGTCGCCCTCGGCCAGCCCAAAGTCCGTGACCCGGTCGACAGCGGGATCACCAAACGCTCCCTGGTCGCCATTGGCCCATACGAACTCATCGGCACCGGCCCCGCCGGTCAGCAGGTCATCGCCACCACCGCCCACCAGGATGTCGAGATAATCGCCGCCACTGAGCTCGTCCGCCCCAGATTCACCCGAGAGCTGCGTACCCTCGACCACCAGATACTGGCCGGCGTTGTCTGGATCCTCAATGATGGTCTGGTTGGGCGCGAGTCCGTCGACAAAGGACGGCGTGAACAGCCCGAAGTCACCGGTACCGAGGAAGTCATAGGCCGAACTCGGCTGGCCGGTCTCCTTGACCTCGATCTCGAGCACCGCCTGGCCGCCCTGGTCCCAGTAGATGATCTCGACCTCCTGCAGGCCCGTATCGAGATTTACGTTGTTGAAGACGTCGGTGCGGGGTGCGTGGTTGGTCGGCACGCCGAAAGTGGTATCACCGATACGCACCTGGAAACCGTCGTCCGAGCGGATGCGGAAATCGAGGTTCGCCGAATCGATCATCATGAAACCGATGATGCGAACGATACCGTCGGTACTGTTCGCCGGGTCACCGGAGAGTGAACCTGCATCGCCACTCAGGAACTGCTGCAGGGTGCTGCCGGTACCCAGGTTGCCGCCGACCGTTCCGTAGTCGACGCGTCCGGACAGGAAGGTTTCATCGGCCGCACCGGCGGCAACGCTACCGACGACACCGGTTCCGGTTCGACTATCGATGATCGAGGAAACCTCCCCGAGGTTGTTCAGGTTGCCGAAATCGCCGTCGTCATTATGCCGCAGCCAGTTCGAAGGCACGTTGCTGCGGTCGTTGTACCCGTAGTATTCGCCGCGCATGCCCATTTCCGCCGGGTCGATGCTGCTGCCCACGCTATAGCCCTCGATATCCGACGCCGTCGCCGAGTTACCGGCTGCATCAGTCACCGTGATACTGGCCTCGATCACGTTGTCCGCGTCAGCGGCCAGATCACCGCCCGGCACCGCGATAGCGAAGGTTCCGCCGCTGACGGGACCGGTATAGCT
>CAZCDY010000001.1:58346-77517 GCA_964497145.1 uncultured Gammaproteobacteria bacterium
TGTGTCGCCTCGGTGGGAGAAATCAGATCATCAGGCGTGATGTTCGCATCCAGGATGATATTCACCACGGGCGCCGTGGTGTCTTCGGTGGTAAAGGCTTCGCTCGCCTGGGTCGCGGCGTTGCCCGCCGCGTCACTCACGTCCGCCGTCACCGTGTAGTCCGTTTCGTCCGGCAGACCCGAGAGGTCCACGTTCGGGATGCTCCAGCTACCGTCCGCCTGCACGGTTGCCGTGCCACTGTAGACCGTCGCGCCACCACCATCGACGATCGCCACGCTCACGCTTTGGTTCTCTTCCACGCCCGTGGTCGTGCCGCTCAGCGTAACGCTGTCGTCTTCGCTGTCGTCCACCTGGTTGTCGCCCGTCACCGCCACGATGTCGATCGTCGGCGCCGTGGTGTCTACCGTCGCGCTGTCGCTGCCCGCCGCCGAGGTGTTGCCCGCGGCATCGGTCAGGGTCGCGGTGACCGTGATCGGGCTCCCCTCGCCGGGGCTCGGGAAATTGCTGCTGACACTGCCATTGCCGATGTCGGTCGCGGACAGGGTGAGCGTGTTGGTAGTCGTGCCGTCGCTGACGGTGATGACGTCACCGGCCACCGCACCGGCCGGGATACTGATCGACACATCGATGTTGCCACTGAGCTCCGCACCACTGATCAGGCCGTCGTCGTTCGCGTCCTCCGTGAGAGTCACCGTCGGTGCTGCCGTGATACTCGTGTCCACCGTGTAGCTTGCGTTGTCGGTGGCGGTGGCGCTTATGCCAAAACCATTGGTAACGGTAATGCTGGCAACGACGTTGCTGTCGGCTGCCAGGTCAGACCCGAGGACATCGATCGAAAAGGTGCCCCCGGAAACGGTGCCTTGGTAGACGGTGCCATTTACAGTCAGGCTGACGATTTCGCCGTTCTGGACATCCCCACCTACGCTGCCCGTGACCGGGACTGCCGCACTGGCACCCTCGGCTGCGTCGACGACATCATCACCGGCTACGCTGGCAATGCTGATGCTGACAACCGGCGATGTGGGAATCAGGCGATCACCGTCACCACTGTCAGCACCAAGATCGATGGCATCCGCCAGCAAGGGATCGAACCCGCGTACCAAACCCTCGGTGTCGTATCCTGCCTCGACGCTACCCACACGCCCGGTCCGTTCCTGACCGGCCGCCGGCTCGATCGATTCACCGCCCGAGGAACCATCGCCACCGGCAGCCGTTGGATCGGTAATTTCGGCGGGGTCGGCACCTTCCATGATCGCACTTTGAATCTCGGCAGCCTCTGCCACCGCGGCCGCCCGCAGCGCCGCAACGTCAGTGGTGTAAACGCCCTCGTCCAACAAAGCCTCGGCATCGCGCCCGAGGTCGAAACGGCTGCCATCCCTGAGGGTAACGACGACGGTGCTCTGGCCGATGGTCCTGATCAGATCGTCGGCAAAAACCCTATCGCCGGCGAAAAGCTGGCGCTCCACGCCATTGGCGCCGACGGCTACGACCCGTCCACTGACCGCTTGGACCTCACCAATGGCGGCGTTTATCGAATTGTTGGCATTTGGTTCGGCCATGACGGGCTCCAGACACAGATAGTGGATTTTGTACCTTTGTTAACGGCAGGATTCCACGGCAGCACATAGAACCTTGGTACTAGAGGTCAGCCGTTCGACAGCCGCCAGGAATCCCGGTTCGCCTGCGATATCGCAAGCGCCAATTGCACCCGATTATGCAGGCCGGTCTTGCGGAAAATGGCGTTGAGATGGGCCTTTACGGTGCGCTCGGAGATACCGTGTTCGGCCGCGATGACCTTGTTGCTGTGGCCGGCGGCCACCTGTTCGGCAATCTCGGTCTCACGTGCGGTGAGTTGCCCAAACGGACTCGGCCCGGCGGGCGTGGGCATTGCCGGCTCCTTGGCCAACGCCGCCTCCAGCAGGTATTGGGTGACCTGTTTGCCGGCCCAGATCTCGCCGTTCTCGAGTGTGGATATCAGCACCACCAGGGCCTGAACGGACAGCAGTCGGTTGCAGTAGCCGCGAACACCGCCGCGCAACAGTCTCAGGCCTTCTTGCGCATTGGGGTTGGCGGACATGGCCACGAAGCGTGTGTCGGGGCAGGTCTTGACGGCGTCCAGCAGCGGCTGAGGATCCGAACCACCGCGACAGCCCATATCGTAGAGGCAGACACCCGCCCCGATCTGCGGCCTGCCACGGAGGGTGGCCGCAGGCAGAATCACGCTCTCATGGCCCGATTTATGTGCCATGTCGGACCAACGCACCAGAACGTCATGATCGCTTCCCACAGCGACGAGCAGCGTCATGGCTCAGGGTTCCCGCAAGGCATTCTCCCGTGCACGCAGCACGGGCTTGAGCAGATAGGAAAGAACGGTTTTTTCGCCGACAAGGATATCCACCTCGGCCGTCATGCCCGGAATGATCGAGAATGACTTCTCGCCTCTAACCAGCTCCGGTTCGTTGGTGCGCACGCGCACGAGATAGTAGGCATCACCATTCTCCTCAGTGAAGGTATCGGCACTGATATGTTCGACCTGAGCCTCCAGCCCACCGTAAATCGCGAAATCGTACGCCGTCAGCTTGACCTTGGCGGGCAGGCCCGGGCGCAGAAAGGCGATATCACGCGGCTTGATCTTGGCCTCGACGAGCAGACTCTCACCCACCGGGACGATCTCAACCAGGTCCATTCCCGGCTGAACCACGCCACCAACCGTGCGTACCAGAAGCGATTTGACCACGCCGCGGATCGGTGAGCGTACCTGGGTCCGCTGCACCCGGTCCTCCAGGGCGACATTGCTGGCATTGAGGGTGTTCAGTTCCGCCATCACCTCGTTGAGTTCCGCGCGTGCCTCCTTGCGGAAACCGGCATCGAGCTCGATCCTGCGTTGCTCTACCTCCGCCAGTTCGGCCTCGGCACGGGGGATCGCCAACCTCGCCTCGTCCAATTCACCGCTGAGGTCGTTGACCTGGCGTTGCAGGCGCAGGACCTCGACTTCAGATACGGCCCCCTGATCACGCAGTGGACGGGTTACGCTCAACTCTTTTTCGGTCAGCACCAGACCACGCGCCAGACGTCTGACCCTGGACGACAGCTCGGCGATGGCCTGTTGTTTCTGAATCAGCTGCTCGCTGAGGATACGGTGCCCCGCAAGATGCTCATTGCGACGCTCGGCGAACAGCTGAAGTTCCTGCTCGTAGATCTGTGGCAGGGCCTCGTCGACCTCCGCCGGAAGCGCTGGCATCTCCTCGAGGCCGCTGGCCTCGGCCAGCAGGCGCATGCTCTTGGCGCGCAGGCTGAGCAACTGACCGCGGCTCTCCTGCAGTGAAGAATCGAAACGGGTGTCGTCAATGACCAGAAGTACCTGTCCCGGTGTGACCAGCTGGCCCTCCGTGATCTTTATCTCCTCGACGATACCACCCTCCAGGTTCTGCACCACCTGGATCTGCGAAGTCGGTATGACCTTTCCACTGCCGTGCACAACCTCGTCCAGAACCGCAAAATAGGCCCAGACGATGGCCGCCACCAGGCACAGCAGTATCACCCATACCAGGAGCTGCTCGCCCCGCACCGATTGGGCGCGAATGGCGGTGGCCGCATCCACCACGAAATCTTCGGCGCGCGGCCTACCCTGAAGGTTCTGATCCCGACTCAAGACCACATCCTCTCAACGCGTCTGCTTGATTCGACCCGCACGTAACGCCTCCAGCACCTGTGCCTTGGGCCCGTCCGCCACGACCTTGCCCGCATCCAACACGATCACGCGCTCCACCAGCTCGAGCAGGGAGGCCCGGTGGGTAATCAGGACCAAAGTCTTGCCCTCGACGACGCCGGCCAGTTCACGCTTGATATGTTCCTCACTGCTGTTGTCCATAGACCCGGTCGGTTCGTCCAGCAACAGCACCGGCGCATCCTGGATCAGGGCGCGCGCAAGCGCCACGGCCTGGCGCTGCCCGCCCGAGAGCATGCTGCCGTGCTCACCTACGGGCATGTCGAATCCCAGGGGGTGACGATTGACGAAGCCGGAGACACCGGACAGCTCCGCCGCATGCACGATGCGTTCGTCATCGGCGTTTGGTATCCCCAGGGTCAGGTTGTCGCGGATGGAGCCGAACATCAGCTGGCTGTCCTGCGACACATAGGCAATGTTGTGACGCAGATCACCTGGGTCCAGTTGGCGTATGTCCACCCCGTCGATGCGCACCGCCCCTTCCTGGGCCTCGTACAAGCCTGCGATCAGGCGGTTGATCGTGGTCTTGCCGGATCCGACCCGGCCGATAATCGCGACGCGCTCACCCGGTTCGACGCGGAAAGCGGCATCCTGCAAGGCGACCACATCCTGCTGCGGGTAATGAAAGCTTACATGATCGAACTCGATATCCCCCTGCAGGACCGGGCGGGTGACAAACACCTTCCCCTCGGGACGATCGACGGGCATCTGCATCACCTGGTCAAGGTTCTTCAGCGCGGCACTGGCCTGATGGAATCGGGTCAGCAGGGCGGCAATCTGGGCCAGCGGCACCACCGCTCGCCCACTGAGGATCACTGCTGCGATCAGTGCCCCCATGGACAGGACTCCGTCCGCGATCAGGTAGACGCCCGCAACCACCACGCCGACCGAGACCAGCTGTTGCAACAAGGTGGCAAGATTGGTCGCGGACAGGGCCCACTGCCGCGCCTGTGCGCTCCAGCGGGCGGTCTCGGCGACACTGTCCTCGAGCTGGTGCTGCAGTCGGCCTTCCACACCGAGCGCCTTGACCGTCTCGGCCTCGACCAGAGCCTCGACCAGGGTGGCGTTCTTCTGCGCCGATGCACGCATACCCTGTTCCGCCGCCCGCCGCAGCCGGGGCTGCACGAAAAGCCCATAGGCCAGCAGGATCGGGATAGCGGCCAGCGGGACCACGACCAGCGGCCCGGCAATCAGCCATACCACCACCAGAAAAAGCAGGGCGAAAGGCACGTCGACGAAGGCGGTCAGGGTCAGCGAGGCAAAAAACTCGCGAATCCCGTCGAATTCCCGCAGGTTGTTGGCAAAGGCGCCGGCAGAGGCCGGGCGGGCATCCAGGCGCAGACCCAGCACACGCTCGTACAGGCGGGACGACAGCACGATGTCTGCCCTGCTGCCGGCCACATCGATAAAGCGACCGCGCAGTCCTCGCAGAACGAAATCGAATCCGTATATCACGGTGATGCCGATAGCCAGCACCCAAAGGGTTTCCAGGGCCTCATTCGGTACCACGCGATCGTAGACGTTCATTACGAACAAAGGGCTGGCCACCGCAAATACATTGATCAGCAGGGAGGCGAGTATCACGTCTCGATAGATGGGCCAGGATGATTTCAGGGTGCCCCAAAACCAGTGTCCGTCGGCGATCGCACCTTCGGACGCCGGGGTTCTTGCATCGTAGCGATGGGCCGGACTGGCCAGAATCGCGTAGCCGGTATAGATATCCTGCAGTTCCTGCGGGCCCAGGCTGACCTCGGCGTCCGGGTTGTCGGGCAGCAGCAGCTTCGCCGGCCCCTCGCCGACCGCCTGCAGCAACAGGCAGGCCCGGTCGTCGCTCAGTACCAGTATCGCCGGCGTTACCAATGCGTCCAACTCGGCCAGGCTTCGTTGCACCAGGCGCGCGCGCAGGCCCACGCGGCGGGCCGCACGGGGAAACTGTGACGGCAACAGACGACCATTTTCCAGCGGCAGGCCACTGGTAACCGCAAATTCCGAGGCCGGCAGCCCGTGCTGGCGGGCAAGCATCAACAGACACCCCACCAGCGGGTCGGGCGAGGCCTGCCCCGCCCAGGTCTCCAGATTTTCCGCCGTCTCGCTCAACGATTTATTTCCACCATTCCTAAAGAATCTTTATGAGAACGCGCCCTTGGGAATAAAGTTATCGTCACCTGAACCGCAATCCTGAATAGATCCACGCAGTAATCGAGGCTTTCCCTGCATGCAACAGGTCTTCATCCTTCGCGACAGCAGCGGCAACATCAGCGGCCTTTCCGCCAACGCGGGTGACGGGGCCATCGCCGCCTCAATCGATGACCCGGATGTCCAGGCATTTCTTCGCAATCTGGATATCGATCTGGTCAGGGTGCTTGAAGATGTCGTCGACCTGCTGGTCGGACGCGGCGTATTCCGATTTACTGATCTGCCGGAATCGGCCCAGCAGAAGCTGCTGTTCCGTAAGAGCCTGCGCTCGCAATGGCAGGCCGTGCCTGATCCCCTCGGCGCCGAAGAAGGGCTGTTCTAAAGCACCCTGGCATCCCGAACCCGGCTTGACGCACATCAAGCAAGCCGGTGCCCGTGGTTGCCTGCCCTGGCGTAGGGCGCCCAATGTTGACGCAACAAGGGTCACTATTGGGTTCCCCAATGCCTGAGCAACTGATCACCGTCGACGGCAATGAGGCCGCCGCACGGATCGCCCACCTCACCAATGAGGTGATTGCAATCTACCCGATCACCCCTGCCTCGCCGATGGGCGAGTGGGCCGATGAATGGTCCGCGACCGGGGTGAGGAACCTCTGGGGCAGCGTCCCTAAGGTGATCGAGATGCAGAGCGAGGCAGGGGCAGCGGGGGCCATCCATGGTGCGCTTCAGGCGGGGTCGCTGGCCACCAGCTTCACCGCATCGCAGGGCCTGCTGCTGATGATCCCGAACATGTACAAGATCGCCGGCGAGCTGACCCCCACGGTGCTGCACGTGGCCGCGCGCTCCGTGGCGGCACAGGCGCTATCGATCTTTGCCGATCACTCCGACGTCATGGCGTGCCGCGCGACCGGTTACGCCATGCTTTGCTCGGCCAGCGTGCAGGAGGCACAGGATTTCGCGTTGATCGCTCAGGCCGCAACCCTGGCCTCGCGGGTGCCTTTTCTGCACTTTTTCGACGGCTTTCGCACCTCACACGAGGTCGTCAAGATCGCCCCGGTCGATCTCGAAACGGTGCGCGCAATGATCAGCGAAGACCTGGTGATTGCACATCGTCGACGCGCGCTCTCCCCCGATCACCCGGTGCTCCGCGGCAGCTCGCAAAACCCGGATGTGTATTTTCAGGGACGAGAGTCAGTTAACACTTACTATGCCAATTTGCCCAGTATCATTCAGCAGGTCATGGCCAGGTTCAACGAGCTAACCGGCCGCGGCTACAGCCTGTTCGAGTACCTGGGCGCGCAAGACGCCGAGCGTGTAATGGTGCTGATGGGCTCGGGACTGGGCGCCGCCGAGGAGGCGGTCGAGACCCTGGTCGCGGGCGCTGAGAAGGTCGGCCTGATCAAGGTACGCCTGTACCGCCCGTTCTCGCCCGCACACCTGCTCGCCAGCCTGCCCGAGAGCGTGCGCAAGGTCGCGGTGCTCGACCGCACCAAGGAACCGGGCGCCGACGGCGAGCCCCTGTACAAGGACGTACTTACCGCACTGGCACAGGCCCATGCGAACGGTGAGCGCACCCGGATGCCGCGCGTGGTCGGCGGCCGCTTCGGTCTGTCTTCAAAGGAGTTGACCCCGGCCATGGTCGCCGGCGTATTTGCCGAACTGAAAAATGACCGACCCAAAAACCAATTCACCATCGGCATCCACGACGATGTCAGCCACTGCAGCCTGAGCTGGGACGATGACTTCAGCCCGGTGTCGGCGCAGGGGATCACGCGCTGCCTGTTCTACGGCCTGGGTTCGGACGGCACCGTCTCGGCCAACAAGAATTCGATCAAGATCATTGGTGAAAGTACCGGGCTTCAGGTCCAGGGCTATTTCCAGTACGACTCCAAGAAGGCCGGTGCCGTGACCGTATCGCACCTGAGATTCGGCGATCGCCCGATCCGCTCAACCTATCTCATCGGCGACCACGAGGCCCAGCTTGTGGCCTGCCATCAGCCCAATTTCCTCACCCGCTACGACATGCTGGCCAAGGCCGCGCCGGACGGCAGCTTTCTGCTCAACAGCCCGATGGCGCCTGAAAATGTCTGGGAAAGCCTGCCACGCCCGGTGCAGCAGCAGCTGATCGACAAGCGGCTGCAACTCTACGCTGTCGATGCCTACGGTATCGCCCGAAAGGCCGGCATGGACCGCCGCATCAATACCATCATGCAGGCCTGCTTTTTTGCCATCACCGATATCATCGACCGCGAACAGGCCCTGGCCAAGATCAAGTCCATGGTCGAAAAGACCTACGGCCGCAAGGGGAGATACTTGCTGCAGCGCAACTTCGCCGCGATCGATGCCGCGTTGAGCGGGCTGCACCGGATCGAGTTGCCCGGGCAGGCAAGCAGCCGGCTCGAGATGCCGCCGGTGGTCGCTGCCAATGCGCCGGAGTTCGTGCAGAGGGTGACCGCCACCCTGATCGCCGGGAGGGGCGACAGCCTGCCGGTCAGTGCCATGAGCGCGGACGGCACCTGGCCGCTGGGTACCGCGGCGTACGAAAAGCGCCAGCTGGCGCTGGAGATCCCGCAGTGGGAGCTCGGCCTGTGCACCCATTGCGGCAAATGCCCACTGGTATGCCCGCACGCAGCCATCCGTTCCAAGCTGTTCGACGAGAGACTCACTGAAGATGCGCCCGAGGGCTTTCTGCACACCCAGGTGAAGGGTGGCAAAGACCTGCCCGCCGGGACCCACATCAGCTACCAGGTCGCCCCCGACGACTGCACCGGCTGCGGCCTGTGCGTCGAGATATGCCCGATCCGTGACAAGACCGATCCCCAGCGCAAGGCGCTCAATATGGTGCCGATCGGGCCACGCCGGGAGGTCGAGCAGGCCAACTGGGATTTCTTCCTGCGGCTGCCCGAGTTCGATCGCAGCAGGCTGAAAGAGACCACGCTCAAAGGGGCCATGGTCATGCAGCCCTTGTTCGAGTTTTCCGGCGCCTGTGTCGGCTGCGGCGAGACGCCCTATATCAAGCTGGCCACCCAGTTGTTCGGCGACCGGATGCTGATCGCCAACGCCACCGGCTGCTCGTCCATCTATGGCGGCAATCTGCCGACCACGCCTTACACGACCGACCCTCACGGCCGTGGCCCTGCATGGAACAACTCCCTGTTCGAAGACAATGCCGAATTCGGCCTCGGCATGCGCGTGGCCATCGACAAGCAGGCAGAGCATGCAGCAGAACTCCTGCTGGGACTGGCCGGCGAGATCGACGGCCTGCCGGTCGATGCGATCCTGAATGCCGACCAGCATAGCGAGAGCGGTATCGCGGAACAGCGTGAACGTGTCGAAGAACTCAAGATCCGGCTGGCCGGCATCGACCGGCTCGAGGCCCGGACCCTCGAGGGCATCGTCGATTACCTGATCAGAAAGAGCGTCTGGGCGATCGGGGGTGACGGCTGGGCGTATGACATCGGTTATGGCGGCGTCGATCACGTGCTCGCCTCAGGCCGCAACGTCAACATCCTGGTGCTGGACACCGAGGTGTATTCGAATACCGGCGGCCAGACATCAAAGGCAACACCACTGGGTGCCGTGGCCAAGTTCTCGGCCGGCGGCAAATCGGTGATCAAAAAAGACCTGGCGATGATGGCCATGGCCTACGGCGATGTGTACGTTGCCCAGGTCGCATACGGCGCCAAGGACGTCCAGGTCCTGCGCGCCTTCCTCGAGGCGGAAAGCTACGACGGGCCCTCGCTGATCATTGCCTATTCTCCCTGCATCGCACATGGCATAGACCTGGCGAACAACCTCCGCCAGCAACAGCTGGCGGTCAATGCCGGTCACTGGGAACTGTTCCGCTTCGACCCGCGCAAGTCCGCGCAGGGTGACAATCCACTGCACCTGGACTCCAAGGAGCCGAGCCTGCCCTATCGCGATTTCGCCATGACCGAGACCCGCTTTGCGGTGCTCGAAAAGACCCACCCCGAGGCCGCACACCGTTTCATGGAGGCGGCACAGAACCAGACCAGGGCGAAATTCCACCTTTACGAACAACTGGCCGGGCTGGCCACCGGCAAACAGGGGCCCGGCAGGTCCGGGGACTGAACCGTGAACCGCCTGTACCAGGAGGCGCTTACGACCGGGCTGCCGGTCGAACCCGGCGCACGTCATGCCGCTGGGCAGACACTGCACGTTGAACGGAGAACCGCATCATGGATCTGACAAGCAACTGGCTTGGCATGTCGCTGAAGAACCCATTCGTACCCTCTGCCTCGCCACTGTCGCGCAGCCTGGATGCATCCAGGCAGTTGGAAGACGCGGGCGCCGCGGCGATTGTCATGTACTCCTTGTTCGAAGAGGCGGTGCGTGCCGAAGAAGAGGGCATGACCCGTTTTCTGCATCATCAGGAGACCGGCAGCGCCGAGGCCAACACCTACCTTCCGGCCCATCAGGACTTTCCGGGCGAACTCGATCGCTACCTGGAACAGGTAGCCTCGCTCAAGGCGACCCTGGAGATCCCGGTCGTTGCCAGCCTGAACGGGGTGACCGCAGGCGGCTGGATGAAACACGCGACCGAGATCGCTGATGCCGGCGCAGATGCCCTCGAGCTCAACGCCTATTACGTTGCAGCTGAAGTCTGGGAGGAGGGGCAGGATGTCGAACAGCGCTATGTGACCGTACTCAGCGAACTGCGTGAACAGATATCGATCCCGATCAACATGAAGCTCTCACCGTTTTTCAGCTCGATTGGAAACATGGTGAAAAAACTGGAGGGCGCGGGTGCTGCCGGTGTCTCGCTGTTCAACCGTTTCTACCAGCCGGACATCCAGATCGACGGCATGCGCCTGCAACACACGCTAACCCCGACCCGCTCGACCGATGCGCTGCTTGCGATGCGTTGGGCGGCCATACTGCATGGGCGCGTGGATTGTTCGATCGGCGCCACCGGGGGCATTTATACGGCGGAGGATGCGATCAAGCTGCTGCTCGCGGGTGCCGACGTGGTGCACCTGTGTCATGCGCTGCTGCAAAAGGGTCCGAGACATCTGAGCACGCTGATCAGCGAACTTGATGAGTGGATGGAACAACAGGGGTTCGAGCAACTCGGCGATCTGCGTGGCCGGCTGAGCCAGGTCAGTGTTCAGGATCCATCGGACTATGAGAGGCTGAACTATATTCGGGTCCTGCAAAGTTATGGCAGCCCCGACGGCGTGTGGCGTTGAAAAGGCGAACCGGTTTCAGGACAGTGGGCTCTTACGCAGACCTGCTGCCGTACCCAGCTTTTCCAGTCCGATAACCACCAGCCACAGCACCTGTACTGCAACGAGAACGGCCAGCAGGAAACCCAGCATGAGGACGGGAGTGACCGACATGGCGACCAGCCAGTGCATGTCCAACACGATGGTGGCCCCTACCATTACCAGCGAGTACAGAACAGCCAGTTCTATCCATGACTGGCTCCAGCCCGACTCGGAAAAGATTCTAGGTTGATTCATTACAGTCGCTACCTCTGGCTGATTTGCTGTTACCGACTGTAGCGTCAGCCCGCGGGCCATGTTGCGGAACTGATTCTCAGTTTCGGTACACGAGCCCGGCTGTCGCATCCGGCAACGATAGCTGGTGCACACCTTGGCAGGAGATTGGTTCGGCCCGGGGTGGAGCGGTTAGACTCGTATCAGGCATTAGCGGGTATTTTCGATGGTTCGTCTGCAATTTCCACACTGGCTCGCAATCGCGTTCGGTATATTTTTTACCGTGCTCGCAATCGACCCTGTGTCGCGAGCCGTCTGGTTGGCCGAGGTGCTTCCAGTGATCCTGGTCTTTCTCGGACTGGTGTTCAGCTATCGCTATTTCCGTTTCAGCAATACAGCCTATGCGCTGATGGCCTTCTGGCTGTTCTTGCACACCATTGGCGGGCACTACACCTTCGCCAATGTGCCGTTTGAATGGTTCAACGCGTTGCTCGGCTCAGAGCGCAACCACTTCGATCGCATCGCCCATTTTTCGATCGGATTCTATGCGTTCCCAACAGCGGAATGGATGCTGCGGCAGGGTCACTGCCGGTACGTGCCGGCCAACATCTTTGCCCTGTTGCTGGTAATGGGCATTGCTGCGGGTTACGAAATCATCGAGTGGTGGTACGCGGTCGTCGAAGGCGGCAATGCCGGGATCGAGTTTCTCGGCTCCCAGGGCGACATCTGGGACGCGCAGAAGGACATGCTCGCCGACACCCTCGGTGCGGTGTTTGCTCTGCTGATTTTCGCCCTGGTGCGGCCGGATCTCCGCGCGCGCCCCGACTAATCAGTCACTGATACCAACTCCCCCAACCCGTTCAGCGTGTATTCAGCTTCATTGGCCAAGAATGAAGTTGAAGGTCCAGTTCGGACCCTTCGCAGAAACGGGAGAATTCGAAATGAAAAGTCCGAGGATCATGGTCGCGGTAATCGCGGTTTCCGCCCTGGGTCTGGCCAGCGCGGCAGTCGCCGAGACACCGACAGGCAGAGACGGCAATAGCGGCCGCCAGGCGGCAGAGATTAATGCCGAGGTCAGTCAACGGCGCAACGAGCGCCGTCAGACTGCAGATACCGAACGTCGCAATGAACGTCGACAGCAACGGGCGGGCGGTGAAGCCGCGGAAGGCGCAGTCGCCCATCGCGACGACAAGCGCCGTGAGCGCCGAAAGTCGGCAGACCGCCAGGTAACCCGCCATTCTCGATGGAGCGACGGCAGGAGTAACCCCAGATTCAACCGCAAGGAATTCGGGCATGCCCGAGGCGATCAACGCAAGACCCCTGGCGGGGAGCGGCGATTTGCCGATCGCGGCCGCATGAAGCACAGGGACTTTGACAGCCGGGTGGAGCGTCGCCTGTCCAATCAGCGTGAACGTATCCGTTCAGGCCTCCGCAACGGCGACCTGAGCCACAGGGAGCTGAAGCGCTTACGCGGCGATCAGCACAAGATAGCCCGCATGGACAGGCGCTTTGGTAGTGACGGGCGTTATACCAAGCGTGAACGGCGCAAGTTGAACCATGCACTCGACCGGGCCAGCTACCGCGTGCACCGCGCCAAGAATAACCACCGGGTCGCGAACAAGTCACGTGGCCGCAAACACCGCTGGTAAGCGCGAGACGCTGCCTTACAGTTGGGAAGGAGACACAACGATGAAAAGCTTGAGTTATCTATTGGCGATTGTCGTCGCCGGCACATTGGGGCTTACCACGGTTGCACAGGCTCGCGGTTACAGCCACGGCGGCGGCAACGACAGAAGCACCCCGCAGCACCGCTTTGAAAAACAGGTCGACCGTCGTCAGGCCAGGCAATGGGGCCGAATCGAAAAGGGTATAGAAAAAGGAGATCTGTCACGTCGGGAGGCCCGACAGCTGGCCAGGAACCAGCGACAGATCGCGCGCATGGAGGACCGCTTCGAGCGGGACGGCTACTACAGTCCGCACGAACGGCGAAAACTGGAACGGGCGCTGAATCGCAATAGCCGTCAGATCGAGCATGCAAAACGCAACGCGTTTGCCCGCCCCCATGGCCATCATCACCGCGGCTGGCGAGGCAGACACCATGGCGAACCATACGCCTACGAGGAAGCAGATGAATCCTATGCCTACGGTCGCTCGTCCAGTACCACGATCAGTGCCCAGGCCGACGGATTCAGCGTGAGCTGGAGTACCGCCAATCAGGAATAAAAACCGCGAGGAACACGGCCCCCGGTCTGAACGGGGGCCGTGTCGACTGGTCTTCGGTACGCCTAGTGGCACATCGAATCAGCACCGACAATGGTCGGCGCACAGGGCCCTGATTCAGGCACCACACAGGGCAGATGTCGTAGCGACTTTTACCGACCCGCTCCAGGGAAAGTGCTAGGCTGACATTCAGCCTGACCACTTCGCCGGACGCCCGTGTTTGCAGAATTGCTGTTCCTGTTTGTCGCCGGTTTCTTTGGCGGCGTTCTCAACGCCGTTGCCGGTGGTGGCAGTTTCATCACCTTTCCTGCACTGCTGCTCGTTGGTGTCCCACCGATCAGCGCCAACGCGACCAATACCTTCGCGTCCTGTTCCGGCTACCTTAGCGGTGCCTATGCATTCCGCAAAGACCTGGCAACGCACAAAGCAAAGCTGCCCGGCTTTCTGATTATCAGTTTGCTCGGCGGCATCACCGGGGCCTGGCTTCTGCTGCAGACATCAGAGTCAATGTTTCGCCAGGCGATACCCTGGCTGCTTCTTTTTGCCACCCTCCTGTTTGTCTTCGGTGGCCGGCTCAACAGCTTGCTGAAACAACTGGGCTCCGCACACCGGCATGCATCGTCGATCGGAAAATCTCTGCTGGTACTTCTGTTGCTCGGAGTTTCGGTTTACGGTGGCTTTTTCAACGCCGGTCTCGGAATCATCATCCTGAGTTATCTGGCGCTGGCCGGCTATTCCGACATCAATGCCATGAACGGAATCAAACTGCTGATCTCTTCGGCCGTGTCCCTGATTGCCATCGTGCTGTTTATTCACGACGGCGCCATCGCCTGGTACGAAGGGACCGTCGTGCTGCTCGGAACCCTGGCCGGAGGCTATGGCGCCGCGCACTGGTCGCGCAGGCTTCCGCAGCAGCTTGTGCGGACCTTCGTGATCGTCGCAGGCAGCGGGATCACCGCCTACTTCTTTTGCGAAGCAGCCGGCGTTTGCGCCGTTGCGGATCAAAGTCCATAGCAAGTCGGCAACGGCGCCGTCGAGATCGCTTGCTCCGGCGCACTCTTTGCACCGGACTCAGAGGCGGCCGATGTGCAGCTGCATGCGCTCCCAGGCAATCATCAGACGGGCCTCAAAGACATCCAGCTGGCCGAGCATTTTTGCGTCACCAAACAGCCGGATACCCGCATAGATCAGGCCGAGCACCATGATAATCGACAGCAGTTTTTTCAGCCCCCGGCCCAGGCTGCGCAGAAGTTGCCGGGCAAAGGTTTCGGGCAGGCTCGGTGGACGAATCCGTGGTCGACGACGCGACTCGACCTCTCTGAATACCCGCTCACCCAGTTCAAGCAATACGGCGGCGGGCGACTCCGCCTGATCCGGTTGCTGCAGACCGCCCTTGGTGAGTGACGGACAGAGATGTTGCAGGCGCTCGACAAGTGCGCGGACCTCCGCATCCCAGTGTCGATCGCTCAGGATCGCGGCCTGCTTGCGGGCCAGTTTCTTGATGGAGTCCGGCAAGTCATCCGGGCCCGGCATGTCTGCACCACCAACCAGCACCGGTACCACCTGCTTGCCCTGGGCGAAGGCGGCCTCGATCTCGGTACGCACCCAGTCCGTCGGCTCGAACAGACGCGACCCATAGCCCACGTCCGATTGTGCTGCCCAATGGCGGCCAATGACGACCAGCAGAAGATCACTGGCGGCAATGGCGCGGTGCAGCACATCGGTGAAATCGCTGCCGACAGGGATCTCGATGTCGCGGAACACCTGGTCAGGGCCGAGAATATCGGTGAGATTATCGGCCAGGCGTCCGGCAAAGCCCTGGCTGTCATCGCGACGATAGCTGACGAAAATACCCGCCATAGAAGATACTCAACCTCTCGCAATTGCGTGGCCCTTGCATGCCGGGCCGGGCGCCGATACTACCGCGATCTGCTGCGCCAGGCCTATCCGCCCAGTGCCTCATAGAGGTGCAGCACAGCTGCGTCCAGAACCAGCATGAACAGGGTATAGGAGCCGTTCCAGCGCAGAAAGCCTCGTGGATCTATGCCGAACCGGCCCTGCATGGCCAGATGCATCCCCGACAGGGGCGAGATCGCGACCCCCTGTGCCCATGCCATCAGGTAGGTGATACCGAGCAGGTTGGGGTCGGGCACCAGGGGAGCGAGCAGGCCGTGCGCCGTCGCGATACTGATCACAGGATGCACACCGACCACGGAAAGCCCCACCATCAGCAGCAGGAGCAGGCTGGCCCCGGTTGCGTCGAACTCCAGCAGATCCAGGGTCCAGCCGGCGCCCTGCACGGCGCTGGCGATACCCGCGGCGAGCACCCCGGCCGCGAGAAACAACATCAGCTCGCCTGACATCCGCGGCAGGCCGTCGCGGACGTGTTCAAGCACCTGCGGCAGGGCCCGCGGGGGTTGGCGCAGCAACAGCACGATCAGTGTCAGCGATACCGCCAACGAACTGATCAGTGTCAGGATGGGCGTAGCCGGGCTCAGCTGGTGCACCAACAGCACCAGAGACGCCAGCAGGGCCGGAATCCAGAGCGCTCCGAAATGCATCGGATAGCCGAGATAATCGCGTGCATCGGGGCGCCGCGACAGCTGCCAGGCGGTCATCGACAGACCCAGAAACGCAAGCGGCAGGCCAACCATCGACAGGATGAGCAGCTCGGCACCGGGCGAGTTGCTCAGGGCGACACCCATGGCGGCAAAAAAGGGCGACCAATGCGCCGCAAGGGAGAAACCGCGCGACAGCACCATGGCCTGCAACGGCGTCATCACGCGCCGGCGTGCCTGGCGGTCGCCGAGAATCATGACCGCCGACAGATTGATCACCGAGCCGAAAAGGTGGACCCCCAGCAAGGTGCGCCGCAGCGCCTTGGGCCCGCGCGGAGTGAACTCGCCGGCATCCACCGCCGGCAGGCTGACCAGGCGCAGGAAACTGACTCCCGCCAACATGGCCAGCAGTGCCTGATTGCCGACCAGGGCCTTTTCAAGCTGCACGGGAGCTGCGGCCAGCCAGGCAGACAGCAGGCCGGCACCACCGACCAGCATCATGGCCAGGGTCTGGATACGCTGCAGCCCGGCGGCCCTTGGCGCCAGCAGAATACCCGCCAGCCAGAATGAGGCGCCTGCCAGGGTGGCGGGCAGGCCGAGGCCCAGGCCGTGGGCGACAGACAGCAGGATCGCGGCCAGCATCAGCCAACCGGCGACGGTCCCTGGGTTGCGCGGAAAACCTGGCGTGGGGCGGCTCATCGCGCACAGCATATCGTCAGGCGCCGAGGATTGTTCGCCGTGATGTGCCTGCCGGGCTATTCGCCGACAATTTCAGGGGAACAGAGAGACGAAAGCCCGTTAAAATCGCCTGCCATCTGACACTAGCCGGGCTGCCCTGCTGGCCCTGTCCCGAAATCCGAGTCCCGAGGAAGGTCGTATGAACACCCCATCCCCCACCGAACTGAATCTGCACCGCATGTCACGCGTACTGGAGGTCAGCTTCGAAGACGGCGCCAATTTCAAGCTGCCGGCGGAGTATCTGCGCGTCTATTCACCCTCCGCGGAGGTGGCCGGGCACGGGCCCGGACAGCGCAAGGTGCCGCTGGGCAAGGAAGGCGTCAATATCGACAGCATCGAACCGGTCGGGAATTATGCCGTGGTGCTGCACTTCGATGATGAGCACAACACCGGCATTTACTCGTGGGAAACCCTGTACAATCTCGGCAAACACTACGATGACCTCTGGGCGCAGTATCTCGAGGAGCTGAGGGAGAAGGGTTACAGCCGCAAGGAACCCGCCGCCTGACGTTCACCTCCTGCGTCCGCCGCGCAGACGCAGGACCCGCCGCCATGGCCGAAAAAGATCGCAGCACGCATTTTGGATTTCGCACCGTGGATACCAGCGAAAAAGCCGGCATGGTACGCGGCGTATTCGACTCGGTAGCCTCCAAATACGACGTCATGAACGACCTGATGTCGTTCGGCGTGCATCGACTGTGGAAACGCTTTGCAGTCGAGCTTGCCGGCGTACGGCAGGGGCAGCGGGTCCTCGACCTGGCCTCCGGGACCGGCGACCTGGCCGACCGCTTCGCGGATCTGGTCGGCCCCCAGGGGATGGTGCTGATGACCGACATCAATGCATCCATGCTGCAGGTTGGCCGCGACCGCATGGTCGATCGCGGGCATGCGGGCAACCTGAGCTACGCCCAGGTGAATGCCGAGGCCCTGCCTGTACCCGATGACAGCATCGACCTGATCACTATCGCCTTCGGACTGCGTAACGTGACCAACAAGGAACAGGCCCTGGGCGCCATGTACCGCGCGCTGAAGCCCGGCGGAAGGGCACTGATACTGGAGTTCTCCAAACCGCTCAACAAGCCGCTGGAAAAGATCTACGACCTGTACTCCTTCAAGCTGCTGCCCAAGATGGGCGCACTGGTGGCCAAGGATGCAGAAAGCTACCGCTACCTTGCCGAATCGATCCGCATGCACCCAGACCAGAACACGCTCAAGGGCATGATGGAGGGGGCCGGCTTCGAACGCTGCGATGTGCACAATCTCACAGGGGGCATCGTTGCCGTCCACCGCGGGTTCAAGCTTTGAGATCTTTCCGGCGCAGATATCGCAGATGACCATGCGCGACCTCGCCCTCGAGGGGCTGGAACAGGGCCTCAACCGGCTGATTGGCCTCGACCCCGTGGCCGGCCGCCAGCTGGCCACGCTGCATGGCCGGGTAATCCGCATCGACCTCAGCGGCACCGGCATCCGGCTGCATTTCGTACCCGGCCATGATGGCCGGGTACAGGTGCTCGGCCGTATCGAGGGCGAGCCCGATTGCACGCTCAGCGGCAGTCCGCTGGATCTGATACGCGCCAGCGACGGCTCGCAGAGCGCGAAACAGCTGTTTGCCGGTAACGTTCGCATCGATGGCGACAATCAGACGGCACATCGCTTCAGCGAGACCCTCGCCGGTCTTGATATTGACTGGGAGGAGCAACTTTCGCACTTCACCGGAGATATCGCCGCACACGAGATCGCGCGCGGTGTGCGGGCCGTGCTGCGGGAGGGCGAACGCATCGGCCGCAGCGGCCGTGAGAACCTGTCGGAATACCTCACCGAGGAGGCACGCCTTCTGCCCCATAGGCTTGAGGTCGAGGACTTCCTCGCTGACGTCGATACCTTGCGTGACGACAGCGAACGCCTGGCGGCGCGGATTGACCTGCTGGAGAGGAAACCGCAAGAGGACAAGTCATGATCCCTGTGCGCGAAAGTGTGCGCGTGGTGCACATCGCCTGGGTCATGATGCGCCACGGCCTGGACGAGTTCATCCTGGCCGCGCACCTGTTCCGCCCGATCCGCTTCTTCCGTTTTCTGTCGCCTTTCTATTGGGGCAAAAAGCCGCCTCGCGGGGTGCGCATCCGACAGGCCCTCGAGGACCTGGGACCGATCTATGTGAAATTCGGCCAGATTCTGTCGACCCGGCGTGACCTGCTGCCGGACGATATCGCCCTGGAGCTGGCCAAGCTGCAGGACCAGGTCCCGCCCTTTCCCGGCGAGCAGGCGCGCGCGATCGTGGAAAAGGCACTCGGCAACCCGGTCGGCAAGCTGTTCGGCGAGTTCGACAGCCAGCC
>CAZCDY010000002.1:0-1857 GCA_964497145.1 uncultured Gammaproteobacteria bacterium
GGCTTTGCCCTTCTTATTGGTGCAATATTGCAGCTAGCCCGCATCGGTCACCGTAGGAATAGAAATAGGCCTCTGTTTGTTGCATAAAGTAAGAGCGACCAAGCACTTACAAGCAACGAAAGGGAGAGGCCTATGACGACAGAGTGTAAACCGGAGCAGCTCGAATTTCACGCCCTGGGCCGGCGCGATGTCATCGGCCGTTTCGACGGGGGACGCATCACGTCGGACGGGGGTGGACTCCTGCTACGTGAGGTGGACAAACGCCTTGGCCTGCTGGATCGCTTGGCCGGTTGTTTCAGCGACTATCGCAACTCCAATGCCATTGAGCACAGCGTACCGGCACTGGTCGCGCAACGCGTCTATGGGCTGGCGCTGGGCTATGAAGATCTCAACGACCACGATGTACTGCGCAAGGACAGCGTGCTGGCCCTGTTGGTTGGCAAGCAGGACCTGACCGGCGAGGCACGGGTCCGTGATCAGGATCGTGGCAATCCATTGGCGGCATCGAATACGCTCAATCGTCTGGAGTTGAGCACGCCGGAGTCGGCAGCGACGGATCGCTACAAGCGGATCGCGGCCGATCCCGATGCACTCGACCGCCTGCTGGTCGATGTGTTTCTCGAATCACATCCCAAACCGCCGCGCGAGATCTGGCTGGACCTGGATGCCACCGATGATCCATTGCATGGGCATCAGGAAGGCCGCTTCTTCCACGGCTACTACCGCTGTTATTGCTATCTGCCGCTGTACATCTTCTGCGGTGAGCACCTGCTGTGTGCACGGCTGCGGCCATCGAATCAGGATGGCTCAGCGGGCAGTGTCGACGAGTTGGCCCGGATCGTCGGCCAGATCCGGGCCCGTTGGCCGAAGACGCGCATTGTGATCCGAGGCGATGCCGGGTTCTGCCGCGAGGCGATCATGGCATGGTGTGAGGCCAACAACGTGCGCTACGTGCTGGGACTGGCACGCAACAAGCGCCTGCAACGCGCGCTGGGTGAGGCGATGGAAGAAGCCCGCACCGCCCATGAACGCACCGGTCAGCCGGCACGGCGCTTCCGCGATTTCCGCTACAAGACGCGCAAGTCCTGGTCGCGTGAGCGGCGCGTCATCGGCAAGGCGGAATACCTGCCGGGCAAGGCCAATCCACGCTTTGTCGTCACCAACCTAACAGCGCGCGAGGCCAGCGCCAAGCGGCTCTATGAACAGCTCTACTGCGCGCGCGGCGACATGGAGAATCGCATCAAGGAACAACAACTCGGGCTGTTTGCCGATCGCACCAGCACGGCGACGATGCGCGCCAACCAGCTGCGCTTGTACTTCTCGTCGTTTGCCTACGTGCTCCTGTGCGGGCTGCGACGACTGGGCCTGGCCGGTACGACGCATGCGACAGCACAGAGCTCGACCATTCGGGTGAGACTGTTGAAGATCGGTGCCCGTATCCGCATCACGGTACGCAAAGTCTGGCTGTCCTTTTCCGAAGCCTATCCGTACGCCGAGGACATCGCGCACATTCTGGGCAATCTCCAGCGCTATCCTGCTTGGGCAGCACCCGGATAGCCGCGCATCCTCAGCACACGATCTTTCCATAGCCGCAGCCAAAACCGCTGAGGCTTCGTTACGCCTGCAGCTTGCCCAGCCGGCTACCGAAGCCCTTGGAAGAGCCGAATCAGCGACGCATCGGGCCGAAAACATCGCTCCGCTTCCGATCATCTGATGCTAAGTGCACCATTGCCAGAGCAATCGGACTGGAAAACAACCAAACTGCCAAATCGGTGACTGATGCAGGCTAGGGTATCGCGGTCGTAGGGTGCAAGGAGCGCAGCAGATTGCACCAATTACCAGCAATTGGTAACACCA
>CAZCDY010000002.1:1867-3284 GCA_964497145.1 uncultured Gammaproteobacteria bacterium
GCACGAACTCGTATGACGTCTGGGGGACCTTCAATGCCAACAATGCTATCTGGATCCGCTGCGACAACCGTTTTGCCAATTGCTGCGATCCGGATACTGGAACGGCCGTCACGAACGCCTGCCCCTGAGGCAGCCGCCGATTCTTTCCTAAAGTCGGCCGATCTGAAGCCGAAACCCTAGATTATCCAGACATGTGCGCTGTGACGCACAGAAGCGGCTCCCGGGATATATACTTGGCGCTACATAACAGACAGCAGACCCAAAGACACTAGAGCAATATGGCAACGACTAGCCCGATCACCCGTCTCGGCGGCCTCGCCCGCCGCCTGGTCCAGGACGGGCTGCTGTCCGAGCAGGATGCCGGCAGCGCGACCGAAGAAGCTACAGCCGTAAAACACCAGCTGGTCTCGCATCTGGTCAAGAAAGGGCTGGTCCGGGCGCACGATGTCGCGATCGCCGCCTCGCACGAGTACGGGGTTCCCCTGTTCGATCTCGACGCCATCGACCCCTCACAAATGCCGAGCGGCCTGGTCGAGGAAAAACTGGTCCGCAAGCACCATGCCCTGCCGCTGATCAAGCGCGGCAACCGCCTGTTCCTCGCCGTCTCCGACCCGACCAATCATCAGGGGCTGGACGAGATCAAGTTCCATACCGGCCTGACCACCGATGCCGTGCTGGTCGAGGAAGACAAACTCGCCGCCGCTATCGACAGCGCCATCGAGGCGCAAGACACCTCGATGACCGACCTCATGCTCGACGAGGATCTCGAGAATCTCGATGTCAGCTCGGGCGAAGAGGACAACAAAGACAGCGATTCGAACCTCGACGTCGACGATGCCCCGGTGGTGCGCTACGTCAACAAGATCCTGCTGGATGCGATCAACTCTGGCACCTCCGACGTCCACTTCGAGCCCTACGAAAAGGTCTATCGGGTGCGTTATCGTCAGGATGGCATGCTGCACGAGAAGGCCGCGCCGCCGATCAATATCGCGAATCGCCTTTCCGCGCGCCTCAAGGTCATGGCACGCATGAACATCGCCGAGCGCCGGGTACCGCAGGACGGTCGCATCAAGATGGTGCTGTCACGCAACCGCTCGATCGACTTTCGTGTCAACACCTGCCCCACCCTCTACGGCGAGAAGGTGGTGCTGCGTATCCTGGATTCATCCGCCGCCACCCTGGGGGTGGAATCGCTCGGCTTCGATGAAAACCAGAAAAAGCACTTCGTCTCGGCCATCGAGAAACCCTACGGCATGATCCTGGTTACCGGACCAACCGGTAGTGGTAAAACGGTGACCCTTTACACCGCACTGAACATGCTCAATCAGCCGGAGGTCAACATCTCGACCGCGGAGGACCCGGTCGAGATCCAGGTGCCCGGCATCAACCAGGTCAACGTCAACCCGAAGACGGGCCT
>CAZCDY010000002.1:3294-34940 GCA_964497145.1 uncultured Gammaproteobacteria bacterium
GGTCAAGGCGGCACAGACCGGGCACCTGGTGCTGTCCACCCTGCACACCAACGACGCACCGCAGACCCTGACCCGCCTGGCCAATATGGGTATACCGGCGTTCAACATCGCCTCCTCGGTCAACCTGATCCTGGCACAGCGACTGGCCCGACGCCTGTGCGAGCATTGCAAGACGGTCGACGACGTCCCGCGTGACGCACTGCTGGAGGAAGGGTTCAGCGACAAGGAAATCAATGTGGGCGTTACAGTTTACAAAGCCGTTGGTTGCGACAAGTGCACCAAGGGTTACAAAGGACGTGTGGGTATATTCGAAGTAATGCCGGTCAGTGATGCCATGGGCAAACTGATCATGGAAGGCGCCAACTCGATCCAGATCCGCGATCTCGCCAAATCAGAGGGTCTCCAGGACCTGCGTGCATCCGGCCTCGAAAAGGTGAAAGCGGGCGTCACCAGCCTGGAAGAGATCAACCGAGTCACCAAGGACTAAACGAATCACATCATGGCTACTAAAGCAGCGACCGCAGCGGCACCCAAACCCGAAAAGGCACTGATCTTCATCTGGGAGGGGACAGACCGCAAAGGCAACCGGATAAAGGGCGAGTCACGCGCTGCCAGCGTGGCCCTGGCCCGCGCCGATCTGCGCCGTCAGGGCATCACGCCGCTGAAGGTGCGCAAGAAAAGCACCTCGATCTTCAGCAACCGCAAAAAGAAGATCACCAGCCAGGATATCGCGATCTTTTCGCGCCAGCTGGCGACCATGATGTCGGCCGGCGTCCCGATGGTCCAGGCCTTTGACATCGTCGGGCGAGGCCACAATAACCCCGCGATGCAGGAGATGATCCTGTCGATCAAGGCAGACGTCGAGGGCGGCACCTCGCTGACCGCCTCGCTGCGCAAACACCCGATTTATTTCGACGATCTGTTCTGCAACCTGGTCGAGGCTGGCGAGCAGGCCGGTGTACTCGAGACCCTGCTCGACAAGATTGCCACGTACAAGGAAAAGACCGAATCACTCAAGGGCAAGATCAAGAAGGCCCTGTTCTACCCGACCGCGGTCATCGTGGTGGCCATCCTGATCACCGCGATCATCATGATCTTCGTTATCCCGCAGTTCAAAGAACTGTTCAGCAGCTTTGGTGCGGACCTGCCGGCCTTCACGCGCTTTGTCATGGCGATATCGGACGTTGTCGCCGCCTATTGGTGGGCCATCCTGGCCGGCGTGGTTGGCGCGGTAATGTTGCTCACGAATATCTGGAGACGCTCACCCAAATTCAGACAGACGCTCGACCGGATACTGCTGAAGATCCCGGTTATCGGCATGATCATGCACAAGGCCGCTCTGGCGCGCTTCTGCCGGACCACCGCCACCATGTTCACCGCGGGTGTCCCCCTGGTGGAGGCCCTGCAGTCGGTCGCCGGGGCCACAGGCAGCACGGTCTATGAACAGGCCGTGCTGAAGATGCGCGACGATGTGGCAACCGGTCAGTCTCTGACGCTGGCGATGCGCCAGCAGGGCCTGTTCCCGCACATGATAATCCAGATGGTCACCATCGGTGAGGAGTCGGGGGCCCTGGACGATATGCTGTCCAAGGTGGCCGACTTCTACGAAGAAGAGGTGGATAACGCAGTGGATGCATTGAGCAGCCTGCTGGAGCCACTGATCATGGTGATTCTGGGTACCGTGGTCGGCGGCCTGGTGATTGCGTTGTACCTGCCGATATTCCAGCTGGGATCGGTCGTCTCTGGCCACTAACCGATGCCGGCACCGTATTTCGTTGCGGAGCTGGCGCCCTATGCCGGGCTGCTCCTCGGGCTGATCATCGGCAGCTTCCTGAATGTCGTGATACTGCGTCTGCCCCGGCGCATGCAGGCGGAACTCACCGAGGCCTGCGCCGACCAGCGCGGCGAACAGAGCGAGCCGCTGCCGAGCCGCTGGTTCGGGCTCGATTACCTGATCACACCGGCCTCTTCGTGTCCGCATTGCGGCCACAGCATCCGCGCCTGGGAAAACATCCCGATCCTCAGCTATCTGTTGTTGCGCGGCCGTTGCAGCGGCTGTCAGGCGTCCATCAGCGTGCGTTACCCCATCGTCGAGGCCGCTACCGGTCTGCTCAGCCTGCTGATCGTCCTGCACTTCGGCCCAACCCCGACAGCGCTCGCGGCCCTGTTCCTGGTCTGGGGCCTGGTCGCACTCACCGTCATCGACCTGGACGAGCAACTCCTGCCCGACCAGCTGACCCTGCCGCTGATGTGGCTGGGGCTGCTGGTCAACATCAACGGCATGTTCACCGATCTGGTGTCGGCGGTCATCGGTGCAGCTGCCGGTTACCTCAGTCTGTGGCTGGTGTTCCAGGTGTTCCGCCTGCTGACCGGGCGCGAGGGCATGGGCTACGGCGACTTCAAGCTGCTCGCGGTCTTCGGCGCCTTTCTCGGATGGCAGATGCTGCCGCTGGTGGTGCTGCTGTCGTCGCTGATTGGTGCAGTCGTCGGCATCACATTGGTGGTCGTGCGCGGCCGCGACCGCCAGATCCCGATCCCTTTCGGGCCCTATCTGGCCGCGGCAGGCCTGGTGGCCCTGCTCTGGGGCGAACAGATCAATCGCGCTTATCTGCAACTGGCGGGACTGAGCTGAACTTGCTCAAAATCGGTCTGACCGGCGGTATCGGCAGCGGCAAGACGGCCGCCAGCGACCGCTTCGCCCAACTCGGCGCAGAGGTCATCGATACCGACCTCCTCAGCCGCGAACTGGTCGAACCGGGACAACCCGCGCTGGAAGAGATCGTCTCCACCTTCGGCGCGCAGATACTGGGTAGTGACGGCCGCCTGGACCGCCAGCGCCTGGGCCAGCTGGTATTCGGCAATCCCGAGGCAAGACAGCGACTTGAAGCCATTCTTCACCCCCGAATCCGTGCCACCATGCTGGCGCGCGCCGAACACTCGCAGGCGCCCTATGTCGTCTTTGTAATACCGCTGCTGCTGGAGACCGGCCAGCAGGCCCTGGTGGACCGGGTGCTCCTGATCGATGTACCCGAACACCTGCAGCGCGCCCGAGTGGCCGCGCGCGACGGGCTCGACCATGCACAGATCACCGGCATCCTGCAGGCACAAACCGACCGCACCACACGTCTGCGCAACGCAGACGACGTCGTCTGCAATGACGGTGACATCGCAAAATTGCACGCCGCAATCGAAAAATTGCACCGGAAATATCTGGATCAGGTCGAATAACGGACGCTCGGCGCTTTACCCCACCGATTAGCTGTCCGACAATATTGGCCCGCACTTATCTTCAAGGACGTTGCATTGCCTGACACGACCATCTTCGAGCACCCGTTGAATGAGAAGTGCCGGACCTGGCTGCGCCTGTCGCACCTGTTCGAGCAGTTCGAGTTTCACCTTCCGCATATCGAAGAGTGGCACGCACGGGCAGCCGTTACGGCCCTGCTCGATATCGCCAATGTTCTGTCGCGCGCTGACATCAAATCTGAGTTGCTGAAAGAGCTGGAGCGCTACAAGCAGTCACTTTCGCGTATGGCCAATTCGCCAGGGGTGGACACAGACCGCCTCGAACATATCCTGCAGGATCTGCACCGGACCTGTCAGGGCGTGCGCACGATCAGCGGGCAACTTGGCGGCCCGCTGCGCAGTAACGAGTTCCTGAACAGCATCGTGCAACGCAGCAGTATTGCGGGCGGCGGCTTCGATTTCGACCTGCCGCAATACCACTACTGGCTGCGGATGCCGCAGGATGAACGCACCCTGCAACTGGACGACTGGCAGCACCAAGTCAGTCCCGTCCAGAATGCGGTTGAACTGCTTTTGACCCTGATCCGCAACAGCGCGGTCCCGAAGCAGGAAACCGCCCCGAATGGTTTCTACCAGAAGTCGTTGCCGTCCAATATCAGCGCACAACTGCTGCGCGTCGGCATCCCATCCGCGGGCGGAATCTTTGCCGAGATCAGCGGCGGCAAACACCGTTTCAGCATTCGTTTCATGGAATGCACCGATTGGCAGCATCCCACGCAGGCCGATCGCGACGTGCCGTTCTCGCTCAGCACCTGCCTGATATGAACGGCCAGTTATCACAGGTCGCCTGCCCCAACTGCGGCAAGCCGGTCACCTGGGAACCGGCGCAGAAATGGCGGCCGTTCTGCAGCGAACGCTGCAAGCTCATCGATCTCGGCGAATGGCTGTCGGAAGACAAGCGCATACCGGGAGAGCCTGTGCATCTGCCGGAGAACCAGGAAGACCGCTGACCGCTAGGGGCCATCCACCCACGCGCCAGCCTATGCGCCCTTAAAGCGCAAATTCAGCGGCCGTGGTCTCATTGTTACCGACCACCCGCACTTGCAGCCCGCGCGCGTCTTCCGGGATATCGCCAACCCGCCAGGACCCCGGGTCAGCCGGCAGGATGCGCACCTCAAGCTCGCGGCCATCGAAGGCCAGAAACACCACTTCAGCACGGACGATCGCGTTCAGCACCAAGCCGGTGTGCCTGACACGCAGCCCTCCATTGTCGGGGCCGAGTACCAGTGCACGATCTTCTGCGATGGCGGCGCAGGGGACAAGCCTGGCCCTGCAATCCGGCTCGGTCGCCAGGTAGATCACCGGCTGTTCCTCCAATACCCGCTGGGCCTTGCGACCTAGCTGGCCCCAGCTCAGGGCCAGGCCTACCGCGACGATGACGAAGAAGATCCAGTACCTACCCAGTCTGCTCATCGGGCCACAGACCACGTATACCGGCAATACCCTGGGCACCATGCGCCCAGGCTGTCTCTGTCAGACCAGCATGCATGCCGCCGAGGGCAAATACAGGTACGGTCGCCTGTTCGACCCAGTCGGCGAAACATGACCAGCCCAGCGGGTCTGCGTCAGGATGGCTCCGGGTCGGCAGCACGGGCGAGAGCAGCGCGAAATCGGCACCGAGCTCAGCGGCCCGGGCGAGATCCCGCGGCGAATGGCAGGACGCGGCCAGCAGGCGCTCAGCCGCCACCGGCCTGGCCTTGTAACGGGACAACAGGCGACTGTTCAGGTGGACGCCGTCGGCACCGATGGCATCGGCCGTTTCCACACTGCCGTTCAACAGCACGCGCGCCTGATGTAAATGGCACAGGGCACAGACATCGCACCCAAGCTGAACCAGCTCGGCCTCAGGCAGATCGAACAGGCGCAACTGAACCAGGCGGGTGCCGGCATCCAGACTGGACTCCAGGGCACGAAGAAATTCTTCGCGCTCACCAAGCTTCGGTGGCGTGATCAGGTACTGTGAGGGTAGCTGCAGTGCCATCACCACGGGTTGATCCGCCGCCGGCATGGGATAGTCGCGCAACGCCGCGCGTTCGACCCAGGCCAGTGGCTGGCCCTCACGGCCCAGCGGTTCGCCAAGCCATCCCGTGACCTCATGCACATCCAGCGAGACGCTGCGATCGGCATAGCGATGATTGACCCTGATCAGGGGTCGATACTCGGTCACATCGACCCCGAGTTCCTCGTGCAATTCCCTGGCAAGCCCCTCCGCAACGGATTCGTCGGGCTCCAGCTTGCCACCCGGAAACTCCCACAGGCCGCCCTGATGCGTGTTTGCGTGTCGCTTCTGCAGCAACACACGGCCCTTTTCATCGATCAATGCAGCCGCGGCAACATGGATCATGGGCCGCTGGCCCTGGATATGGGGAACGGAGAGTGAGCGGCGGGGAAAAACAAATGGAAAATCAATTCACAGGCATCCGTTGACAAGCCGGGGAAAGATCGAATCTACCATCATTCGATAGACAGCTCGAACTCCCGAGCCACGAAGCTAACTCCGATATTCGGCGTTGATCTTGACGTAGTCGTAGGACAGGTCACAGGTCATTACCTGGACCTGCGAGCTACCACGTTCAAGGTCGACACGGATCTCGATCTCTTCGGCATCCATCACCGCCTGTCCGGCCTGCTCGGTATAGTCCGGATCCCGTCCGCCACCGCTGACGATGCAGATATCACCCAGCCAGATCCTGATTCGATCGATGTCGAGCCCGTCCAGCCCTGATCTGCCGACGGCGGCCAGAATCCGCCCCCAGTTCGGATCGGATGCGAACAGCGCCGTCTTTACCAGCGGCGAGTGCGCCACCGTGTATGCAACGCGGCGCGCCTCCTCCACATTGGCGGCCGACTCGACCCGAATCCTTACCAGCTTGGTCGCACCCTCGCCGTCCCGCACGATCAGTTCGGCCAGCTCGGCGCAGACCGCCTGGACCGCCTTCGCCAGCGCGCGGCCGTCCTCGGAGTCCAGCGCATCTATCGCAACCCCCGAGGCAGCGCTGGCCATCAGGACACAGGCGTCATTGGTCGAGGTATCACCATCCACGGTGATCGCGTTGAATGACGGCTCTACGGCGTCACGCAGGATGTGCTCAAGCAGGGGCTGCGGGACGGCGGCATCAGTCGCGACATAGGCAAGCATGGTCGCCATGTCCGGGCAGATCATGCCGGAACCCTTGGCGATCCCGGTAACCATGACCGTGCCTCCCGCCAGATCCAGCTCACGCGACGCCAGTTTCGGCACAGTATCGGTGGTCATGATTGCGGCCGCCGCAGGCTGCCAGTTGTCTTCAGACAACCCTTTCAGCAGGCCAGGAACTGCCTGGGCAAAGGGGTCCACCGGCATATCCTCACCGATCACGCCGGTGGAAAACGGCAGCACCTGACTCATGGCACACCCCGCCATGCCAGCGAGCAGACGGCAGGTCTCACGCGCAACCCGGAGGCCGGGGCTCCCGGTACCCGCATTGGCATTGCCGGAATTGATCAGCAGGTAGCGCACCGGACCCTTGGCCAGGTGCTCGCGCGCGACCGTCACCGGGGCCGCACAAAACGCATTACGCGTGAACACCGCGGCGCAGGTACCGCCCGCGGCCAGTTCGATCAGCAACAGGTCGTCGCGATCCCGGTAGCGGATGCCCGCGGCGGCGACCGCCAGACGTATCCCCTGGACACCGGACATCAGCAACCGGCTCTAACTGAGCTTTCCATGACAATGCTTGTACTTCTTGCCGGAGCCACAGGGGCAGGGATCATTGCGTCCAACTTTACGATCGGGCCTCACGAAAGGTTTCTTCTCTACCTCCACGGGGGCCTCAGGCTCGGCAGGAGCGGCATCCTGACCGAGCCCCTCGAAGGCCTCGTGTTTGAATTCGAAGGCCGAGGGATCCGGCACCGTGCTGGGGATCTCCGGCGGCGCCTGCAACTGCAGGCGTCAGAGTATCTGTACCACCTCGAGCTTGATCGCGTCGAGCATGGCAGAAAAGCGCTCAAAGGCCTCGCGCTTGTATTCCTGCTTGGGGTTCTTTTGCGCATAACCTCGCAGGTGGATCCCCTGGCGCAGATAGTCCATGGCGGCGAGGTGTTCCTTCCAGTGCGAGTCCAGGGTAAAAAGCATCACCTCTTTCTCGATGCGGCGCATCTGCTCGGCGCCGGCCTGCGCCTCCTTGTCTCTGTAGATCGCCACCAGTTCGTCGAGGATGCGCTGCCGCAACGGCTCTTCATGCAGTTCGTCGTCCTCGTCCAGCCAGCTCTGCACCGGCGCATCGAGGGCGAAGTTCTCCATCAGGGCCTCGGTCAGGCCCGGGATATCCCACTGCTCCTCCAGACTCTGCGGCGGAACGTATTCATCTATCACCGAATTGACCATGTCGAAGCGCAGGTTGACGATGGTCTCCGAGATATCTTCCACATCCATCAGGTCGTCACGCTGCTGGTAGACCACCTTACGTTGGTCGCTGGCGACGTCGTCATACTCGAGCAACTGCTTGCGGATGTCGAAGTTGCGTCCCTCTACCTTGCGCTGTGCGTTCTCTATCGCCTTGTTCACCCAGGGGTGCTCGATCGCCTCGCCTTCCTTCATACCGAGCTTCTGCATCAGATTGGAGACACGCTCGGAAGCGAAGATACGCATCAGACTGTCTTCCAGCGACAGATAAAAACGCGATGAACCCGGGTCGCCCTGGCGACCCGAGCGACCGCGCAGCTGGTTGTCGATACGCCGCGACTCATGTCGCTCGGTACCAACCACGCGCAGACCGCCGGCGGCCAGCACCCGCTCATGCCGGTCTTTCCACTCGACCCGGTGCGCCTCGATCGCGTCCTCGCTGGCTCCTTCTCCGAGCTCGGACAGTTCCACCTCGAGATTGCCGCCGAGCACGATGTCTGTACCTCGGCCGGCCATGTTGGTGGCGATGGTTACCGCCCTCGGGCGACCAGCCTGTGCCACCGTCTGCGCCTCGCGCTCGTGTTGTTTGGCATTCAACACCTGATGCTCGACCTTGGCCTCGTTCAGCATCTTGGACACCAGTTCAGACACCTCGATCGAGGCCGTGCCGACCAGCACCGGCTGACCACGTTCGACGCAGTCCCTGACATCTTCGACAATGGCCTCGTACTTTTCACGCTGGGTCAGATAGACCAGATCGGTCTGGTCATCGCGCACCATCGGCTGGTTGGTCGGAATGACCACGACCTCCAGACCGTAGATCTGCTGGAACTCGAACGCCTCGGTGTCGGCCGTACCGGTCATACCGGAAAGCTTCTCGTAAAGCCGGAAATAGTTCTGGAAGGTGATCGAGGCCAGGGTCTGGTTTTCCTGCTGGATATGCACCCCTTCCTTGGCCTCAACCGCCTGGTGCAGACCATCGGACCAGCGCCGTCCCGGCATCGTGCGCCCGGTGAACTCGTCGACGATGACGATCTGGCCTTCGCGCACAATGTAGTCGACGTTACGCTGAAACAGCGCATGCGCCCGCAACGCCGCCATCACGTGGTGCATCAGCATGATGTTCACGGGATCGTACAGACTTTGGCCCGCACCCAGCAGCCCGGCCTCGGTGAGCATGTTCTCGACCTTTTCGTGCCCCTGATCGCTCAGGAATACCTGCCGCGATTTCTCGTCAACCGAAAAATCACCGGGGCCGAAATCGGGTTTGCCTTCCTCGTTGGTGATCGGGTCCTGACGCTCGAGCTGACCCGGAATGCCGTTGACCTGCTTGTAGAGTTCCGAACTGTCTTCGGCCGGCCCGGAGATGATCAGCGGTGTGCGTGCCTCGTCGATCAGGATCGAGTCGACCTCATCGACCACCGCAAAATAACGCCGCTGGACACGTTGTTCGGCGGCAAAGGCCATATTGTCGCGCAGGTAATCAAAGCCGAACTCGTTGTTGGTACCGTAGGTGATGTCGCAGGCGTAGGCCCCTGCCCGATCGACCGGCCGCAGATGCGGAAAACCGCCGGTATCGCCCTTATATTCGGGATCGAGCAGGAATGAGGAACTGTCCGGGCCCATACCGCCGGAGGAATTGATCACCCCGGTGCTCATACCGAGGAAAAGATACAGGCGCCCCATCCAGCCGGCATCGCGGCGCGCCAGATAGTCATTGACCGTCACCACGTGCACGCCTTTTCCCGGTAGCGCATTGAGGTACACAGCGAGCGTCGCCACCAGGGTCTTGCCCTCTCCGGTGCGCATCTCCGCGATCTTGCCCTGGTTGAGGACCATGCCGCCTATCATCTGCACATCGAAATGACGCATGCCGAGCGCGCGCTTGCTGGCCTCTCGCACTACCGCAAAGGCCTCCGGCAACAGGGCATCGGTGGTCTCGCCATTGGTCAGACGCCCGCGGAATTCAACGGTCTTGGCGGCCAGCGCCTCATCGCTCAATTCGGCCATTGCCGGTTCGAGCACGTTGATCCGCTCAACGGATTTGAGCATGCGCTTCACCAGCCGATCGTTACGGCTACCGAAGATCTTCTTTACCAACTTGTTGAGCATAGACCTACGACCTTCCAGGACGAGCTAAAACGAAGGCACGAATGATAACCCAATCGGGCTTTCAAACGGCCGCAATCAAAACAACAAAACCCGCCAGAGCGGGTTTTTATGAGACAAGCAGGTTGCAATCAGCGCGATCGGACAAAGCGCAGCGGGTTTACGATCTTGCCGTTACGGTGCACCTCAAAATGCACATGCGGACCGCTTGAGCGCCCGGTGCTGCCGAGCAGGGCGATCGTCTGGCCCTTGCTGACCACGTCACCATCCTTCACCAGATTCTTCTTGTTATGCGCATACAGGGTCGAATAACCGTCAGCATGGCGGATTTCCACGACATTACCGTAACCGGACACCTTTTTTGCACGAGTGACCACGCCCGAGGCCACGGCAACGACGTCGGCACCGCGTTTACCGGCAAAGTCAACGCCACGATGGTACGATTTCTTGCCTTTGAACGGGTCGGTACGCTTGCCGAAACCGGACGACATATAGCCCTTCTTGACCGGACGCCCAGATGGCGTCACCTCTGCCATCACGCCCCGATTCATCAACACCTGCTCCAGGGCGAAGAGCTTGTCTTCACGATCGGCCAGTAAGCCACCGATGCGCTCCATCTCAGCACTGAGTTCAGTCGCGCTCTGGGTTTCACCGGAAATCAGGTCCTCGGCCCCACCCATCGGCGGCGAGGAGGCAAAATCGAATTCCTCGCGGTCAAGCTTGCCGATATCGACCAGGCGGTCCCCGAGCGCATCCAGACGCATCAGATGCGCCTGCAACTCCGCAATCTTAAGCGCCAGCGCGTCCATGTGCGCACGCTGCTCGGCCTTGGCATCGGCAATCAGGCGACGTTCCGCCACGAGCAAGTCATGAAATTCCTCGGCAGCGGTATCGGCAGCGGCACCGTCATGGCCGACGTATCGCTCGCCCAGCGTGAACCCGGCCCAAAGCCCGGCCGACACCACAGTTACAAGGCTCAAACCGACAATGGCAACCATGCGTCGCAGGGAGACATGAACTGCGCCATGGCGTTTGCAGGAATCTGAAACAAATATCATCTTCATTGCTTGTTTTGATAGCTTTCCAGCTTATCGACCCCTAACGGTGTACCCTTTAACCGATGACTTTGCACTGAGAGACCCGTCACATGGCCCGCAGCCCCAAGTCGGTTCGTCACCTGCTTAAAGACAAACCCGCACTAAAACGTCTCGAACTCGAAATCAGCACACAAAAAGCATTGCTCGACCAGATCCGCCTCTTACTGCCCGAGGATCTACGAAACCATTGTGTCGCTGCGCAAAAGCGTGAACAGCTACTCATTCTGCACACGGATTCCCCCGTATGGGCCACGCGGCTGCGTTATCTCGCCCCTCAACTCATCAGCTTAATGAAGCCTGGCGATCCGTCGTTGCGCGGGATCAAGGTCAAGTTGGTTTTGACCCGATCGTCTCCCCGCCGCAGACTTGCCGCAGCCCGGCATTCCGACTTCGCCGCGGCGATTATCCACGACAGTGCCGAAGATACCAAGCAACCACAGCTGCGCGAGGCGCTAAGGCGCCTCAGCAGTGCGCTAAAAAACTAAGAAGAACAAATACTTACTAGGATGCGTGCGCAGGTTTCATATATGAAATCGGGGCCTGCTCTGCATCATCGAAGGTGACCTCTTCCCACGCATCGGGTTGGGCGATCAGGGCCTTCAGCAGACGATTGTTCAACTCGTGCCCTGATTTGTAGCCGCTGAATGCACCGATCAGGCTGTGTCCGAGCAGGTAAAGATCACCGATTGCATCGAGGATCTTATGCTTGACGAATTCGTCTTCGTAACGCAGACCGTCTTCGTTGAGAACGCGGAAATCATCGACAACAATCGCATTGTCCATGCTGCCGCCCAGCGCCAGCCCGCTGTCCCGCAGGGTTTCTATATCACGCAGGAAACCGAAGGTACGTGCCCGACTGACCTCTTTCACGAACGAGGTGGACGAAAAATCGATCTCCGACTGTCGGCTGTCGCGTGCCATCGCCGGGTGGTCAAAATCGATACCGAAGCTGACCTTGAACCCGTTGAAAGGCTCAAAGCGGGCCGTCTTGTCGCCTTGTTTGACCTCGACAGGGCGTTTGATACGAATGAAACGCTTGGCAACCTTCTGCTCCTCGACACCGGCTGACTGGATCAGGAACACGAAAGGACCCGCACTGCCGTCCATGATCGGCACCTCGGGGGCACTGACATCCACATAAGCATTGTCGATTCCCAGACCGGCGAAGGCCGACAGCAGGTGTTCGACTGTCGATATCCGCGTACCATCCCTGACCAGGGTGGTCGAGAGACGGGTGTCACCCACATTTTCGGCCCTGGCCGGGATATCCACGGGCGAATCCAGATCCACCCTGCGGAACACGATACCGGTATCCGGAGCCGCCGGGCGCAGCGTCAGATAGATTTTTTCACCCGTGTGCAAGCCCACCCCGGTGGCGCGGATCACATTCTTCAACGTGCGCTGCTTAATCATTATCGATGCTCTCCGAATCCTAATTCCGTTATTTTTCAGCCGCTTAAGCCTACTACATCGCGGAATCTCGACGACGCAGTCTGATAGTGATCCCCCGATACACCCTTAGGGAATTCCCTCATTTTCGATGTTAATGGCATTTTGATCAAGCAAAAATGTCAATCCTTTATTTTCGCGCACCCCAACTAGTCGGCCTGTCGCCGCAGAAATGCCGGAATATCAAGGTACTCCATATTCTTGCTCTCAGCGGCCTTCACAAAGTCGTTCGCGGTCTTCGGACTGCGACGGATATTGGTCGGAACCTCGAGCGCATTGTAGTCAGGATTCTCCTGATCGACCGCATCGTTGCTTACCAGGCGCACCGGCTTGAGCTCCACTTCCGGCTGCTGCATGATCGCCGGCAACTCCTCCCCCAGCCCGGTTGCAACCACAGTAACCCGCATCTCGTCGACCATGTCGGGGTCTATGACGGTACCCACTACCACCGTCGCATCATCACGCGCGAACTCCTTGACCGTATTGCCGACCTCGTCGAACTCGCCGATAGCGAGATCCAGACCGGCCGTGATATTGACCAGGATACCGCGTGCACCGGAGAGATTGATGTCCTCCAGCAGCGGACTCCGAATGGCGAGCTCGGCCGCCTCGCGTGCGCGCTGGTCACCGCTGGCGCGGCCGGTACCCATCATGGCCACGCCCATTTCCGACATTACCGTGCGCACGTCAGCAAAGTCGACGTTGATCAGGCCCGGCCTGGTGATCAGTTCGGCGATACCCTGAACCGCGTTCAACAGCACGTCGTTGGCCGCTTTAAACGCGTCAAGCAGCGAAGTCGTCTTACCCAGGACCGACAGCAGTTTTTCGTTCGGGATGGTGATCAGGGAGTCGACATGCTCGGACAGCTTCGCGATTCCGTCCTCGGCGATCTGTCTGCGCTTGCCTCCCTCGAAGCTGAACGGCTTGGTGACCACCGCCACCGTCAGGATGCCAAGCTCTTTCGCCACTTCGGCGACCACCGGCGCAGCGCCGGTGCCGGTGCCACCACCCATACCCGCGGTGATGAACACCATGTCAGCACCCTCAATCGCCTCGTAGATGCGATCGCGGTCTTCCATCGCCGCTTCACAGCCACGATCGGGATTGGCTCCGGCACCCAGGCCCCGGGTCACGTTCGAGCCCAGCTGCAAAGCCGTCTTCACCTCGGTATTCTTCAGCGCCTGGGCGTCTGTATTGGCACAGATGAACTCGACGCCTTCGATGCTGGAGCGCAACATATGATTGACCGCATTGCCACCGCCACCACCGACACCGATGACCTTGATGACGGCGTTCTGGCTATCCACATCCATTAACTCGAACATTTTTCTATCCTCCGACTACAGACCGCACTTATGGTGCGATGATCTGGTTTGATTAAAAGTTACCCTGGAACCAGCTTTTCATCCGGTTCCAAACCGATTTCATACCACCACCGCCTGAGACCTCGGGCACCCGAACTGCCCGATTGCGATGGCCAAACAACAACAAGCCCACGCCCGTGGCGTGAATGGGATTTCGTACAACATCCACCAGGCCGGTCACGTACTGGGGTATGCCCAGCCTGACCGGCATATGAAACACTTCCTCTGCTAAATCGATCAGCCCTTCCATCTTTGAACTGCCGCCGGTGAGCACCACGCCCCCGGCAACGAGATCCTCGTAACCGGAGCGGCGCAGTTCCAGCTGAATCAGGGTAAGCAGCTCCTCGTAGCGCGGCTCCACCACCTCGGCCAGGGTCTGGCGGGACAGCCGGCGTGGCGGCCGATCACCGATGCTGGGAACCTCGATGGTCTCATCGGGGCTGGCCAGCTGCGTGAGAGCGCAGGCGTACTTGAGCTTGATCTCGTCTGCATGCTGCGTCGGTGTGCGCAAGGCAACCGCGATGTCATTCGTCACCTGGTCGCCCGCAATGGGGATGACCGCGGTGTGTCGGATCGAGCCCCCGGTGAAGACTGCGATATCGGTCGTTCCGCCACCGATGTCGACCAGGCAGACACCCAGATCCTTTTCATCTTCCTCGAGCACGGAATAGCTGGATGCCAGCTGTTCCAGGATCAGATCTTCCACCTCGAGGCCACAGCGACGCACGCACTTGATAATGTTCTGTGCAGCACTGACTGCACCGGTAACCATGTGCACACGCGCCTCGAGGCGCACCCCGGACATGCCCGCCGGATCATGGATGCCTTCCTGGTTATCGATGATGAATTCCTGGGGCAGGATCTTTTGATCCGCCGGAATGGCTACCGCCCGCGCGGCATCGATCACGCGCTCGACATCGGCGTGCGACACCTCGCCGTCCTTGATCGGAACGATACCGTGCGAGTTCAGGCTGGACACATGGCTGCCGGCAATCCCGGCATAAACCGAGTCGATCTCCACCCCGGCCATCAGTTCCGCCTCTTCCACCGCACGCTGAATCGACTGCACGGTCGACTCGATATTGACCACCACACCCTTCTTGAGACCGCGCGAAGGATGCGAGCCGATACCGATGATCTCGATCTCGTTGTCCTGTCTTACCTCACCCACAATGGCAACGACCTTTGAGGTGCCGATATCCAGGCCAACGATAATGTTCTTGTCGGTGCGCTTGACCATCAGACTTTTCCCTGCGACTTCACTTGTTCGGCTACCGTCTCTTGATTGACCGGCTCTCGCCAACGCACGGCAAAACCGTGTTCGTAACGCATATCCACCCGCTCCGGCTGTCTCGCCGCCTGCGCACTGAGACTCGGGTACACCCGGAAGAACTGGGCCAGCCGGTAATCAATGCTCTCGCGTCCCAGCGACACCGTCAGGCCACCATCAAAGCGCAGCCACCAGTGCCGGCGCTCGTCCAGTTCCACTTCCCGGACAAGCAGCTCACGCGCCTGCGCGGCTGTCACGACCGCCTGGAAAAACGCGACCACCCGCTGCTGGCTTCCCTCTGGCCCCGAGAGCTTCACCAGGCCGGGGAAGTCTTCCACGGTCGAAGGCCTGAAAACGCTGGCATTGACACTGACCAGCGCGTCATCCCCCCAACGCGCCAACGGCACCTGTTCGGTGACCACCATGCTCAGCCGGTCAGGCCAGGTACGACGGATGCTCACATCCGCAACCCAGGGCATGGCCACCACGGCCAGCCGCAGTTTCTGCATGTCACAGCTGAAGAAACCGCCGTCAATGGCATCCACGACGGTGCGCTGAATCTCATCGTGCTTCAGCCGGTTCAGCTCACCGCTGACTTCGATCACCCGCAAAGGCAGACGCCCCGGCTGTGAAAGAAAGTGATACCCGAAAGCGCCCGCACCCAACAGGGCAATCAGCCCCAGGGCCATTCCCAGAGGCGCAATCCAGCGCTTGAGCCACGCGACCGCAGGCTGTTTCTTCTGCTGACGCTTTGTCGATCTGGCGGCCATCAGCATGCCTCCACGGTCTGCGCCAGAATGCGCCAGACGAGTTCGTCGAAATCGATACCCACGGCCTTCGCCGCCATCGGCACCAGGCTGTGTCCAGTCATACCGGGCACGGTATTGACCTCGATCAGCCAGGGATTCTGTTGTTCATCCATCAGGATATCGGCGCGCCCCCAACCAGAGGCCCCAATGGCATCGAAGGCCTGCAGCGCCAGGGCCTGGAGACGGGCCTCAGTGGCCCGGTCAAGACCGCAGGGAATCAGATACCGGGTATCTTCGGCCTCGTACTTGGCCTCGTAATCGTAGAATTCGTGCGACGTCTCCAGCTTGATCAGGGGCAAGGCCTGATCCCCGAGCACCGCCGCGGTGTACTCGGCCCCGGTCACCCAGCATTCGGCCATTACATGGCTGTCATATTCAGCCGCCTTGCGCCACGCGGCGTGCAACTGTTGGGGATCGTCGGCCCGCGACATCCCGATACTGGATCCCTCGAGCGCCGGCTTGACCATCAACGGAAAGCCGAGTTCGGCAGCCGCACCCAGCTCATCCTCGCTGCGTATCAGGGCGAAGCCTGGCGTGGGTAGCCCCAGGGACCGGAACAACAGCTTGCTCCGGTACTTGTCCATACCTATTGCGGAACCCATTACGCCGCTGCCGGTATAGGGCAGACCCAGGATTTCCAGCGCGCCCTGCATCACACCGTCCTCACCGCCGCGCCCATGCAGGACATTGAACACCCGGTCGTAGCCACCAGCCGCCAGCAGCGACAGCACATCCCTGCCGACGTCGATGCCATGCGCATCGACACCGCGCCGCAGCAGACCATCGAGCACCGCCTGGCCGCTCACCAGAGAGACCTCCCGCTCGGCGGCCCAGCCGCCCATCAACACCGCCACCCTGCCAAAGTCTTCGGCCGTGATTGTCATGGTCGCTCCCCCACCATGTGCACCTCAGTCTGCAGCCGGACACCCTGTTGACGCTCGACCTCCTCACGCACATGGGCAATGAGCTGTTCAATGTCGGCGGCAGTGGCGTCACCGGTATTGATGATGAAATTGGCATGCTTGGGCGACACCTCGGCACCACCGACACGATGCCCCTTCAGGCCGCTGGCCTCGATCAGACGCGCTGCGTGGTCACCCGTGGGATTGCGGAAGGTGGAACCGCAGCTCGGCTGACCCGTGGGCTGGGTGGCGGCCCGCCGATCCAGCAGTGCCCGTATTGCTGCCTGCTCGGCATTCCCGTCGCCCTGTTTCAGACGCAATGTACAGCCGACAAACCATTCCTCAGCCGGTCGCACGACCTCTCGGTAGGACACCTTGAACTGGTCCGGTTCGCGACGGTAGACGCTGCCACCCCGATCGATCATCGTGACCGAACGCACGATGCGCCAGGTCTCGCCACCGAAGGCACCGGCATTCATTGCCAGTGCACCGCCCATGGTGCCGGGGATGCCGGCGAGGAAAGCAGCACCGGTGAGATCTGCACGCGCGCATTCGCGCGCCACCTTGGCGCAGGAGGTACCGGCATCGACCCGAACCTCGTTGCCCGCGACGGTCAACCCGCTCAATCTGCCGAGCAGCAGGATCACGGTCCCGGCGAAACCGCCATCACGGATCAGCAGGTTGCTGCCCAACCCCAACCACAGCAACGGCTCCCGGGGCGGCAGGCTGGCGAGGAACACGCCAAGATCTTCGGTATCTGCGGGCAGATACAGCTGCCGCGCAGGACCACCCACGCGCCAGGTGTTATAGCGCTTTAGCGGCTCGTTCAGGCGCAGCTCACCACGCAGCAACGGCTGTTTGGGTGCCGCCATCATCGTCTGCCCTCGCCCGTTCTAGGTTTGGCCGGTTTTACCGCCTGTTCGTCCGGCAGCTTTGTGGTCTTCGACGGTGCTAGCGGCACGCGTGCGACAAGGCCTTCGCCACAACCCATGTGCAGGTACCGCGGGGACGTTTCACGTTTCATTGGCACAAGGTCTCCGCCAGGTTCGCCGCCACCAGGCCGATGTTTCCAGCCCCCATGGTGACCACGATGTCACCGTCTGCCGCGAGATCGTTCAGCATCAGAGGCAGGTCCTCGATGGTCTCCAGAAACACCGGATCGACCTGGCCGCGGGCCCTGATCGCGCGGCTCAACGCCCTGCCATCCGCACCGGCAATGGGTGCCTCACCGGCAGCAAAGACCTCAGCCAGTACCAGCACGTCCACCTGCGACAACACCGCGACAAAATCGTCGAAGGCATCATGCGTGCGGCTGTAGCGGTGCGGCTGAAATGCGAGCACCAGGCGACGCCCGGGCCAGCCTGCCCTTACGGCATCGAGGGTCGCAGCCACTTCGCGCGGATGATGACCGTAGTCGTCGACCAGCATGAGCTCGCGCTCGCCGATTCGGCAGCCGGTCCTGGCCTGGAAACGGCGGCCGATACCTTCAAATCGCGTCAATGCCGACTGGATGCCATCCACCGCCACACCCAGCTCGACCGCAACCGCGATCGCCGCCAGCGCGTTCAGGACATTGTGCCGGCCCGGCATATTGAGGGTGACAGGGAAGGAGTCACTGTCGCGCAGCTGCAGGATAAAGCGGGTCGTCATGCCTTCCTGCGAGATGTCGACCGCACGCACATCGGCCTCTTCACGGGTACCGTAGGTCAACACCTTGCGGGTCACCTCCGGCAGAAGCTCACGCACGTTTTCGTCATCCACACACATCACCGCCAGACCATAGAAGGGCAGGTGATGCAGAAATTCGAGGAAGGTCGCGCGCAGGCGGGCAAACTCGTTGCCGTAGGTCACCATATGATCTTCATCGACATTGGTGACCACCGCCAGCATCGGCTGCAGGTACAGAAACGAGGCGTCACTCTCATCCGCCTCTGCCACCAGCACCTCACCCTCGCCCAGGTGCGCGTAGCTGCCGCGTGAGTTCAGGCGACCGCCAATGACGTAGGTCGGGTCCAGTCCGCCTTCGATCAGGAGACTGGCGATCAGGCTGGTGGTGGTAGTCTTGCCATGTGTGCCTGCGACCGCCACGCCGTAACGGAAGCGCATGATCTCGGCCAGCATCTCGGCACGCGGCACCACCGGGATGCGCTGTTCACGCGCCGCCCTGACCTCGGGATTGTCTTCGTTGACCGCACTGGAGATCACGACCGCATCGACGCCCCCCACCTGTGCGGCGGCATGACCCACATAGACCTGCGCACCCTGTTCGGCGAGACGCAGTGTGGCGGCGTTCTGTTTGATATCCGAGCCGGATACCTGATAACCGAGGTTGAGCATCACCTGGGCGATCCCGTTCATACCGGCGCCGCCGATCCCGACAAAGTGCAGATGACGCATCCGCCCCATGGACTCTGCGGCATAACGTGGTGTGTTCACGGAGAGCTCGTTCATGCCGCCAGCTCCTCGCAGATATCCGCCACACGCCGGGCAGCATCACGCCTGGCCAGACGGTAGGCATTCTGCGCCATGGCATGCAGGCGTGAGCGATCGCCGAGCAGCGATTGCAGCAGGGCCGAGAGGCTGCCGGCATCCATCGCCGATTCCGGCATCAGTTGCGCCGCGCCGGCCTCGGTAAGAAAACGCGCGTTGACCGTCTGGTGGTCATCGACCGCGAACGGGAAAGGCACCAGCACGGAGGCCAGTCCCGCAGCCATCAATTCCGACACCGTGAGGGCGCCCGCGCGGCAGACGACCAGGTCGGCCCAGGCGTAGGCGGCGGCCATATCGTCGAGGAACTCCGTGACCTCCGCCTCTATACCGTGCCGGCGGTATATCTCGCGCGTAGACTCAAGCTTGTCGCGACCGGTCTGGTGACGCACCTCGGGTCGATCAGCGGCGGGCATCCTCGCCAACGTCGCCGGCACCTCTTCGTTCAGCGCCCGGGCGCCCAGCGACCCTCCCATAACCAGCAGCCGAACCGGCCGCCGCTCATCGATCGGCCGGGGTTGCGGCAGTGCGGCGATCTCGGCGCGAATCGGATTGCCGACGGCCAATGCACCAGTCGCCACAGGGAAGCTGCCGGGGAAGGCCTCGAGCACACGGGTCGCAACCCGCGCCAGCCAGCGGTTGGTCATGCCGGGAATTGCATTTTGTTCATGCACCACCAGCGGCATGCCCAGTACGCGGCCGATCAGACCACCGGGCCCGGAAGCAAACCCACCCATGCCGAGCACGACCTGCGGCCGGCGCCGGCGCAACACAACCCAGGCCTGGGCCAGGGCGCGCAGCAGGCGAAGCGGTGCCAGCAACAGGCTCAGGACACCCTGTCCGCGCAGACGGAACGCCTCGATGGTATCCAACTCGAAACCCTGTGCAGGCACCAGCCGCGACTCGAAGCTGTCGGGCGTACCCAGCCAGCTGACCTGCCAGCCACGCGCTGCCAGTTCATGTGCGACGGCCAGGGCCGGGAACACGTGTCCGCCAGTGCCACCGGCCATGATGGTTATGCGCGCTGCCACTGACCCTCCTTGCCGTCGCCGGCAACCTGGTTCTCGTAGCGCACGCGTGACAGCATCCCGATCGCAATACAGCACACGATCAGGCTGTTGCTGCCGTAGCTGAGGAAAGGCAGGGTCAGGCCCTTGGTAGGCAGCAGACCGACATTGACGCCGATATTGACGAATGCCTGCATGCCCAGCCACAGACCGAGACCGTACGCAACATAGGCGGCGTAACGGTCGCCGCGTGCCTCTGCGCGCGCACCGATCGCATAGCTGCGCCATACGATGATGCCGAACATGCAGATCACCAGGAGGGTACCCAGCAGTCCAAACTCTTCCCCGATAACGGCCATGACGAAATCAGTGTGCGCCTCGGGGAGATAGAACTGCTTCTGGATACCGTTACCCAGTCCGACCCCGGTCCATTCACCACGACCGAATGCAATCAGTGCCTGCGCCAACTGGTAGCCGGAGTCCTGCACGTGCTCCCAGGGATTGAGAAAGGAGGTGACGCGCTCGAGGCGATAGGGCGACACCCATATCAATGCCAACAGCGCACTTATCGCCAGTGTCAGCAATGCCGCGAACTGCCACAACGGGGCCCCGCCCAGGAACAACATGCCGAAGGCGGTCATCAGCAGCACTGCCGTGGTGCCGAAATCGGGCTGAAACATCAACAGGGAGCAGGCCATGATGAGCAGGATGATGGGCTTTACGAATCCCCAGACCGAATTCGCCACCTCGAGCTGCCGGCGCACCATATAGCCGCTCATATACAGCACCACAAAGACCTTCATGAACTCCGAGGTCTGCAGGCTGAGAGGGCCCGCAGCCACCCAGCGTTGCGCCCCATTCGCCTCGCGCCCGAGTCCCGGGATGAAGACCAGGGCCAGCAGCACCAGGCCGAAGAAATACAATGCGGTACTCGACTTCTGCCACCAGCCCATCGGGGTGCGGTAGACCAGCCAGCCCGCCGCCACACCGAGCGCCAGCGCAAACAGATGGCGGTTGACGTAACGCATGATGTCGCCGCTGTGTTCGCCAAGATGCATCGAGGCCGATGCAACCATGACGATACCAAAACCCAGCAAGACCAGGACAGCCGCCAGCAGAAGGCCGTCCACACCCGGCATCCGCAGGTCGATCTCGCCACGCACGCGCGCCATTGCCGTCATCGTGCGAGCCTCCGTACCGCCTGCATGAAACGGTCACCGCGTTGCGCATAACCAGAAAACATATCGAAGCTTGCGCAGGCTGGTGACAGCAGCACCCGGTCACCCGGCCGGGCCATCTCGCTCGCCCTTGCCACAGCCTCATCCATATCCGCCGCGACCACCTTGCCGATAGCGTTCGGAACCACCGCGCCAACAGACTCCGCATCACGACCGATCAACACAACCGCGCGCGCGCAGACATCGAGCACCTGGGTCAGCGCCGAAAAATCCGCCCCCTTGCAGTCACCGCCAGCGATCAGAATGGTGCGTGTGTCATCGCCTCTGTCCAGACCCTGCAGTGCCGCGATCGACGCCCCCACGTTGGTACCCTTGCTGTCGTTGTACCAGCGCACGCCACCGATCTCGGCCACGAACTCCGTGCGATGCGGCAACCCACGGAAACGACGCAGGACATCCAGCATCACGGCCAGGTCAAACCCGAGGGCCGTACCCATGGCCAGCGCCGCCAGGGCATTGGCGAGGTTGTGCCGGCCGGGAATCTTAAGTTCATCGACGGCTAACAGGGGCTGCTCGTTACGGCAGAGGTATTTGCCGCCATCGATCGGACATACCCCGAACATCTTGTCGTCCTGCGATTCACCCAGGGTGAAATACCAGGCGTCGTCGGCTCCGCTCATGGCCGCCACGGCCGGGTCATCGGCGTTGTATACGCCTACCCCGGCACCCTGCATGACACGCTCCTTGGCGGCAGCGTATGCCTCTATGTCGGCATAGCGGTCCATGTGATCAGGACTCACGTTCAACACCGTGGCCACGGCGGCCTGCAGCGACTGGGTGGTCTCGAGCTGAAAACTCGACAGTTCAAGCACGTACAGCTCGACCGCGTCGTCCAGCAGATCAAGCGCCGGCGTGCCAAGGTTTCCGCCGACCGCCACCTTGATACCGTTGGCCCTCGCCATCTCACCCAGCAGGGTGGTCACCGTGCTCTTGCCGTTGGAACCCGTGATTGCAACCACCGGGGCCTGGGCGGCAAGCACAAACAACTCGATATCGCCCATGACCGGCACACCGCGCTGCCGGGCGGCATCGATCTGCGGCGTCGACACGGGCACACCCGGACTCACCACCAGGCGCTCGGCGCTGTCGAACAGACGATCATCGAAGGGCCCAAGAAAGACGGCGATATCAGGGTACTCGGCATTCAGCGCATCCAGGCCGGGTGGCTCGTTGCGGCTGTCCGCCACGGCGACCTGCACACCCTGGCCGGCGAGGAAGCGCGCGCACGAAAGACCGGTCGCACCCAGACCCACGATCAGGGTCTTGGCGGCCAGTCCTTCATTCTGCATCGCGTGTCCCATGCGGTTGCCTCAGCGAATCTTCAGGCTGGCCAGACCGACCAGTACCAGAATGACGGTTATGATCCAGAAGCGTACGATCACGCGCGGTTCCGGCCACCCCTTCAGTTCGAAATGGTGATGCAGCGGCGCCATGCGGAATATCCGACGCCCGGTCAACTTGAAAGACGCCACCTGCAGCATCACCGATACCGTCTCGACCACGAACACGCCGCCCATGATGAACAGGGCGACCTCCTGACGTACCGCCACTGCCAGGGTACCCAGCGCCGCACCCAGCGCGAGTGCGCCGACGTCGCCCATGAACACCTGGGCCGGGTAAGCGTTGAACCAGAGAAAACCAAGGCCCGCGCCCACCAGGGCACCGCTCAGCACCGTCAGCTCACCAACCCCCGGCAGATGCGGGATCAACAGATATCCGGCGATCTGCACATGCCCCGTGGCATACGCGAACACGCCCAGGGCACCGGCCACCAGCACGGTGGGCAGGATCGCCAGACCGTCCAGGCCATCGGTCAGATTCACCGCATTCGAGGAACCGACGATGACCAGATAGGCCAGCAGCATGAAGAAAGGACCGAGATCCAGAACCAGGTCCTTGACGAACGGGAACAGCAGCTGGGTTTCGGCCGGCAACACGGCGCTGCTGTACAGGGCCACTGCGGCCGCAACACCGAAAAGTGACTGCCAAAGGTACTTCCAGCGTGCTGCGAGACCCTTGGAGTCTCTCAACACCAGCTTGCGGTAGTCATCCCACAGGCCCACCCCGCCAAAGGCGAGTGTCGTCAGCAGGACAATCCACACGTATCGGTTGCCCAGGTCACCCCAAAGCAGCGTCGCAACGGCAACAGCCACCAGGATCAGGGCGCCCCCCATGGTCGGTGTACCCGACTTCGACAGATGGCTCTGTGGCCCATCGTCGCGCACCGTCTGGCCTATCTTGTAACTGCTCAGGCGGCGGATCATCGCCGGGCCGACCATGAAGGAGATCAGCAAGGCGGTCAGCACCGCAAAGATTGTGCGCAGCGTGATGTAGCGGAATACCAGGAAACCGCTATCAAACTGGGCCAGGTATTCTGCGAGGTGAATCAGCATTCGGCACCTCCCTCGCACAGACGCCCGACCACTGCCTCCATCCGTGCGGAACGAGAACCTTTGACCAACACGCTGTCCTCATGCGACAGGCCTTTCACCAGATCATCCGCCAGGGCCGTCTGATCGGCATAATGCCGATGCTCCCCGGAGAATGACCGGCCGGCATGCCCGCTGAACTCGCCGATGGTCAGCAGACGCTCGATACCGAACCCCGCCGCCTGCTCACCGATCAGCCGGTGTAACTGTTGTACCTCGCCCCCCAACTCGGCCAGGTCGCCGAGCACCAGGGTGCGGCGCCCGGGCGCGGCGGACAGAACCCGCAATGCGGCGAGTACCGAATCGGGATTCGCGTTATAGCTGTCGTCGATCACACGCGCACCGCCGTGGCCGGTCAGCGGGCAGAGCCGGCCCGGCACGGGTTCGAGTTCCGCCAGCGCCTCGGCATCGGACAGGCCGGCACCGGCGGCCAGGCTGGCCGCGATCGCCGCCAGTGCGTTCATACGGTTGTGTTCGCCGGCCAGCTGCAGACGCACCTCGACCTCGCCCTGGGCACAGATCACGGGGAACCGCGCCTGGAAACGACCGTCATGCCACACGACTTGATAGGCGGCAGCCGGGCTGGACACATCCGCCGAATCGGACACGCCGAAGCTCAGCCGTTCATGTCGTGCAGCAAGCTCGGCCCACAAGCCGGCAAACTGGTCATCGGCGTTGTACACAAACACGCCATCCGCCCGCAGCCCGTTGATGATCTCCGCCTTGGCATGCGCCACCCCCTCGATACTGCCAAAGCCCTCCAGATGCGCCCTGCCCGCGTTGTTGAGCACAGCAACATCGGGACACACCAGCCCGGTCAGGTAATCGATCTCACCCGGGTGGTTGGCGCCCATCTCGATCACCGCAAACGGCTCGTCGCGCAGGCGGCTCAAGGTCAGCGGAACACCGATCTGGTTATTCAGATTGCCGCGCGTTGCCAGCACGGCCCCGCGCCGAGCCAGGATCGCCGCGGTCATCTCCTTGAGCGTGGTCTTGCCGTTGCTGCCGGTCACACCGATTACCCGCGCCGGGCTCCGCAGGCGCCATTGCTGCCCGAGTCTCCCGAGACCCAGCAGGGTGTCCGCGACCTCGACCATCGGCAAGCCCAGTCTGCCGGAACGCTCGACGAGCGCGCCGGCAGCGCCGCGCTCATCCGCGGCCTGCAGATAATCATGACCATCGAAGCTGGGGCCATGCAGGGCGACGAACAGCTGACCGGGGCACAGGGTGCGGGTATCGGTGCTTACGCCGTCGAATCGTTGGTCGGCACCGACCAGACGACCTTCCACCATGGCAGCGAGTTCGGACAGATTGAGCACGCTCATACCGCACTCCCCTGCAACACGGCCTGCACCCGCTCGATATCGCTGAACGACTCGCGCCGACCGGCAATCTCCTGGTAGTCCTCGTGCCCCTTGCCGGCAACCAGGACAAGGTCATTGGCTGTTGCAGCGGCTATGCTCACCCCGATCGCCTTGGCGCGATCATGTTCAACATGCACGCGGTCGCGGTCGCTCATGCCAGCCAGGATCTCCGCCACGATCTTCTGCGGATCCTCGGAGCGTGGGTTGTCGTCGGTCAGTATCACGTGGTCAGCCAGGCGCTGCGCCACCTCGCCCATCTGCGGGCGTTTGCCACGGTCACGATCGCCACCACAGCCGAACACGCAGATGAGGCGACCACTGACGTGTTCACGCAGCGCAGTCAGGACCTTGTCCAGCGCATCGGGGGTGTGCGCATAGTCGACTACAACCCGCGGCCGCTTCGGCGCCAGGAATGTCATCATGCGGCCCGCCACGGGGCTCACCTGTTCGAGTGCTGCGATGGCGGCACCGACAGACATGTCCCAGCCCAGAAGTACCGCCATCGCCAAGGCGAGATTGTCAGCATTGAAGCGCCCCAGCAGACGGCTCTGCAGTTCACCGGAACCCCAGCTCGACTCAAACTGCATGCGCAGGCCGTCGGCCCGCAGTTCCACCGCACCGATGTGCAGATAGCGATCACCCAGACGGGTGACATTCGATCCACTGCCGACCGCCAAGGTGAAGGTGCGCTGACGTACCTCGGCCGCAAGATTTGCACCCACCGGATCATCGACGTTGATCACCGCCAGACTGAGCCCGGCGACCCGGAACAGGCGCGCCTTGGCATCCGCATAGGCCTGCATGTCGCTGTGATAATCCTGATGATCACGACTCAGATTGGTGAAGACCGCGGTATGGAAGGGCACGCCGGCGACACGATCCTGGTGGAGCGCATGCGAAGAGGCCTCCATGGCCACTGCGCGCGCACCTTTGGCAAACAGGCCATCCAGGACGGCATGCAGGTTCACCGCGTCCAGCGTGGTGTGACTGGATTGTTCGAGATCACCAGGAAACCCATTGCCCACGGTACCCAGGACCGCTGTAGGCACCCGCGTCGACAGCGCCTGGGCCAGAAAATGCGCAACACTGGTCTTGCCGTTGGTACCGGTCACTCCGATGACCCGCATCGAATGCGCGGCCTGACCGAAGAAACGTGCGGCGATCTCACCGGCCTGACGACGCAGCCCGGGTACGGCCATGACCGGCACATCACCGGAAAGTTGCGCGATGCGGTCGCGGTCCCACTGCGCTGAGGGTTCGGCCATCACCGCCACGGCACCACGTTCACGCGCCTCGGCAAAATGCTCGAGCGCATGACGGCTCCCTCCCTGCAGTGCCAGCCAAAGCCCGTTCTCCTCGACCTCACGACTATCCAGGGCCAGAGAGTTCACGGCCTGATGACGCGCCCAGTCCAGGCCAGAGAGCCCCGGCAACAGGTCTGCAAGCAACAGGCTTTTGTGGTCGGCACGACGCGGCATCATCGAACCTCTCCGGCATTGGCCATACGCAGTGCAGGATCGATCGCAACATCGGGGGCGACATTGAGCAGGCGCAAGGTTTCCGCCATCACCGCAGAAAACACGGGGCCGGCCACCTTGCCACCATAAAACTTGCCGGCGCGAGGTTCATTCAACATCACAGCCATGACAACGCGCGGGTCGCGCGCCGGCGCCATACCGGCGAACAAGGAAAGATAGCGATCGTCGCTGTAACCGTCGGGACCGAACTTTTTCACCGTGCCGGTCTTTCCCGCCACGCGGTATCCGAGCACCGCCGCATCCGGGGCAGTGCCATCGGCCGCCACCACCGCCTCAAGCATCCTGCGAACGCTGGCCGCGGTCTTCGCTCCGAACACCCGATGCCCCTTCGGCAACGACTCGCGCTTGAGCAGGGTCACCGGCATCAGCACCCCGTCATTCGCGAGTGCGGCATAGGCCTGCGCCAACTGCAGGGTGGTCACCGATATGCCATAACCGAAAGACAAGGTCGCCTGATCGATCTTCGCCCAGCGCCGATAGTCACTCAACTGCCCCGCGACCTCACCCGGAAAACCGGTCTGCGCACTGCGGCCAAAACCGAGATCATCCATCAACTGCCACAGGTCGCGCTTTTCCAGTCCAAGCGCAATCTTGCTGGCACCGACGTTGCTCGACCGGCTCAATACCGTGCCGACGTCGATCAGACCGAGGTTCTTGGAATCCTTCACCTGGGCGCGGCCGAGATGAAAGTAGCCGGGCGAGGTATCGATCACCGTGTCGGACCGTATGGTCCCGCGATCCAGGGCGGCCGCGACAGTGAAGGGCTTCATTGTCGAGCCGGGCTCGAACACGTCAGTCAATGCGCGATTGCGCAGGCGCCCAGAGCGATTTGAACGGTTGCCGTTGGGGTTGAACGACGGCTGATTGACCATCGCCAGGATTTCACCGCTGCGCGCATCAAGCAGCACCAGAGAACCGGAGATGGCGCGATGCCGCTTCACCGCCGCCTTCAACTCACGGTATGCAATGAACTGCAGACGCTGATCGATACTCAGGGCCAGGTGATTGCCCGCACGCGGGCTGCGGATGTTCTCCACATCGTCCACGACCTGACGACGGCCATCGCGCAACACCCGCTTGGCACCAGGCTCGCCGCGCAAGGTCTGATCGAGCGCCAGTTCCAGACCCTCCTGGCCGTGGTCATCGACATCGGTAAAACCGAGCACATGCGCAAACACCTCACCCGCGGGATAGAAACGCTTGTACTCACGCTCGACATGCACGCCACGGATGCCGCGCGCCTTGGCAACCGCCATCACATGCGCCGCTTCGGACGGCGGCAGCCGACGCTTGAGGTAGACGAAATGGCGGCGGCTGTATCGGGCCAGCTTGGCCCTCAGCTGCTCGGGATCGATGTTCAGCGCCTTTGCCAGGGCCACGGTCTGCTGCGCGTCCGTTCCCAGCACCCGGGGATTGGCAGCAATCGAATCAACCGGCGTGCTCAACGCCAACACGTCCCCACGCCGGTCCGTGATCAGACCACGATGAGCCGGAACTTCAACGCGGTCGAGATAGCGGTCGCTCCCCTCCGACTGCAGGAAGTCTTTCTCCAGGATCTGCTGATCAACGGCCCGCCAGACCAAAGCAGCCGCCGCCAGCACGAACAGGATCAGGACTGTATGGCGCCTGCCGGCATAACTCGGCAGGACCTTGCGCTCGATGCGGCGGACCTGACGGGCACGCTTGTCTCGCCGCGCAGCCACTATTTCACCACCACGATCTGCTCTGCCGCGGGCACCTGCATCTGCAGGCGCTCATTGGCGATAAGCATTACGCGACCGAGGGCGCCCTGGGTCGCCAGCTCAAGCTGCAGCCGCCCCCATTCCATATCAACGTGGTCCCGGCTCGCACGAACCTGCTGCAGTTCGACAAACAGCGAACGCGACAGAAACTTCGAATAGACCACGGCCATCCCACTCAGAATGATCGCAACGACGAGGCAGGACAGCCAGAACATCTGACCGCGACTCATGCCGGGACCTCGGCGATGCGCAGCACCGCGCTTCGCGCACGCGGGTTGTCCCTCACCTCGGCCTCCGAGGCACGGCGAGACTTGCCGACAAGACGGAGCCGACCCTGGGTCTCGGTGTGTCGTACCGGCAGCCCCTTGGGCAGCTTCGGACCCTGTGCGGTGTCACGCATGAAGCGTTTGACAATGCGATCCTCGAGCGAATGAAAACTGATCACCACCAGACGAGCTCCACGCGCCAGTACATCGAGCGAATCACGCAGACACAACTGCAAATCATCCAGCTCGCGGTTGATGAAGATTCGAATCGCCTGAAATGTACGAGTCGCCGGGTGCTTGTGCTTTTCCTTTACCGGGCATGCCTGGGCCACCAGTTCGGCCAGGTCGCGTGTACCGGTGATCGGCGTCTGCTGGCGTCGCGCCACGATGGCGCGGGCTATCCTGCGCGCGAAACGCTCTTCACCGTATTCGCGCAACACCGTGCAGATATCGTCCTCGTCGGCATCGGCCAGCCATTCCGCCGCACTCTGACCACGACTGCGATTCATACGCATGTCGAGCGGGCCGTCGTTGAGAAAACTGAATCCACGTACGGGGTCATCAATCTGTGGCGAGGACACCCCCAGGTCCAGCAGCAGGCCATCAATCCGTTGCTGCAGACCCCGCTCCGCCACCACATCCGCGAGCTCGGCAAAACTGCCGTGAAAAATCGAGAAACGCCGGTCCGACCCAAACTGCTCGCGCGCCACGAGCACCGCATCTTCGTCCTTGTCGAACGCCAGCAGACGCCCGTCTTCGCCGAGCGCCTCCAGAATCCGCCTGCTGTGACCGCCGCGACCGAACGTACCATCTATATAGATACCGTCGGGCCGAATGGCGAGCGCCTCGATCGCCTGCTCCAGCATCACCGGGACGTGCGCAGGTGCAGGTGCTGGCGCCGTCACAGCCGCATACCCTTGAGCTCCTCCGACATCCCGGACTCCTCGGTCAGGGCCTCACCCAGCCACTGCTCGCGGCTGCCGGACCAGATCTCCTCGTCCCAGATCTCGAACTTGTGCATCTGACCCACCAGCGACACCCGCTTGCCAAGACCGGCGTACTCACGCAACTCGTTGGGCAGCAGCACGCGGCCCTGGCCATCCAGCTCGACCTCTGAGGCATGCCCCAGCATCAGGCGCTGAATTAACTGGTTCTGTCGGATCATCGGAGGCAGCCGCGACAGGTTGCGTGCGATCTCGCGCCACTCGTTTTCGGGATACAGCCAGAGACAGCGGTCGTCACGATTCGGATTGATCGTGACCACCACGCGCGACGCACAGGTCTGCGCCAGCGTCTCCCGGTGCTTGGCCGGAATCGCAATGCGCCCCTTGGCGTCCAGATTGAGTGTGCTGACCCCCAAAAACACGGCTTCGCCGTCTCCTCCTAAGGGTGGGTAATTCCCCCTTGATCCCCACAATTACCCACTTGTAGTGCAATCTTAGGTTGCTTACCCCACCCGGTCAAGCGCAATTGGAGAAAAAAATGCTTATGCCTCAGTAACTTAGGCGACAAACCGAATAATAGAGAAACAGACGAAAAACAGGGCTCTAACTGTACGAGTTAAAGTGGATTATCAAGAAGGCCCGCTAAGGGGAGCCCAATAGGCGAACGCCATTCCCAGGTTGCCACGCCGTGGCGGCGAGTGGGGCACGGTGGGCCCCACCCGAACAAGGAGGAAACGAATGACGGGACAGCGATAGCCCGAAGCCGGTCAAAAATCTGGGTGGAGCCGGCCGATAAGCCGGGTTCTGTCGTGGACGACCATTCATCTGGGACGTCCGTCACCGGACGCCTCGTGCGACCTACCCGGAGACACCTGCGGGCCGCAGGCTGCCAAAGGCATGCCTCCCTATTTGGTCTTGCTCCAGAGGGGGTTTACCGTGCCGTCTCCGTTACCGCAGACGCGGTGCGCTCTTACCGCACCCTTTCACCCTTGCCTGCCACCGGAACAGATCCGGTGCCATAGGCGGTTTGCTTTCTGTTGCACTTTCCGTCGACTCGCGTCGCCCAGGCGTTACCTGGCCTCTCGCCCTGCGGAGCCCGGACTTTCCTCCGCCGCCTTGCGGCGACCGCGATCGTCTGGCCGACTCCGCGTTGCACCCTAGGGCAAGCGCACCCTGCAGGCAAGCCCGTCAACGCCGCGTCAGTTCCAACGCACGCTGGTAAAGCAGGTTCTTTTTCTCGCCACTGATGCGTGCGGCCAGCGCCGCCGCCTGCTTCAGCGGCAGTTCATCCAGCAGGACGGCCAGCAGGCTGTCCAGGTCCAGCGACGACGCATCGTTCTGCACAGGGGCGCCGGCCAGCATCAGTACAAATTCACCTTTACGCTGATTCTCATCGCCTTCGACGCGATCGAGCAGATCCACCAAAGGAGCAGAGATCACCGTTTCGTGCAGCTTGGTCAGTTCGCGTGCCAGAACGGCAGGACGCGCCGGACCGAATACCGTGACCAGGTCGCGCAGCGCCTCCAGCACCCGGTGTGACGACTCGTAAAAGATCAGGGTGACCGGCTCGTGCCGCAATGCCTCCAGGTGGGCCAGGCGCGCCTGCTGCCGGCGTGGCAGAAAGCCTTCGAAACGAAACCGGTCGGTCGGCAGGCCAGAGACGGACAAGGCCGCGATCAGGGCGCTCGGCCCCGGAATCGGCACCACCACGATGCCCTGCGCCAGACAGCTGCGTACAAGCGAAAACCCCGGATCACTGATCAGTGGCGTGCCGGCATCCGAGATCAAGGCCAGCGACTCTCCGGCAAGCAGATAATCGATCACACGCCGGGCCGCCTCGGTTTCGTTGTGCTCATGCAGCGACATCATCGGGCGATCGATCCCCAGGTGCGCAAGCAGGCGCCCACTGTGGCGGGTGTCTTCCGCGACCACACGATCGAC
>CAZCDY010000002.1:34950-70192 GCA_964497145.1 uncultured Gammaproteobacteria bacterium
TTATGTCTTCGCGGTTGCCAATGGGTGTGGCGACGATGTACAGCCGACCGGCCGCGTTTGACACCTCTATTCTCACCTCTGATACTCGACATCCCATCCTGACCGCACGCTATCTCCCATGCAAGCCGCCAATCTGTTCCGTCTCCTGCCTCTCTTGATCTGGCTCGCCCTGGCGACCGGTTGCGGCCAGACCCCCGACCGACCTTCACGCCCCGGTGACCGGGCGGATATCGCACGTGCCCAAAGCCTGATGGCGACGCAGCAGTATCTGGCGGCAGCCGAGATCTATCGCCAGCTGGCGGCACGCACACCGGCCGGACCGCAGCAGGCAACCTACCTGCTCGAGGCCGCCGAGGCATCGCGGGCCGGTTCTGACTGGGACGGTATCCGCTCAGCACTCGCGCAGCTGGCACCGACAGTTCTGACTGGCGAGCAGGCGCTGGAACGACGACTGCTGCAGACCGAGGTCCTGTTACAGGAGATGCGGCCCCTTGATGCCCTCAGCGAGCTCGGCGCGCCGCCGGACGGGCGCTCGAGCACCGAGTTGCGCATCCGTTTCTACCGCAATCTCGCCGCCGCGTACCGGCAGATGGGCAATCTGCTGGAGACCGCGAACGCCCTGCAAGCCATCGACGCCCTGCAGACCGACCCGCAGCAGCGGCTGGAAACCCAGACCGAGATCCTGCGCACCCTGGCATTGCTCAACGAACAGGCACTCGAGCGCCTACAGCCCTCGCCACCGGGCGTCTCGGGCGGCTGGATGCAGCTGGCGCTGCTGGTAAAAAAGCACGGCAGCGAGCCGGACGCACTGGAACCCCAGCTGACGGCCTGGCGGCAGAGTTTCCCGCAGCACCCCGCATTACCGGAGCTGATTGCAAATTACCGTCTTCAGCTGCAAAACCAGCTGCAGCAGGTATCACGCATCGCGGTGCTGCTGCCTCAGTCAGGCGTGTATGCGGAGGTCGCGGCCGCGATCCGCGACGGCATCGTGATCAGCCGCTTCGAACAGGCCCAGGGCCGGCGCACCGAGCTGCGTTTCTACGACTCAACCGATCCGGCCGGGATCTGGCCACTGTACAGTCGCGCCGTCTCCGAGGGTGCCGAACTCGTGATCGGTCCTTTGCAAAAGGATGCGGTGGCGCAACTCACCCGCGCCGGCGAACTTCCGGTCCCGGTATTGGCATTGAATCAGATCGCAATCGACGCGGCCCCGCCCGCCAATCTTTTCATGTTCTCGTTGTCTCCGGAAGACGAGGCCCGTCAGGCGGCGGAAAGGGCCTGGCTGGATGGCAGCCGGCGGCCGATCATACTGGCGCCTCAGGGTGCCTGGGGTGACCGCCTGGCGAATGCCTTCGAGGAACGTTGGCTGAGCCTGGGCGGCAGCGTGGCAGGCGTGGCCCGTTACGACACCGCGAGCCACGATTACAGCGAGACCATCACACAGCTTTTGCACCTCGACCAGAGTGAGGCCCGCCATCGCAAAATGCAGGCCTGGCTGGGCAAGAAAGTGGAGTTCGAACCACGCCGACGCGATGACGTGGACGCGGTATTCATCGCCGCCCGTCCGGTGCAGGCGCAGGGCATCCGGCCGCAGCTGCAGTTCCATCACGCCGGTGAACTGCCGCTGTATGCCACGTCTCATGCCTGGCTGGGACAGCTTACGTCGAACCAGGTCGAAGACATGAAGGGCATCATGCTGCCGGACATCCCCTGGATGCTGTTTGCGGATGCCGAAGATCCGAACAGCAGGGCGACCGTCGCCCGCTATCTGCCCAAGAGCGGCTCGGGCTACGCCCGTCTCTATGCCATGGGGATGGATGCGATGCGCCTGGCACCCCATCTCAAGCGTCTTCAGAGCAGTCGTTACGAATCCCTCGACGGCAGCACAGGCAACCTGTTCATGGACGAAACGCACCAGATTCACCGCCAGCTGGTCTGGGTGCGCCTGGGCGAGGAGAACGAGATACTCGGCTTCGCGCCACGTCTCGACCTGCAGGGAGGCGCCGAAGCCATAACACCGGTTGCGCCCGCCGCGCCCGAACAGCCGGCTGCAGAAAACGGCACGCCCCTGTCGTGATGCGAACGACGCGGGACCTTGGCAAGGATGCCGAGACTCGTGCAGAAGCGATGCTGATGCACGAGGGACTGCGCACCATTGCACGCAACTACCGCTGTCGCGGCGGCGAGATCGACCTGATCATGCGCGATGGCGATCAGATGGTATTCGTCGAGGTGCGATATCGCAGTCACAGCGGTTATGGCGGGGCTGCTGCCAGCGTCGGCCCCGGCAAACAGCAGCGACTGATTCTCGCGGCCCGGCACTATCTCATGTCCAGCGGCTGGTCGGGACCGTGCCGGTTCGACGTCGTGGCCTTCGAACGGGACGATGAAGGACGCTGGATTCGCGACGCCTTCGGTGCCTGAGATCGACCCGAGGGGTGCCGGCATGCGACACTTGCCGGATTGATCCGACATAGACGAAAGATGCACCGTGGACCCGATCGATCGCGTCACCGCCCTGTTTGACGAAAGCGTAAGACTGAATGCCGAGGCCGCAGAGATGCAGGCGACACCCATTGCCATGGCGGCGCAATGCATCGTGACCAGTCTGCTGGGCGGCGGCAAAATGCTGAGTTGCGGCAACGGCAGCTCGGCAGCCGATGCGCAGTATTTTGCCGCACAGATGCTGCACCGCTTCAAACGAGAGCGCCCGGGCCTCCCCGCGATTGCATTGAATTCGGATGCCGCCACCCTGACAGCAATCGCCATCGACGAAGGCTTCAGCGCGATTTTCGCCAACCAGATCGGTGCGCTCGGGCACCCCGGTGATGTCCTATTGACGCTGAGCATCAATGGTGCGGCCAGCAACATGATCGCCGCGGTCGAGGCTGCAGAGGAGCGCCAGATGCAGATCATCGCATTGACCGGGCGGGACGGTGGCGGCGTGGCAGAGAGACTGCGTACGAACGACATAGAGATCCGAGCGCCCAGTGAAGACGCGGCGCGCATACTGGAAAATCATCGCCTGGTGATTCATTGCCTTTGTGACCTGATTGATCTTCAACTGATGGGTGGTTAACTCGATATGCAAGGAAAGACTTTGCTGGCAAGAAACATTTTGATCGGACTTCTGGCGCTGGGGCTCAGCGGCTGCGCTGCAGTCGTGGTCGGGGGCGCAGCCACAGGCGCTTCGGTGGCGCATGACCGCCGCACGGCCGAGACAGTCCTCGAAGACAATACCATCTATCTGAAGGCCAACGATCTGCGCAACAATGACGCGGATCTCCGGCAGAAGGCCAGCATCGACATCGATGTCTTCAACCATCAGGTGCTGCTCACCGGGCAGGCCCAGAACCGGGAAGTGATCGAACGGTTTCGGCAGCGCGTCGCCGCGATAGACGGGGTACGGGCCGTATTCGACGAAGTGACTCTAGGGGCCGAACCCACACTCAGCGATGCGACATCGGACAGCTATCTGACATCGCGTGTCAAAATCGCCTTGTTCAATGTGAAGATTGACGGCTTTGATCCCACGCGGGTAATGGTCGTGAGCTCCCTGGGCAGCGTCTACCTGATGGGCCTGCTGACCCCCACCGAGGCCAACGCCGTTGTCGAAGAGGTCCGCTTCGTCAGTGGCGTGAAGCGCGTGGTCAAACTGTTTGAATACCTCAACGAGTAGCACAAACGAGACAGCGGAGCCTCTAGCGGCTCCTTTGATCGCGGAATTGAACGCGATTTTCGGGGCGCAGGGGCTGCTTACCGCGGCCAGCGACTGCTGGGCCTATGGTTATGACAACAGCAGGCGGCACGCGGTCCCTCAGGCGGTCTGTTTCGCTCGCGACGCCGACCAGATCCGTGAACTCGTGGGATTCTGCCGCCAGCATCGGGTAGCCCTGGTCACGCGCGGTCGCGGCACCGGCACCACCGGCGCCACGGTACCCTTGCGCGGCGGCGTCGTCTTGTCGATGGAACGTATGCGGGCTGAACTCACGATCGATCCGGCCAACCGCGTAGCGCGCATATCGCCCGGCTACACCAACCAGGAGTTGCAACAGGCCGCGGCGGAGCACGGTTTCTTCTGGCCGCCGGACCCGACCAGTGCGGCAGTCTGTACCGTCGGTGGCAACCTGGCCTACAACTCGGCCGGCCCGCGCGCAGTCAAATACGGCACCCCGCGTGAGAACACGCTCGGCCTGCAGGCCGTCACGGGGGCCGGCGAACCACTGAAGACCGGCGTCGCAACCACCAAGGGCGTGGTCGGCTACGACCTGACCCGACTGCTGATCGGATCCGAGGGTACGCTCGCCGTGATCACCGGAGCGACATTGAAGCTCACCCCCCTGCCAGAGGCAAAACGGACCCTGCAGGCAATCTATCGCGATATCCACAGTGCCGCGGAGGCAGTGTCGCGGATCATGGCCCAGCCGGTGACACCCTGCGCCCTGGAATTCATGGACGGCACCGCGATCGACATGGTGCGCAATTTTTCCGATCTCGGCCTGCCTGCGGACGCGCGCGCCTTGTTGATGATCGAGGTCGATGGACCCGCCGCCGGGATCGAGGCCAGCGCCGCCCAGGTCTCCGCCGCGGCCCAGGGCAAGGGCTGCCTGCAGATCGACACCGCAACCACGGACCAGGAGGTGGCCAAACTTTGGCGCACGCGCAAGGCGCTTTCCCCCGCCCTGCGCAATGTCGCGCCCAAGAAGATCAACGAAGACGTGGTCGTCCCGGTGTCAAAGATACCCTTACTGATCGACGGTCTGGAAAGGCTGGCCAGCGAATTTGGCGTGACCATCGTCAATTTCGGCCATGCCGGCAACGGCAATATCCACGTCAACCTGCTGGTCGACCCGGACGATCCGGTTCAGATGGCGGCAGCCACGCCCTGCCTCGACGCGGTATTCGATCTGGTCCTGTCATTGGACGGCAGCCTGTCCGGTGAACACGGTGTCGGCTGGGTGAAACGTGAATTCGTCGGCCGCGAACTCGACCACACCAGTCTGCAATTGATGGCCGCGATCAAGCGCCAATTTGACCCCGACAACATCCTCAATCCGGGCGTTGGCCTCCCGGACCCCTGAAATGTTACAGTTTTGTGAATGATTATTGGTGGAATTCGCTTCCGCCCCAGCCTCCTATATCGGAAAATCGCGCGCTGCGCACGGTAGCCGTCGATGGCTGAACCCGATCCGAGTCGTCCAGAATCACGGAGAAAACAATGACAACACTGTTGCGTCTGCTTGTCCCCCTGCTGCTACTGTCGCCGGCCCTGGCGCTCGCCATGGGAGGAGGCGACGGTGAGCGTCTGGACCTGACTGGACACTGGGTCGGTTTCACCGCACTGGCCATCTTCGCTCTGGCCTACGCGCTGGTCATGGCAGAAGAATTCACCCACCTGCGCAAATCCAAGCCGGTGATCCTGGCGGCCGGTGTCATCTGGGCGCTGATCGCGATCGTCTACGTCAACAATGGCATCACGCACGCGGCTGAAATAGCGGTGCGGCACAACCTGCTCGAATATGCCGAGCTGATGCTGTTCCTGCTGGTCGCGATGACCTACATCAACGCCATGGACGAGCGCAACGTGTTCGAGGCCCTGCGCTCCTGGCTGGTCAAGAAAGGCTATGGCTTCCGCAAGCTGTTCTGGATAACCGGTGTACTCGCGTTCTTCATCTCCCCGATCGCAGACAACCTGACCACCGCCCTGCTGATGTGCGCGGTAATACTTGCGGTGGGTGGCGACAATACCAAATTTGTCCTGCTCGCCTGCATCAATATCGTGGTGGCGGCCAATGCCGGTGGTGCCTTCAGCCCCTTCGGCGACATCACCACCCTGATGGTCTGGCAGAAGGGTATCGAGACCGCCCAGGGCGTGGTGGGATTCGGCACCTTCTTCGCTCTTTTCATTCCTTCACTGGTCAACTGGATCGTGCCGGCCGCAATCATGGTGATGGCGGTGCCGGACGAGCATCCGGATGGCGACGGCGAGGCAGTGTCGATGAAGCGCGGCGCAAAGCGCATCATCGCCCTGTTCCTGCTGACCATCGCCACCGCGGTCAGCTTCCACAACTTCATGCACCTGCCACCGGTGATCGGCATGCTGACCGGCCTCTCCTACCTGCAGTTCTTCGGCTACTACCTGAAGAAGACCGTGCACCTGGAAATGGACATGTCCAGGCATCAGTTCGAGACCGAGGTGGATCACGACGAGGCCATGGGCAGCCTGCCGGTGTTCAACGTTTTCAACAAGATCGCGCGGGCCGAATGGGATACCCTGCTGTTCTTCTATGGCGTGGTGCTGTGCGTGGGCGGCCTGGGCTTCATCGGCTATCTGGGGATGGCCTCCGAGCTGATGTACATCGATTGGGGCGCGACCAATGCCAACATCATGGTCGGTATCCTGTCGGCGATCGTCGACAACATCCCGGTCATGTTCGCCGTGCTGACCATGATGCCGGACATGTCCATGGGACAATGGCTGCTGGTCACGCTCACCGCAGGTGTAGGTGGTTCGATGCTGTCTATCGGCTCGGCCGCCGGTGTAGCGCTGATGGGCCAGGCACGCGGGAGATACACCTTCTTCGGCCACCTCAAATGGGCCCCGGTGATCGGGCTGGGCTATGCGGCCAGCATTGCCACGCACATGTGGATCAACAGCAGCCTGTTTTGAAGTAGTGGCCAAGTGAGCCGGAGAAAGGCCCTGACGAGCAGACCGTCAGGGCTTTTTTGTTCAAGCGGAATGTTTCAGCCGGCCTGTTCGGCCGCGAGTTTCTCAACCTTGCCCATTACCATCGCCTCGAGGTCCTTTTTGTACTGCACCACCCGGTCGAGCAGTGAGGGGTCGGCGACACCCAGTATCTGGGTCGCGAGTATGCCGGCGTTCTTGGCACCGTTGATGGCCACGGTGGCGACCGGAATGCCCCCAGGCATCTGCACGATGGACAACAGAGAATCCTCACCATTCAGCGCTGAACTCTTGACCGGCACACCAATGACGGGCAATTCGCTGATTGCCGCCGCCATGCCCGGCAGATGTGCGGCACCGCCGGCACCGGCAATAATCACGCGGAGGCCCCGATCCCTGGCCGTCCGCGCATACTCGTACAGGCGGCCGGGCGTTCGGTGTGCAGAGACTATGGTCATCTCGTAAGGCACACCAAACTCGCGCAAAACCGCTGCTGCATCCTGCATGACCGGCAGATCGGAATCGCTCCCCATGATTATGCCCACCCGTGGGTCCGTCATAACTGCTTGTCTCCCAGTACTTTTATGATGTTCTTGACCTGCTCCGCCTTGCGGCAGGCGGCCTCGACCGACTCCTCGATCACGGTCAGGTGCCCCATCTTGCGCCCCGGCTTGGTCACCGCCTTGCCGTAGATATGCACACAGACGCCGGAGACCGCCAGCGCAGCCGCGAGCCCCGTGATCATCGGCCGCCCCTCGTAGCCGGGTTCGCCGAGGAGATTGACCATGGCCGCCGGCGACAGCTGCCGCGTGTCGCCGAGCGGGAGGCCCAGAATGGCCCGCAGATGCTGCTGAAACTGGTCCGTGACGCATGCCTCGATGGTGTGGTGGCCGGAGTTGTGTGTACGCGGCGCGACCTCGTTGACCAACAGCTCACCTTCCGGGGTCAGGAACATCTCCACCCCAAAGACCCCGACACCCTGCATCGCCTCGACCGTGCGAATCGCCAGGCCCTCGGCTGTCCGCGCTATCACTTCGGGCACCTCGGCCGGTGCCAGCAGATAATCGAGTACATTATCACCGGCATGAAAACGCATCTCCACGGCCGGATAGGCCCTGCACTCACCACCGACATTCCTGGCCACCATGACAGCCAGTTCCTTCTCCGCCTCGACGAAACGTTCGACAAAACTGGGGACCGGCAAGTGCTGCTCGAAGCAGTCCTGCCCCGGCATCACCACCACGCCGCGACCGTCATAACCACCGCGTCGCGCCTTCTGCACCAGCGGGTAGCCGAAAGCCGCAAAGGCGCCAGCCTCCGGCTCGGGCATATCGATGAAATCCGAAGTGGGGATCCCGGCGTCGCGCAAAAAGGTCTTCTGCCTGAATTTGTCCTGGATGGTGGCAAGCAATGCCGGGTGCGGAAAGATGCGGTGGCCCTCAGCCTCGAGCGCGAGCAGGGTCTCGGTCTCGATATTCTCCAGCTCGAAGGTCACCACATCGCAAGATTCAGCCAGCTCCCTCAACCGGGCAGGATCACTGTATTCACCGACGATCTGGTGACCCGACAGTTGCCCCGCCGGAGACCCTTGCACCGGATCGAGCACGACACAGGTGCAGCCGAGGCTCTTGGCGGCCCGGACCAGCATGCGCCCGAGCTGTCCGCCGCCGATCAGGCCGATGCGGGCGACTGGATAAGGATAGATATCTTCCATTTAGGCTGCCGATAAAAATAAAAGCCCTCCGCCCCACTGCTGGGCAGGGCAAGGGTCAAACAAAGCAATGGACACTGTCGGCCTGGCCGCGCGTGCCGGCCACAGGCGCTGTGGTGATGGTGAAGTGAACCCCCCGCGATTTCACACTGGAGACAGACTCGGCCATCGCGCGGAATCACGCCGGGCGTGGAACCACTTGGCAATAGCGCGCCAAGCGGCCGGGACCGGGAATCCGCGAGCGCGCAAGGATAACGCGTTAACGCATCCAGCGCCGCCATTTGCGCTGTATTTTTGCCATACCCTTCCCGAATCCGGGTCGGCAAGATAAATATTCGTCTTTAAAATCATGCGGTTAATTGATCACTACGACACCGGAGGCATGATCTCTCGCGCCGCGAAAAATGATCCGTATTTGATTCAGCGCAACTGCTTGTCCATACCAACTCGGGGATAAAGGGCGCCGTCACGGTGCTGTGGTATAGTCGCGCGCAGTATTAAATTAGGAAGTACTGAATTAAGATGTCGCGCGAGCAGACCCGGCGTTTTCAGTGTGTCCTGCCGGGGCGCTTTCATACTTCGTTTTGCTTCCTCGTCGCCAATCAGGTTTAAAAATCGAAAATTCAGGGGGGACAGTATGTCCAAACAACATCCCGTCGTGGCAGTAACCGGTTCGTCCGGCGCCGGAACCACCACTGTAAAACGTGCCTTCGAGCATATCTTCACCCGCGAGCACATCAATGCCGCCGTCGTCGAAGGCGACAGCTTCCACCGCTACGAACGCGCCGAGATGAAGGTCAAGATGGCCGAGGAGCATCTCAGTCACTTCGGCCCGGAGGCCAACCGCTTCGACAAGCTGGAGGAACTGTTCAGGACCTACGGCGAGACAGGTACCGGTGAAAAACGCTACTACCTGCATAACGACGACGAAGCCGCCGACCAGAACGGGCGCCTTGGCACCGACAAGAAGGCCGGCGAGTTCACCCCCTGGGAACCGATCCCGGAAGGCACCGACCTGCTGTTCTACGAGGGTCTGCACGGTCTGGTAACCTGCGACGATTGTAATGTTGCCCAGCACGTGGACCTGGGCATCGGCGTGGTGCCGATCGTGAACCTGGAATGGATTCAGAAGATCCATCGCGACAACTTGGAGCGCGGCTATTCGCCCGAGGCGGTGGTCGATACGATCATGCGCCGCATGCCCGATTACATCACCCATATCACGCCGCAGTTTTCGCGCACCGACATCAACTTCCAGCGTGTCTCGCTGGTCGACACCTCCAACCCCTTTATCGCGCGCGATATCCCGACCCCGGATGAGAGCTTCGTGGTAATCCGCTTCACCGACCCGAACAAGTTCAATACCGACTTCCCGTACCTGCTGTCGATGATCAGCGGTTCGTTCATGTCTCGTCGCAACAGCATCGTTGTACCCGGCGGCAAGATGAGCTTCGCGATGGAAATCATCTTTGGCCCCATCATCCACCAGATGATGGAGCAGCGCGGCGACTGATCAGTCCACGGTGGCGGCCAGCGGCCGCCACCTGTAAATTGTCAGCATGTCCGCATTCAGCAGCATCCACGTAACCGGAGCCGAGTGGCGCGACCTCTGCGACCAGGCGCTTGCCAGGGTCACCGGGACGCGGCCTGGCGCCCTGGCTTTCATCTACATCTCGGAGCCGCTGGCGGCGGATACCGACCATATCCTCGACTACCTGCGTGAGCGCAGTGGTATCGCCCATTGGGTCGGTTGCGTAGGCATGGGCCTGTGCAGCAGTGGTCACGAAACCTATGCCGGGGCGGCAATGTCGATCCTTGTCACCCCCTTTGTAGATGACGATTTCCGCGTCGTCCCCGCCTTTGAGAAGGACCCTGGCGACTGGCTGAGCGCGACTGCCGGCTGGCGCGAACGCACCATGGCCTCAGTCGCAGTGGTACATGCCGACCCCGGCAGCAACCGCCTGCCCGCGCTGCTCGAAACCCTGAGCACCGGCCTGCAGGGCGGCTTTCTGGTGGGCGGTATCGCGTCTGCGGAATCACTGCCGCTGCAGATCGCCGATCGTGCGACCGGAAACGGCCTATCGGGGGTCCTTTTCAGTGCCGGCGTCAACATCAGCACCGGTCTGAGCCAGGGCTGCAGCCTGATCGGGCAAAGACACCGCATCACCGGCTGCGAGCGCAATGTCGTCGCGACGATCGATGATCGTCCCGCATTGGACGTGTTCAAGGAGGATATCGGCGAGGTCCTGGCGCGCGATCTGAGCCGGGTCGGCGGCTATATCTTTGCGGCCCTGCCGATCCCCGCCTCGGATACCGGAGACTACCTGGTCCGCAACCTGATCGGCATCGACCCGGATCAGGGCATGCTGGCGATCGGTGACATGCTGACGCCAGGGATGGAGATTCAGTTCGCAAGACGCGATGCGGAGACGGCGCGCGAGGACCTCGAGCACATGATCAAAAACCTCCTCGCTAGACTCCCCGGCGAACCCCGCGGAGCGCTCTACCATTCCTGCCTGGGGCGCGGCCGCAATCTGTTCGGCGAAAACTCCGACGAGATGAAGCTGGTGGGGCGACTGCTCGGCGATGTCCCACTGGCCGGCTTTTATGCCAACGGCGAGATTTCGCACAACCGTCTTTACGGCTATACCGGCGTATTGACCCTGTTCAGCTGAACGGTCGATTCGTCCAGATCACCCAGCGCGGCGCGGATCCTGTCCTCGATCTGTGCAGTCGACAGCCCTGCCATCTGTAGTTGTTCCGCCTGGGTGCCCTGCTCGATGAAAGCATCTGGCAGCCCCAGGTTGAGCACTTTGGCGGCAATGCCGGCGGCATGCAGCGTCTCATTGACCGCTGAACCCGCACCGCCATGGACTACGTTCTCCTCAATTGTCACCAGCAGCCGATGATCGACAGCAAGTTTCAGTACCATCTCCGCGTCCAGCGGCTTGACGAAACGCATATTGACCAGGGTCGCCCCCAGGCTTTCTGCCACCTGGCGCGCAGAATCGAGCAGGGTCCCGAAGACCAGGATCGCCACACCCTGCCCATGCAGGACCGGGTCGGCACGACCCCAGGGAAGGGTTTCGAGTTCGCTGCCGACCTCCGCACCGACGCCGGCACCGCGGGGATAGCGCACCATGGCAGGCCCCTTGTGTCCATACGCCGTATGCAGCATCGCACGACACTCCGCCTCATCACTGGGCGCAAGGATCGCCATATTGGGGATGCAGCGCGCATAGCTGATATCGAAGCTGCCGGCATGGGTGGCGCCATCGGCGCCTACCTGCCCGGCGCGGTCAACGGCGAACGTCACGTCCAGATCTTGCAGGGCGACATCATGCACGAGCTGATCGTAGGCCCGCTGCAGGAAGGTCGAATAGATGGCCACTACCGGCTTGAGACCATCACAGGCCATGCCCGCCGCAAAGGTGACCGCATGCTGTTCGGCGATGCCCACATCGAAATAACGTTTCGGAAATCGTTCCGAGAAATCGACCAGCCCGGAGCCCTCGCACATCGCCGGGGTAACGGCCATGAGCCTGGTGTCTTTCGCAGCCGCATCACAGATCCAGTCTGAAAAGACCTTGGTGAAACTCTTGCCACCGGACTTTTTGGCCATTTGCCCGGTCGACGGGTTGAAGGGCGTAACGCCATGGTAAACGCAGGGATCGCCCTCCGCCGGCGCATAGCCCCGGCCCTTCTGCGTGACCACATGCAGGAAACGTGGGCCGCGCATCACCTTCATGTTGCGCAGCGTATTGACCAACATCGGCAGATCGTGCCCGTCGATCGGGCCGATGTAGTTGAAACCGAGTTCCTCGAACAGGGTACCGGGCATCACCATGCCCTTCATGTGTTCTTCCAGGCTGTGGACCAGATCCTTCATCCCTGGCAGGCCGCTCAGTACGTGCTTGCCGCCCTCGCGCACGCGGTTGTAAAGACCGCTGGACAGGACCCGCGCCAGATAGTTGCTGATCGCACCTACCGGCCGCGAGATCGACATGTCGTTGTCGTTGAGTATCACCAGCAGATCGAGATCCAGCGCGCCGGCATGGTTGAGCGCCTCAAACGCCATGCCGGCCGACAGGGCCCCGTCGCCGATAACCGCAATGTGCTCTCGCTGCTCCCCGGCGGCCTTGGCCGCCACAGCCATCCCTAGGGCCGCGCTGATGGAGGTGCTGGAATGACCGGCACCGAAAGCATCGTATTCGGATTCGTCGCGTTTAAGAAAACCGGACAAACCGTCCTTCTTGCGCAGTGTTTCCATGCGCGCGCGCCGGCCGGTCAGGATCTTGTGCGGATAGGCCTGATGTCCGACATCCCAGATCAAGCGGTCGTGCGGGGTGTTGAATACATAGTGCAGAGCGACCGTGAGCTCGACCACGCCCAGGCCGGCGGCCAGGTGCCCCCCGGTCTGCGAAACCGTGTTGACCAGGAACCGACGCACCTCGTCCGCCAGCGCCGGCAGTTCTGCCGACGGCAGGGCACGCAGGCCGCCGGTCGACTCGATTTCTTCGAGCAACGGGTAAGGCGCACCGCGGGGGGTATGGGGCATAGGCCTGAACCTGGATTGAAACAAGCGGCCATTCTAGCGCACCAGCAACTGATTTCGGCCGGAATTTCCACAAGGCGGTTGCCGCCAATCCTGTATCGCAGCCTTGAAATTTTCACTGATAAGCCCCCGAAACCCTCTCTGGCGCGCCCCATCCACCCCCGAAGCTGGCGAAGCCAGGGGCCATGCAGGCATCATTAACAGGGCCGCCCCGTCCCGGCGGTGCCGAGGACAGAGGAATGAACCATTTCAGGGTGATCCGGCGCCTGGTCCTGCTGACCCTGCACCTGGTGTTGGGGGTGCTGCTTACGACGCTGGCACTGACCAGGCGCAATGGGTCGGGTCTGCATACCGATCCACATGCCACCTCCTGGTGGCATAACCGGGTCGCCGATATCCTGGGAGTCCGTATCACGGTCTCCGGGCCACGCCCCCGGCCCCCCGCCCTGCTGGTCAGCAATCATGTCTCCTGGCTCGATATCGTCGTCCTGGGCGGGCTGACACACACCGATTTTCTATCCAAGCACGAGGTGCGCGAATGGCCGGTGATGGGCTGGCTGGCCGCCAGATCGGGAACGGTTTTTATCCGCCGCGGTAACAACGAGGCAAGTACGGTCAGTGAGCAGATAGGAGATCGCCTGCGCGATGACGGCATATTGACCCTGTTTCCCGAAGGCACGACCACGGACGGACGCGAGTTGCGCCCTTTCTTCTCCCGCCTGTTCGCGGCGGCGATCGACACCGGAACCGATGTAACCCCAGTCACCCTGCGCTACCACATCGACGGTGAATTCGACCCGGTCGCGCCCTACACCGACAACCAGCCGATTGCGCAAAACCTGCGCGGGCTTATCACCCGTGATCACACCGCGGTGCATGTGGTTTTCAGCCAGGCGATCACACTCAGCGGGCACAGCCGCAAACAGGTGGCGGAACTGGCCCGCAGCACAATCCTTGCGACACTCCAGGGCCCGGAACAGATCCCGCTGCGGAAACGGGCCGCCAGACACGCGGCAGGATTACCCCGCCCGTAGGGTGCGCTCGCCCGACATGCCACAATGCGGGCATGTCGCAGACACACATCGACACCCTTATCCTGGGACAGGGCCTGGCGGGCAGCCTGCTGGCCTGGATGCTGATCCGCTCGGGACTGCGCGTATGCGTCCTGGACGACGGCCACAAAAGTTCATCGTCCACTGTAGCCGCAGGACTCATAAACCCGCTGGCCGGGATGCGTTTCAATCGCCGTCCCGAGACGGACGACTGGCTGCGGGCGAGCGATCGCTGCTACGCCGTGCTGGCCACGCAGTTCGGCAGCACCTTTTTTCATCCACTCCCCATGCTGCGCCTGTTCAGATCCCCCGGGCAGCGACGCTTCCACGCGCGCCGCCTGGACGACCCGGCCAGCCACGATCTGCTCGCCGCATCCTTCGAGGCAGGCGGCTGTCCGGAACCGGTTGCCACGCCCTACGGGGGGTTCACCCAGCACCGCACCGGCTATGTCGACATGCCACTGCTTTTGGCCAACCTTCGGGCCTGGCTGCAGGACAATGATTCTCTGCTCGAGCACGAGCTGGCCTGCGATCAGATCGATGTTTCCGATGGCGGTGTGGCGGTCACAGGTATCGAGGCACAGCGCCTGGTCTTTTGCGACGGCGCCCGGCTGCGCAGCAATCCCTGGTTCAGTGGCCTGCCGCTGGCCCCCGACAAGGGCGAGATATTGAACCTGCAGATCGACGGCTGGCGACCACGGCACATCATCAACGGCGCCCACTGGCTGGTACCGCTGGCGAACGCCGAACTGCGCCTGGGCGCCACCCACGAACACCATCGGCTCGACAACCAACCGACCCCGACCGGGAAGCAGGAGCTGTTGGCCGGGCTGGACGCCATCCTGCCGTCGAACTTCGAAACGCGGGTCGTGCAACATCAGGCCGGGATACGCCCTGCCACCCGTGACCGTTATCCGCTGCTCGGCCGTCACCCGGAACAGTCTCGGCTTTGGGTGTTCAACGGTTTCGGCGCGCGCGGTGCACTCACCATACCCTGGTACGCCGAGCGCATGAGCGCGCACCTGGTTGATGGCGCCCCGCTCCCGCAGGAGGCGGATATCCGGCGTTTTGCATGAGGCCTTTCCAACCCCTCACCGCGCTGGCACAGGACGCCGTCGACAAAATCCTCGACGCCGGATCCCTCGCGATCGACGCGACCGTGGGCAACGGTCATGACACGCTGTTTCTGGCAGGCAGGGTCGCGCCGCAGGGTCGCGTCATCGGCTTTGATGTGCAGGCCGACGCGGTCGTAAAAACGCGCGCCAGGCTGGTCGCGTCACAGCTGGATGCGGTGGCAGAGGTGCACCTGTGCGGCCACGAACGGATGCTTGAGCAGGTGCCGACGGATTGGATCGGGCGGGTCGCCGCGGTGATGTTCAACCTGGGCTATCTGCCGGGTGGAGACAAGACCCGGATCACCCGGGGAGAGACCACCGTGGCGGCGCTGGATCAGGCACTGAGGTTGTTGCGACCCCGTGGCCTGCTGTCGTTACTGCTGTACCGCGAACATGCCGGTGCCCAGGGCGAGTCGGATGCAGTATTGGAGTGGCTGGACCGACTGCCCGCCACCCACCGTATCGAACGGCACGAATCGCCCGGACCGGTGCTGTTCCTGGTCACCGCACCACTCCCGCCACTCAGTCGCTGCGACTCAGGCTGAAGCGGACGAAACGGTCGCTGTCCGGCGCACCCTCGACGAACAGCCAGCCGTCGGTCAACGGCAGATCAAGCAGTCCTTCGGGCGGCAACGCCGCCACCTCTCGCACCCGCGCCGACTGCCAGACACCATCGCGCGTGGATTCCGTATCCTGTCGCTTGCCGAGCACCTGCTTGTCCCGCTCCGCCAGGGCGAACCAGTTCTCGGCGATCGGATTCTCGGTCACGCAACGGTAGGTGACTGCCAGGTAATTGCCCGGCGGTTCGTAGCCGGGCTGGAGGGTAACCCGGCCATCGCGGACCTCCCCTGCTACCGGGAACGCAGCGAAACGCACCCGTGGCGTCTGGTGCATGACCAGATTGCTGTCGAGGTAGCTGCCCTCGACCTGGCGACAGTCGAACCAGCCGGCCGGGTATGAGACCGTGTCAGCGCTATCCAGCAAGCGCGCTCGGCCACTACCGACCCCGAAGTATCCCTGACTCGCCTCGAACTCGATCACTACCTCCCAGGGGATGCGGATACCGCCACCCAGCTTGGGCTCGCCAAACAAAAAGATGTGGTGGCCCGTGATCTCCAGCCGCCAGGCACCATCGCCTTCAGCGGCATGGATCTTTGGCACGGCATGCAACGCGCAGGGCAATGCCAGCGCGGCCCACAGCAATACGCGCCAGCCACTATGAGTTAAAGCCTTTGTTCGCGAACGGAGCCTGTCCAGAATTACAACTCCACAGTGTTCATCACCCCTGACAGGCCCACCTCCAGTGTTGCATGTCGGGTCTAATTATCGGCTCGCCTTATGGTAAGCTTCTATCGCATCATCAACGCCGGGCTGCACGTCGGACACCCTTAACGTGAAGTGTACTACCCCCGTCGAAGACTCTGGAATCTGCGGCTGATCATGCGGATGGGATGAATATCACAGATCAGCTCGTCTTACTCCTGCCCTCACTGCCGCTCGCGTCGGCATTGCTCACCCATCTTTCGAGCGGACCGATGGGACGAAGCGTCGCCCGCATCAGCGTCGCCAGCAGCACGGTCTCCTTCCTGGTCGCCGCGATCCTGTTGGGTCTGGTGCTGTCCGGCCAGGAGGTCGCGTCGGTGGCCATCGGCGACTCCTGGGGCAGCCTGATTTTCGATCCCCTCAGCGTGTTGATGGGTCTGCTGATTGCCGGCATCAGCCTGGTGGTACGGATCTACTCGGTGCGTTACATGGCCGAAGAGGAAGGTTACGGCCGATTCTTCGTGCTGCTCGATCTGATGACGGCCGCCTTGCTGATCATGGTTGCAGCTGCAGACCTGGTCACGCTGCTGATTTCGTGGCACCTGATCGGCGTCTTACTGTATTTTCTCCTGGGACAGGATACCCGCAGCAAGTCTGCTTACCGCTACGGGTTCTGGACATTCATCACCTACCGCTTCGGTGACCTGCCGCTGGTGCTGGCGGCTGCGGTGCTCTTCCACACCTTCCATACCTGGTCGCTGCCCGAGATCTTCGCGGCACTGGCCGCGAATCCGGACACCACAACCTTTTTCGACCTTCCGGTATCCGAGGTGGTGGGCGCGCTGATCGCGATGTCGGCCTTTGCCCGTTCAGCACAGTTTCTGCTGCATACCTGGCTGCCGTACACGATGGACGGCCCTACGCCTGTGTCGGCGCTGATGCATGCCGGCATCGTCAACGCGGGCGGCTTCCTGATCAACCGCTTCGCACCGGTGTTCGCCTACACGGACGACGTGCTGCACTGGGTGTTCATCGTCGGCGCGTTCACCGCGGTGATCGGCTCGATGCTGATGCTCAGCCAGCACGACATCAAGAAATCCCTCGGCTATTCCACCATGGGGCAGATGGGCTTCATGATCATGGAATGCGGCGTGGGGGCCTTCTCGCTGGCGATATTCCACCTGATTGCCCACGGCCTGTTCAAGGGGACCCTGTTCCTGAGCGCCGGCGGCATCATCGGCGAGGCACGGCATGACGATGGGGTGCCGAAGGACGATCTCTACACCTTCATCGTCGAGCGACGGCCGGCGCGCAACCGCCAGCCCTGGCTGCTGATGGCGGCGATCACCCTCGCAATACCGGTCGCGGTCCTCCTGCTGTCGCATCTGCTGGTCGCGCCAAATCTGTTCCAGAAACAGGGTGCGATCATTCTGCTGTTCTTCGGCTGGGTCACGGGTGCGCAGCTGCTGTTTGCCACTTATAACATGCGCTCGGAAAACCCCTGGCGACTGGTGACGCTGATCGTCTTTTCTTTCACCGTTGTGGTGATCGGCTATACCCTCGTCAGCCATGCCTTCGATGTCTTCCTCTATCCGGACCCCGAGTTCGGCGCCAAGCTTTACCGCGCAGCCGGTATCGACTTCCGCTGGTTCATGATCCTCGTGATATTCGCGAGCGCGGTCATCGTGCTCGGCTGGCTGCGGGCCTACTACACGGAACGCAGCCAGCGCGAAAATTGGCGCTCACGGCGCCACTGGTGGCGAAATTTCTACGCCCTCGTCTGGCGTGAATTCCATATCCCGGACATCTACACCGGACTGACCCGCGGCCTGTTGGCGGCCTCGGCCCGGGTGAACGTCTGGTTAAGGTGGGGCTGATGGCGGCACCCGGCCTTCTGCTCATCGGCATCTTCCTGCCGCTCTTCCCATTCAGCATGGCGTTCAATGCCGTGCTCGCACGTGTGACCCAGCCACTGCTGCGGTCGGGGCTGTTGCTGGCATGGCCGCTGGTCGGTCTGTGGGCGCTGTCGACCCAGACGGCAGAGGTCCCCTCCTGGCTACTCGTATGGGCGTTGATGACGTCACTGCTGTACGCCTTCCGACTGCTGGCGATGCGTGAAATCGGGCGCTGGACCGGGTTCCTGGCGACATCTGCCTGGGCGCTGCTTTGGCTGCCAAGCTACGCCGGTGTATCCCCCTCGCAGCTTTGGACCTTCGCCGCGGGATTTGGCCTGCCGTTGGTCTTCCTGACCTTGTTGGCGCAGGTTTTGGAGCAGCATTTCGGGGCCGCGTATACCGGCCTCTACGGCGGACTGGCACGCCGCATGCCACGCTTTTCCGGGGTGCTGGTGATCAGCGTGCTGGCGGCAACCGCGACACCGATATTCCCGGCCTTCTTCGCGATGTTGCATACCCTGATCGCTTCGCAGCCGGCACCCGCCATCGTGTTGGCCGGGATATGGCTGATCTGGAGCTGGGCCGCCGCGCGCCTGCTGCAGGGACTGATCGTCGGACCGGCCGAACCAAGCCCTGAGCTGGATCTCCCCATCGCCGCCACCTGGGGCTACGCGGTCGGGCTCGCCGGGCTCATCGCCGCCGGCCTGGTCCTGACCGGGAGTCGCTTATGAGCATCGCGCTCGGCCTGCGCCTGAAGATCCGCGCGATGATCCACGTCGCCGCTGAACCGATCCCGTTCTTCTGGCCGATGCGCACCTTTATCCACCACAACCCGCTGCACGGTCTGGAACACCTCCCATTCGAGGAGGCGGCCCATCAGGGCGCAGAACTCTTCCATGGCCGGGCCTTCCTCCCGCGCCGGATCTACCAGGGGTATCTTGCGGAAGGCAAGGTCGACCGGCAGGCGCTAGGGAACGCCGTCGCACGTTTCCTGGAATCCCAAGAAGGCATCGGGGGAATCGATCTGAATCACTGGCTCATGGTCCTGCTGACGGAAGTGCGCGAGGCCGTCGCCCAGCCGCGCATCCTGGCCGAGACCGTGGATATCCATGCGACCCTGCACGATCGCGCGCCGGTCGGCACCACCGCACCGGAGGTCCTGCAGCACTACCTGCATGACAAGCTGCTCGCCGAGCGCCCCCTCTACGAGGCCGTCGACGCCCTGTACGGCACAGAGATCGGGGCGGAACTCGACGAGCTGATGATCAAGAGCTGCCTGGACTTCTTCGACGAAGGCCAGTCGGTATGGGAGATGCCGGGTCGCGAGAACGGCCTGTTTGTCGCCTGGCGCGACATAGCCAATCGCAATGTGCCTTTGTATCTTCACGGCCTGCATGTCAGCCGCATCCTGGAACAGGACGAACGACCGGAGGGGGTCATCGCCTACGTCCTCGATCAGTTTGGCGTACCCAGGGATCGCTGGATCAACTACTTCACCCATGAACTGGCCCGCCTGCACGGCTGGGCCGGCTTCGTGAAATGGCGCTCCAGTGCCAAACGCTATTACTGGGCCGAACGTTTTCCGGCAGACCTGGTGGACTTCGTAGCGATCCGGCTGGCCATGGCGCTCGCGCTGCTGCGCAAAGACGGCCGCCAGGACCACCCCTGGACCACCGCCACCATCGACGAAGCGATCAAAAAGCGGACGGCGGAGATCTTTCTCCGCAACGAACTGCATGCCGGCCTGGTACTGCCGGCGATGGCCCACGAAGTAGACCAGGCCTTGCTGCGTGGCAAGGACGCGGTCATCCAGCGCACCTGCGACGAATACCTTGCAAAAAAGACACGCCACGAAGCGCAGGCGCAAGGCAGGCACCTGCTTGCGCTGGCAGAGATCGCCGATTCCCGCGAGGCACTGCTACACCTATCCGAGCAGGAACTCGGCGAGTTGCTCGAGACCCTCCGGACATTCGAGCACCAGGAGGGAATGGTCTGGCTGCAGGCGATGGAGGCCCAGGCGATCAACCGGCTGTTGCCCGGCCTCGATACCTCTCCGGCGCCGGTTCGCGAAAAACGGCCGTTTGCCCAGGCCCTGTTCTGTATCGACACTCGTTCGGAGCGCATCCGGCGACAACTCGAAGATGTCGGCGACTACCAGACCTTCGGGATAGCCGGTTTCTTCGGTGTTCCGGTCAGTTTCATGGAACTGGGCAAGGGCAGCGAGATACACCTGTGCCCGGTGATTCTCACGCCCAAGAACCTGGTCCCGGAAATCACCGCAGCGACCCGTCAGGACGATGCCGCGGTAACCGCGCTGGAAAAGGCGATGCACGAGCTCAAGGAGTCGGTACTGACACCTTTCGTGACCGTCGAGGCGATCGGGCTGCTGTTTGGTTTTGACATGATCGGCAAGACCATCGCGCCGCAGACCTACAACCGCTGGCGCAAAAGTCTGCACCCGGAAAAGCCTTTCAGCCGACTGCTGCTGGACAAGCTGAGCCGGAAACAGGCGGATTCGATCGTTCGCGCCGTGCAACGGACGGTCATCGTCAAGGCCCTGGAACAGGAGTTCGGGCTGTCACCCGAACAGGTGACCGACGATATGATCCGCTCCCTACGCGAGTCGGCACTCGGTCACCAGCCCACACCGGCCAACTGCGCCGATACCATGGGCCTGAATGCCGAGCAGGCCGAGGCCTTCATTGAGCGTCTGCGCACCGCCTATCGCATCGATGATTCTTTCGCCCACCAGCAGATCGAACGCCTTGGGCGTATCGGTTTCACGGTAGACGAGCAGGTGAATTACGTGACCCAGGCCCTGAATTCGATCGGCCTGACCGAGCAGTTCTCCCGCTTCGTGCTGCTCGTGGGACACGGCAGCTCCTCGGAGAACAACCCCTACGAATCGGCGCTGGACTGTGGCGCCTGCGGCGGCAACCACGGCCTGGTCAGCGCCAAGGTGCTGGCGCAGATGGCGAACAAGGGACCGGTCCGACGGATCCTGCGCGCCCACGGGATCGACATCCCTGATGACACCTGGTTCCTTCCCGCTCATCACGATACAACCACCGACGAGATCCGGCTGCACAATCTCGAGCTGATCCCCCCATCTCATCTGGTCTATATCGACCGTTTGCGAAACGGCCTGACCGCGGCGTCTCGGCTGTGCGCCGCCGAACGTGTGCCAACCCTGGAGCCCAATCCGGCCAGGAGTCTCGAACCGTCGGTCGCCTTCAGCCGCGCTCGCCGCAATTCGATGGACTGGTCCCAGGTACGTCCCGAATGGGGCTTGTCGCGGAACCTGTACTTCGTCATCGGCCGGCGTCACCTGACCGCACAGACCGGGCTGAACGGCCGGGCATTCCTGCACTCTTACGATTACCGGATAGACCCGAAGCGAAGGCTGCTGGAGAACATTCTCACCGGACCGCTGGTCGTTGGACAATGGATCAACATGGAACACTACTTCTCTGCCGTGGACAACGAACGTTTCGGCAGCGGGAGCAAGGTCAATCACAATGTCGCCGGCCGGTTTGGCGTGATGACCGGGAACCTGAGCGACCTGCGCACAGGCCTGCCGTCGCAGACAGTGCTCAAAGACGGCCAGCCCTACCACGAACCGCTGCGCCTGATCACTGTCATCGAGGCGCCATTCGAACATGCCAGCAAGGCCGTAAACGGCGTGGTCACCGTGAAAAATCTGGTGCAGAACGCCTGGATACGCCTGATGATCGTCGACCCGGAGTCCGGCGAGGTTTCCGTATATGAAGACGGCGAATGGCAGAAACGACCTCTGCATGCCGCCGAACCCGCTATTGCGCAGGAGTCCGTCCCATTATGAAAGATCTCAACTTCAGCCAGCTGAAAAAGCTCGAAATCATCCTCGAGGGCGAGCACAAGGAGTTCGCCACGGACCTGCTGGACCACGCCGGGGTCAAGGGCTACACGATCATCAACAACCTCTCGGGCAAGGGCAGCCACGGCTTCCATCAAGGTCACCTGATGTTCAACGAGGATGACGTACTGATCATGATCATCGCCGCGGTGCCACCGGCGCTGGTCGAACCCATCATGGAGGGCTTCGCACCCTTCTACAGCAAGCACTCCGGCGTCGTGTTCATTTCCGACATCCAGGTCACCCGCCTGGTCAAGTTCACCAACTGAGTGGCCCCTCCCGCGCGCGGCGGGTTACTGCGCATCGGCCGTCGTACCGCTTGGGACCGCCCGCAATGGCGCCCGCCCCCCCGGCACAACGCCAAGCCCGGTTCAGCCCGCGGGACCTGCCGGATACCGGTAGACGAAAAACCCATAGATGATTTTCAATCATTCCGATCGAAACTATCTGTTTTAATAACGGCGGCACAACCTTTATAACTGCGAAACACGAGCTAGCCCGGACGTCCGCAATTGACCATCCTCAACGAGATTCGATTCGATAATCTGCGCGGCGACCTGTTCGGCGGCGTGACTGCGGCCATCATCGCGCTGCCGATGGCGCTCGCCTTCGGTGTCGCCTCCGGCGCCGGCCCCGCCGCGGGCCTGTACGGAGCCGTACTCGTTGGCCTGTTCGCCGCGCTGTTCGGCTCGACCCCGACCCTGATCTCTGAACCGACCGGTCCGATGACGGTGATCATGACCGCCGTCATTGCCCAGTTGCTGGCAGCCAACCCGGAACAGGGTATGGCAATGGCATTCACCGTGGTAATGCTGGCTGGCGTGTTTCAAATGCTGTTCGGCGCACTCAAGCTCGGCCATTACGTGACGATGATGCCCTACACGGTGATCTCGGGTTTCATGACAGGCATCGGGATCATACTGATCGTGTTGCAGTTGGGCCCCTTTATGGGGCAGGCACCGCCGCCTGGCGGCGTGACGGGAACCTTGTCATCCCTGCCGCAGATGATCGCCGATATCCGTCCAGAAGAGACCATGCTGGCACTGCTCAGCTTCGGCCTGCTGGTACTGTTCCCGAAAAGGCTCAGTCGCATGGTTCCGCCGCAACTCCTCGCCTTGGTGCTTGGCACGCTGGTTTCGGTGATTCTGCTGTCCGAGGCCGAGGTCCGACGTATCGGCGAGATACCGAGCGGGCTCCCGCAACTTCAGCTGCCCGTATTCACCGCGGCACAATGGCAGCTGATGGTCGTAGAGGCGGCCGTCCTGGCGGTGCTGGGCAGTATCGATGCCCTGCTGACCTCCGTCATCGCGGAAAACCTTACCCGGAAGGAGAGTGACTCCAACAAGGAACTGTTCGGCCAAGGGGTAGGCAACCTCGCTTCCGGCCTGTTTGGTGGCATCCCGGGTGCCGGCGCCACGATGGGTACGGTGGTCAATATCCAGACCGGCGGACGCTCCGCACTGTCTGGTCTGACGCGGGCCTTACTGCTGCTGATCGTTGTGCTGTGGGCTGCCGACCTGACCGAGCAGATCCCCCTGGCCGTGCTCGCCGGCATCGCGATGAAGGTCGGGATCGATATCATCGACTGGTCGTTTCTCAAGCGCGCACACCGGGTGTCCTTCAAGGCTGCCTTGATCATGTATGGCGTCATCGCACTCACGGTTTTCGTCGACCTCATCACGGCCGTGGCGATCGGCGTGTTCATCGCCAACGTGCTGACCATCGCACGCATGGAGAAACTGCAGAACAACGCGGTAAAGGCGATCCATGACGCCAATCCGGAACACGATCACGATCTCTCACGCGACGAACAGACACTGCTCGAGCAGGCCGATGGCAAGATCCTGGTCTTCGCCCTGGGCGGCCCCCTCCTGTTCGGGGTGGCCAAGGCGATTTCGAGGAAGTACGCGGTACTCAGTAGCCACGAGGTTCTGATTGTCGATTTCACAGAGGTACCGATCCTGGGCGTTTCGTCTTCCCTGGCGGTGGAAAACATCATCCTGGAAGACCTGGAGCAGCAGCGCCCGGTCTTTATCGTGGGAGCCGTCGGCGAAGTTGCGGAACGATTGGCCAAGCTCGGGCTGCTGCAACGTTTACCGGCCGGGCATGTAGTCAGTACGCGCCAGGAGGCACTGACCCAGGCGACCGCGCTGCTGGAGACCAAGCGGCCGGAAATCAGCAGAGACAGCCGGGCGGCAGCAGACTGATTAGAGTATACTTATGCAGCTATTCAAATCGATTGGCATTATCGTAACGCGTGCCTGACCCAAGTCCATGCATACCCAAAACCCAAGTATTTCGCTTCGGACTTACGTCTACATCGACTCGCTGCAGCCGCAGCTGGCCGAGTACATGGCGACCGTGTCCCAGGGCTTCCTGCCGGTGCCCGGTGACGCCTGCCTGTGGATCGAGGTCTCACCCGGCATGGCGGTCCACCGCCTGACCGACACGGCGCTCAAGGCCACCCGTGTCCACCTCGCCCAGCAGGTCGTGGAACGGGCCTACGGCTCGATGGTCATCCATCAGCGCGACCAGAGCGACGTGCGGGAGGCGGGCCGGATCCTGCTGCAGAACATGCACGCCAGCCAGAACGATCGCGAAACCTGTCGGGTCGCCTGGCGCGAGATTATTCGGGGCATGACGCCCGATCACACGGTGCTGATCAACCGCCAGGACCGTCGCGGCTCAATGATCCTGCCCGGGCAGAGCATGTTCATCCTGGAGACCGAACCCGCGGGCTACATAGTCTATGCTGCCAATCAGGCCGAAAAGGCCGCCAACATCACCCTGATCGATGTCCGTGCGGTGGGCGCCTTCGGCCGCCTGACTCTGGCTGGCCGCGAGGGTGACGTGGATGAGGCCGCTGCGGCGGCGATCGCCGCGATCAACAACCCATCAGGTACCTGACGGGGACGGGTTCGGATCATGCATCGCGAAGAACTGCTCCGCCTGCTGGTTGATCACCGCCCACCGTCTGTGACAGAGGCCGGGAACGTCGCGCGCGCGCGCCACTTCGTGGAGCAACACACGGACTGTTTTCACCGCGAGCTGCTGCACGGACACGTTACCGGGTCCGCATGGGTCGTGAATCCTGCTCGCGACAAGGTACTGCTGATGCACCATCGCAAGCACAACGAATGGTTCCAGCCGGGCGGTCACGCGGACGGCGACGCCGATATCCTGCGGGTTGCGCTGCGCGAGACGCACGAGGAGACCGGTATCCCCAGCGAGCACATCAAACTGGTGGATGGCACCATCTTCGACGTCGATATCCACACGATTCCACCGATCGGGACCGAGCCCCGACATACCCACTACGACATCCGCTTCCTGGTCGAGATCGACGACAGCCTGCCAATGCCGGGCAATGACGAGTCTCACGAGGTTTTGTGGGTACCGGTGTACGAGGCCTCCCGATTCAACAACAACCTCTCGACATACCGGATGGTAGACAAGACGCGGCGCCTGCACCGGTAGTGGCCAACGGCGGGTTTGTTTGGCGCCGTTAATCAGGCGGCCGCCAGTTCCAGCGACTCCTTCATATCGGGCCACTGCTCCTGCAAGCGCGCACGAATCTGTGGTTCGATTCCCTTCAGGAATTCAAGGTACGCCTGGGCCACAAGCGACAGCTGTTTGCCCTTCGGATGGACGATGTACCACTTGCGCATGATGGGAAAGCCCTCCACATCCAGCAGTGCGACTGGGCCATCGGGGCCCTCCAGCGCCAGGGCATGGAGTGACAGCACGGAAAGTCCGAGGCCGGCAACAATGGCATGCTTGATCGCTTCATTGCTGCCCAGTTCCATCCGTACCTTGAGACTCAGATCCTGCTCACCGAACAGCCGCAGCATCGCGTCCCGTATCCCTGACCCGGGTTCGCGCAGAATGATGGGCTCCTCGGCAATCCGTTTGAGTGGAATATCCGTCTGTCCAACAAGGGGGTGGTCACGCGGCGCCATGACGACCAAGGGGTTGGGCGCAAAAGGGAAAGCCTCGATGTCATCCGTCTGTTCCACCGGGGCCTGACCCATGATGTAGAGGTCGTCCTCGTTGTTCTTTATGCGATCGATGATCTGATCGCGATTGAAGACATTGAGTGCCACCTCGATCCCCGGGTAGAGCTGGCAGAACTCCCCCAGGAGCTCCGGGGCAAAACACTTGGCCGTCGTGATGACCCCAAGGGTGAGGCGACCCGTCTTGATCCCTTTAAGATCCGCCATCTTCATCTCAAGATTGGAGAGCGTGGCGAAGACCTGGCGGCAGGATTTGTACAGCTCGGTTCCCGCTTCGGTCGGCCGCAGCTTCCTACCCACCTGCTCGAACAGCGGCAGTCCCACCGTATCGGCAAGTTTCTTGATCTGCATGGAAACCGTTGGCTGCGTCAGGAACAGTGCCTCGGCGGCACGCGTGAAGCTACCGAATCGAACGCTGGCCTCGAAAATCTGCAGCTGTCGAAGGGTCGTATGCCGGATCAGATGATCTGACATCATCGCCGGCGGGGTATCGTGCAAACTTCCGGGAGATGTCACATCTCTACCTCAGGTTTGTTCGATACCTGCTCGGCAATTGTGCTTGACGGGCAGGCGTGGAAAATCAATATCTTGGGTGCTCCAGGCCGATTGCCCAAGGCACCGTCAACCCAGATCTTCCATTCTGGCCGAAAACTGTCAGTCCGGCCATACTCTGGCGGAGGGTTGATAAGCGGAGCCATCCGCGGCCTGGGCAGTCTTCGCGGTCCTGGGCTTGGCGGCAACCTTCTTTTTGGCCGTACGCACAGGCTTGTTGGCAGCAGTAGCCGGTTTCGCCTTGGGAGTCGCCGCTTTGGGGCTCGCTGCCGTCTGCGGCGTGGCCGCTGGCGCCTTATCAGCCGCTGCACCTTCGGTCTTGGTCTTGCGAATCGAAGCCATAAGCTGATCGCCAGTTTTGTCTTTGGTCGTCACAGTAAGTTCACCATTTCATCGACGAGTTGCCTGATTTCTTCCGCGGCAGCAGCACCCTGGCTACCGACATCCAGAACACTTCTGCCCTGGATGATTGATTTCCTGTAAATCATACGCCGACGGATTGCACTCCGGGCCGCCGGCAGACTGAGTTCCGCCAGCGCGTCCCGCATCACCTGCGAGAGCCGAGTGCGTGGCTCGAGCTGGTTGATCACCAGGAGCGCCCCTAAATCGGGATTCGATTCGCGGGCTCGCCCCACCTCGGCTTCGATCTGTACGCTCGCCCAGAGATCCAGAGGAGACGGCTGGACCGGGATCAGCGCCAGATCGGCCCGAGACAGGGCATCGCTAGTCTGCCGAGAGTGGACCGAAGGCGGACAATCGACCAGTACATAGTGGGCTTGGTCGGCATGGCGTGCGGCAGCAGCGGCGACATCCTCGCTGGCGGAGATTACCGCGAATGCGCTGGCGCCATCGGAAATCGCGTGCCAGTTATGTGAAGACTGCTGCGGATCGGCGTCCAGGACAACCGTCGTGTCGCGCTCCGCCAGCGCGCTCGCCAGATTGATACACAATGTGGTTTTGCCCGCCCCACCCTTGTTGCCTACAAGCGCAATAACCGGCATCGGCTGATCAGGAGTCGCCGCGATCCGCGTAGAGGTCATCGAGCAGATCGGCAAATTGACGCTGAGCGTCGGTCAAGATCTCGCTCCCCTCCTCCACATGGATCGTGACATTGACATAATCACGACCGAAGCCCATATCAGGGTAGAAAGACTCACGCTCTGACAGCTCCGCAGCCTGATCGAGGAAATCACGCAATGCGGTGTAGCCACCGAATTCGTAGCGTCTCTCAAGGCATAAGGGCCGCTTGCGCTCCCGCCACTGCGAACTCATTCATCGTTCCTCTGGCCGGGGCCGCCCCCGCCCATTCGCATCAACAGGATAATCAATCGCTGATCTCTCCGCTCCACAGCTGAGCCTGCCACTCCAGCAGCTCCTTATGGTGCGTCTTTTCCTCTTCGAGCAGCGTATTGAAGAACAGCCGACTGTCATGGTCACCGATCCGGGCACTATAGCTTGCAGCCGCATGGTATAGCTTGATCAGCTCCTGCTCAAACTCCTGATTGATTTTGAGCGTCTCAACCAGGCTCTCACCCAGCTTGACCGGCCTGAGCTGCGAGGCATTCGGCGCAACGCCAAGTGCCAGCATCCGCTCGATGATCCGATCGGCATGCTGCAGTTCTTCCTCGGCCTCGTGCCGGAGCCGCTCGGCAGCACTCCCCAGCCCCCAGTACGCCACCAGACGTGCCTGGGTGCTGTAGAGCTGAACCGCCGAGAACTCCAGGCTCAGCGCTCTGCCGAGATATCCCAGTACCCCGTGATCGGCCCGTGCTTTCAGCATCCGCCTGTTAATACCTTACCGAGAGGACCGATTTACTCAGCAACACCACCGCCGGTAGGCAGAACAGGCTCAACTTCCTTGTGAGGACGCGCGATGATATGGGCGGCCACCAGACCGTCACCAACACGCTCGCAGGCATCGGCGCCGGCGCGAACAGCCGCGTTCACGGCACCGGTCTCGCCGCGCACCAGAACGGTGACGTAGCCGCCGCCGACGAACTCACGACCGATCAGACGAACCTCTGCCGCCTTGGTCATGGCATCAGCCGCCTCGATCGCCGGGACCAGGCCGCGGGTTTCGATCATGCCCAGTGCAATACCGTAGTTTTCGTTTGCCATTGTGTCATCTCCATCAAATATTAGGTAAGAATCAGCTCAGCGGCCGCGCCGGCATGGCGCAGCCCCGTCAATTACTTGCTTTCCAGAATCGGCTCAACTTCCTTGTGAGGACGAGCGATGATGTGAGCAGCTACCAGGCCGTCACCAACTCGCTCGCAGGCGTCAGCGCCAGCGCGAACTGCCGCGTTCACCGCACCGGTTTCACCACGTACCAGAACGGTGACATAGCCGCCGCCAACGTATTCACGACCGATGAGGCGAACCTCGGCAGCCTTCGTCATTGCGTCAGCGGCCTCGATGGCGGGCACCAGCCCGCGCGTCTCGATCATGCCCAGTGCGATGCCATAGTTTTCAGTTGCCATCTTCAGTGTCTCCTGTTGCCCGTATATTAGGTTTGTAAGAACGTCAAAACTCACTTTGCCCCTGCGGGATCACCCGCTTCAGGACGCCGCCTCGATCATTTCATCCGGGTCCCATTCATCTATGATCCCGGCAATCGTCAAATCGGTGAGGATCTCGAAATCCCCAGCCGCAAAGCGCGCGGCCGAACCACTCGCCAAGAAAACCCAGTTGCCCGGTTCCGCACCGACAGGGTCGGTTGCGACCTGGCGTTTACCGCTGGCGTCGCGCACGATACGAAACACCGAATGCTTCATACCCTCAACCCGCGAGGTGCAGGTCAGCGATCCCTCAACCTGCAGGATCTGCATCGGACTCCTCCGGCGGCCACTTGTCGATGATGCCGACGATTGTGAGATCGCTCGGGTAACCCTTGCTTCCCGCCGCTTCGCGGGCAGCAGAGCTGCCGACGCAGATAACCCAATCACCCGGTTTGGCACCGACCGCATCTACAGCGACGGCCAGGGAACTCCCGTCACGCACGACCTGCAGATGCTTGTGCTCCATCTCCGCGATGCGGTTCGTCGACACCAGCGGCCGTTCGACCTGAACAATCTTCATCAGTGTGCCCCCGCTTTGACGCCGGCGTTCACAGAGCACGCCAACACTTCAACACCCGCGTCAGAGGTGCAGTCGCGGACCAGTTGCAGAATGTGCAGCAGCCCTTTTTCCGCAAGATCGGCATAGCGCGCTTTCAGCGCACCGGCTACGCGCTCACAACGCTCTACCGCGCGCTCACGCGCACCCGGCACCTTGCTGTGGTAGTCGAATCGCACAACCACGGGTACCGGCAGTCCGCGCACGACATTAAGGCCCTTGAAAATCTTGATACCGACATCCGTATCCGGCGTCGCCTCCTCAACCGTATTGAGGTAAGCGAAATACATCAGGTTGCGCAGCTGGATCTCTTCGAAGCCCACGCCGGCGCCGATAAAGCGTTCGGCATGCCCGATATCCGGATAGTGCTCACCGTGTGCGTTCTTCACATACACGATCTGCGAAATATTGTTCTCGATCAGGCTTGCCGCCAATTGCTGCATGCCCTCTACGCATTCCGGTGCGGACTGGTTCAGCGCCGTCGAAATAGCTGCGACTGCCTCACTCGCACTCATGCTGCGCGTGCTTTGATACAACTCAAGTGCATCGACATATCGGTCGAGCGCGAGACTGCCCTGGCCATCCGGCATATGCACGCGAATCGCGTCTGTGTCCGTGTCCAGGCCAATCAACAAAAGATCGATCGAGGCACCGCAGCAGAAGCTGTTCTCCACCGCCTCACGAAAGCCGTTCAAGCGATCAAGCCCTGCCTGGGCCGCCTTCTGCGTGTCCGAGCCGTGGGCCGCGCAGCCTTCATGTTCCGGATCCACCGAGCTGAAGTGATAGACCACGGCCTTGAGATAACGGGTCGGGGCTTCGGCCAGATTCGGGCGACCCTCACGATAGCGGAGCATCTCGGTCTCGATCCACTTCTCGAGACTGTTCTCGATATCGAACAGGGCTCCGGCGTAAGACTTCCGTCGCACCGAGCGATGCGGCACACGCAAGACGTACCGGACCACATGCGCCAGGCGTCCGTCGGCGCAGGGCGAGATATCCAGGGTGTGGAATCCACAGGCCTGCAGGAACGCGTCAAAACCGTCGGCATCTGCACTCGCCAGCGGATCATTGGCGAAGAAATCGTCGCAGAAGCGCTTGTAGGTCTGAAACACGCACCAGGCGAACAGACGGCGCATATCCAGCTGTTCGATCCAGGCGCCTTCGAGGATGTCCTCAGGCAATTCAAAACCGAGCTTGCGCTGTGCGATGCGCTGCGCCTGCACGACGAAATCCGGCTCGTGTTGCAAGGCCGATATTTCCTTCAGAATCGGCACGATACCGTCGAACGCATCCTTGACGGTGCGCTCGTAGGCCAGCAGCTGCGCATTCTCATCAACCCGGCATAGCGGGTGCGAGCCTGCACCGCCACGGCCGGTCGCAGAGCCAACGGCCCCGGGGCGTCGCAATGGCGCCCTGCCAGTCGCGTGGCGAGCTGTCGGTGCGGATTGTCGGGATGAACGCAACATCATTTTGCTCGATCGTCAGCCGGCCTCAGCCGCGCGCACCACCGGAATAGGTGATCAGCGAACCGCTCTCGGTGTTACCGCTGCTGCCAGTGACGGGGCTGACCGGGGCCGGTGCCTCGGCAGGCGTGTTGGCACGGGCACCCATGGCACCCATCGGTGCGCCGCGACGCGACGGATTGCGTACGGTTGCTGAATTCCCCTCGGTGCCGGTCACGCGGTCACCGCGTTCCCAATCGTCGCCGGTAACCTTCTTACCCGCATCCTGGCCTTCACCGGTGATACGCGACTTGATGCGACCGTCGGTGTGTTCCTCAACGGCCGGCGGCACCTCAGCGGCGGGCATGGCGCGGCGTCCGAAACGCGCCTGCTCGGTACCGGTCACCTTGCCGGCGGCCATGCCAAACGGACCAGTGATGCGGCCATGCTCTTCGTGCGAACCTGTCACCGCAGAGGAAGCTATCGGGCGCTCGGAGGCATGCGCCGGCGGCTCGACGCTGAAGTCACTCCAGGGCGCCCCACCGATTACCTGTGGGAAATCTGGCGCACCGGGCTCCGCGGCGATCGCAGGACAGACCTCGGCCACCTGGTCACTGCCGACATACGGCGTTCCACTGACCGTTTCACAGGCCCCCTTCTCCGCGCCGGTCATCTTGGCGTCGATTCCCGGTTGCTGTCCGGTCATCGCCGATCCAAAGTTGCGCTTGGTCGATGCCATCCGGGCATGCGCCATTTCCCGCGCTGGGGTCTCACAGTAGCCCTCGTATTGCTCACTGCCGGAATAAGGTGTGCCGGTAATAGCCTTACAGGTGCCCGGCTCATCACCAGTGACCTTTTCCGAACGGCCGGTCATGGTGCCGGTGACCGCTTCACCCGCGAGGGTCCTCGACACGCCGACCTTGCGGTCAGTAGCCTTCGGCGTGGCTTCACAAAAATCCTTGTACTGCTCCTGGCCGACATAGTCGTCACCGGTGACATTCCGGCAGGCACCGGGCTCGTCACCCGTGGTCTTGACACCGCGGCCAACCATGGTCCCGGTCACAGAACCGCCACGCAGGGTACCGCTGGTACCGACCTTCGGGGGCAAATTGCCAGGCTGCTCGCCGAGCTGCATGTACTGAGTGCCGGTAAGCTGCCTGTCGGCACCGGCCTCCCCACCCGTGACCTTTTTCGAAGTACCGACGTTGTCTCCCGTGACGACCTTGCCCTTGCGGGTCTCGGCGCGGGTCTGGCGGATCGGGCCAGGTTCCGGCTTGGTGCTGCAGAAGGCCTCTGCCTGACCAGCCGCGATGTATTCAGATCCAGTGACACGCTTGCAGGTGCCCGGCTCATCACCGGTGACCTTTTCACTGCGTCCCACTTCGTTGCCGGTGACCGCGTTGCCCCGGCTGGTCGCGCTCAGACCGCTACGGCGCTGGGCCTTGGGCGGCTCTGTCCGGCAAAACTCACGGAACATATCAGCACCCAGGTACTCGGTACCCGTGATCGTCCGGCAGGTGCTCTGCTCGTTGCCGGTGACCGCCGCGTCACGCCCGACCATGGTCCCGGTGACGGTCTGGTCATGACTGGTCTGGCTGGCACCGACTTTCCAAGAAGCGTCTTGCGCACCGCTCTCGGCAGGCTTTTTGCGCTGTCGACCACAAGGCGCACTCTTCTTCTTGCCCGAACCGCCCCGACGGCTACGCTGATCGCGCAATGCACGGGCAAGTTCGCGTCCGGAAAGCTCCGGGTTGGTAGCGCGTGCGGTCTGCGCCTCGGTCATGCCCGAAGGGCTGACGCCGGCCTTGCCGCGTGTCGACTGGGCCTTGCGGCGCGCCAAAGAGGCAGCCTTGGCTGGGTTCTGCGCAATCTTGGGCTTGCGGCTGTTGCGACGCTTCGCGGCACGCGATGTGCTCGATGCAGGCCGTTCGCGATTCGGCGCTTCAGCAGCAACCTTGTCGTCACGACCCTTGCAGCCGCAACCGCAATCTTCTTTGTTCTTGCTCGGTGCCGGTGCTGCAGCCGCGGACTTGGCGACATTCGACAAGGTACGCGTGCGATCACCGCCGCCGACAGCCTGCTTGCCACGCGTCGACATCGCCTTGCGACGTGCCAGCGCTGCAATCCTGGCAGTGCTACCGCTGGAAACGGGAGCCGCTGCCGCCCGCCGCGCCCGCGGCGCAGACGGACGAGGAGCAGACGCGGGAGATGACACGGCAGGAGCACTGGCCGGGGCACTGCGTGCCGCCTGCTGCTGCGATTTCGGCAACGCCGCCTTTCCGCCGGCAGACATTGCGCGACGGCGCGCAAGCGCCACTTCTCTGCTGCTGTTGGTGTTTGCACTCTGTGCCATTGTCATCCCCGCTACTTGTACCGATTCCTCAACGCCGGGCTTGCGCCCGGCAAAGCTTTACGAAAATCAGCTACGACCTTCGTAGACCACGAAGCAGACACCCTGGCTCTGGGTGTAGTTGTCATAGCCGATCAGGCGGACGTGGTGATCCGGGTACGAGCGGCGGCATGACTCCAGCTCTTCGACTACGCGATCCAGGTTCTGCTCGCCGAAGAACGGCAGTTTCCACATGGTCCAGTATTGGTCGGTAGACTTGCTCGGATGCTCGTGCTCGATGGCCGGCGTCCAGCCCTGGGCGATCAGGTAGGCGATCTGTTCATAGACCTCATCCTGGCTGAGCTTGGGCAGAAAACCGAAGGTTTCGAGGGTCTGGGCGGTTTGGTAATCACCAACCTCATTGCTAGGCATAGCTGTGTCCTCTATCTGTATCTGTTACTAAGTTGAATGGTGCCGTGCGCCTGATCAGGCGACGTCCAGCTTGTCCACGGTTTCAAACTCGAACTTGATCTCTTTCCAAGTTTCCATCGCGATCGCCAGCTCCGGGCTGTGCCGCGCTGCTTCGGTCAGAATGTCACGAGCCTCTTTCTCGATCTCGCGACCCTCGTTGCGGGCCTTGACCGAGGCCTCGAGTGCGACACGGTTGGCGGCAGCGCCAGCGGCGTTGCCCCAAGGGTGGCCCTGAGTACCACCACCGAACTGCAGCATGGAGTCATCACCGAAGATGGTGACCAGTGCCGGCATATGCCACACGTGGATACCACCCGATGCAACCGCGAAGACGCCCGGCAACGAGCCCCAGTCCTGATCGAAGAACACACCGCGCGAGCGGTCTTCCGGTACGTACGACTCACGCAGCTGGTCAACGAAGCCCAGCGTAGAGTTGCGGTCGCCTTCCAGCTTGCCGACCACGGTACCGGTGTGCAGATGGTCACCACCCGACAGACGCAGGCACTTGGCCAGGACGCGGAAGTGGATACCGTGCTTCGGATGACGGTCGATAACGGCGTGCATGGCGCGGTGGATGTGCAGCAGCATGCCGTTTTCACGACACCAGTTGGCCAAGCCGGTGTTGGCGGTAAAGCCACCAGTCAGGAAGTCATGCATCAAGATAGGCGAGCCAACCTCTTTGGCGAACTCGGCGCGCTTGTACATCTCTTCCGGGGTCGCAGCGGTAACGTTCAGGTAATGACCCTTGCGCTCACCGGTCTCGTGTTGGGCCTTTTGGATGGCCTCACCAACGAACTCGAAGCGGTCACGCCAGCGCATGAACGGCTGCGAGTTGACGTTTTCGTCGTCCTTGGTCATATCCAGACCGCCACGCAGGCACTCGTAAACGGCACGGCCGTAGTTCTTGGCCGACAGGCCGAGCTTCGGCTTGATGGTTGCGCCCAGGAGCGGACGACCGTATTTGTTGAGCTTGTCGCGCTCGACCTGGATGCCGCTCGGCGGTCCCATACAGGTCTTGACATAGGCGATGGGGAAACGGATGTCCTCCAGTCGGAGATGACGCAGCGCCTTGAATCCGAACACGTTGCCGACGAGCGAGGTGAGCACGTTGACGACGGAGCCTTCCTCGAAGAGATCGATCGGGTAGGCA
>CAZCDY010000003.1:0-11094 GCA_964497145.1 uncultured Gammaproteobacteria bacterium
CGCTCAGGTGATGCGTGGAGTGATCGAAGAAAAGACTAACCGAATTGTAGAAGTCATTGCATCATCTGCAAAACCATTCGAAATTATCATGCCGTAGTTGTACTCGTCGTCGAACTCGGCCTCGACTGCCCTGCCGCAGTCGCCGCAACCGGTGCAGTTGTCGTTGACGTAGCGCGGATGCAGCTTGACGGTCGCCGTGTAGGCCCCGGCCTCGCCCTCGATGTTGGTCACCTCGGCCATCGTCAGGATGGTCAGGTTCGGGTTCATCTTGGCCCGGCGCTGGTTGATCTCCAGGCCGCAGGTCGGGTGGCACAGCTTGGGGAAGTACTTGTAGAGCTGGCTGACCCGGCCCCCGAGGTAGGGGCGTTTCTCGACCAGCACGACCTTTTTCCCGGTCTCGGCGGCCTCGAGCGCGGCAGTCATGCCGCTGATGCCGCCACCGACGACGAGAATGGTCTCGTTGGTGGCTACGACTTCCGTCATGGATAGTCCTCCGTCGCGGATAGTGATGAATCTCTTTCGCCGGATTGCGGCCCGCAGCAGCGATCGGCGCAGGGCCTTGGGGCCCGAAATTCGGTGTCTGGATGACCGCTCAGGCGTGGGCCGGTGCAGATCACTACAGGGACCCATAACGATACTCCCGTTGGGGATTTATCGCTATGCACAAACAATCGAATTTTCCGATGCACTAATAGAGGGGGCGTATGTATCTAAGTCAAAGCCGAGGCGGGCTGCAAACTGCGGCGTGTTGACCCCGATATCGAATTGCGGGCGCATGTGGGTTCTCCCTCCCCCTGCCGTGGTTGCTTCACCGGCCGCCGAAAGTTAGCCTGCGTTCCCGACCAAATCCGCCAAACAGCTGGGGCCAGTGACTTGACCGAGACTGCCAAGACCCTCCGACCGGAACAAAACTACATCACCGATGAGCCGTATTACCAGTCGGTCGGCGACGAAATAGCGGTGTTCGAGGCGGCCTATGAGAACAAGTTGCCGGTGCTGCTCAAAGGGCCGACAGGGTGCGGCAAGACGCGCTTCATGGAACACATGGCCTGGCGCCTGAAACGGCCTCTGGTCACGGTGTCCTGCCACGATGATCTGACCGCTTCCGACCTGGTGGGGCGCTTCCTGGTCAAGGGCGGTGAGACCAGCTGGGTTGACGGTCCCCTGGCTCGTGCGGTGCGTTCCGGCGCAATCTGCTACCTCGACGAGGTGGTCGAGGCGCGCAAGGACACCACCGTGGTGATCCATCCGCTCGGGGATGACCGCCGGGTGCTGCCGATGGAAAAGATCGGTGAGCTGCTGGAGGCCGCTCCGGAGTTCTGCCTGGCGATGTCCTACAATCCGGGCTATCAGTCTGTACTCAAGGATCTCAAGCAGTCGACGCGACAGCGTTTTGTCGCTTTGGAGTTTGACTACCCGGGCGCGGGGCTTGAGCAGCAGATCATAGAGCGCGAATCCGGTATAGAGGGCGAATTGGCCGCTCGGCTGGTGCGGTTTGCCCATATGACCCGTAATCTGAAAGGGCAGGGGCTCGACGAAGGGGCCTCGACACGCCTGCTGGTGCACGCTGCCAAGCTGATCCATTCGGGCGTCGACCCGGTGACGGCCTGCCGTGCCTCGGTGGCCCAGGCGCTGACCGACGACCGTGACATGCTGGTCGCGGTGAACGAATTGTCATCTTCGCTGTTTTGAATATCCGTTTTTCCCGGTGCGGGCCGCTTTCGGTACCACGGACGACAGCTAAAGAGTTGTGCCTGGCGGCCGACTATTGGTCATCGGCGGCCAGCTTTTTCCGATTGCCCGGCGTGTGATTTGATCCACGGCCCTGGGTGCCGGTCTGAGTCACACTCCAGGCGAACTTGGACCGGGCCTGGCGGGGCCTTGCGACATCGTCGAGCGGGATGATCCGCCGCAATGAACGGAGACGGGGTTATGACAGTTCGTAGGCAGCGTGGCATCTCCTTGGTGGAGATCATGATCGCGGTCGCCATCCTGGCGATTGTTGCGACGATCGCCATCCCGATTTACGAGGGCTATATCCTCGAGGCGAGGTATGGCACGGCACTCAAGGATATCCGCCAGATTGAGTTGATCCTGGATGACCTGGCTGCGGACAGCGATCTGGGGTCCGTCGAACCGGGCGGCTATGCCGGTGGTGCCGACCTCGGTGTTTATACGAATGACAACGGCATTCAACTTGGCAGTCTTACCGTAACGCCAGCCAACACCCAGCCGTGGCTGGACCCCTGGGGCAATCGTTACCGCTATCAGCGTGCGAGCATCAACACGAATGTCTACGTCCTATTTAGTCAGGGCCCGGATACGTCAGATGCAAGCGATGATGTGAGTAAGTGATTGTGGGGGGAGTTGGTTAACGATTGATCAGCTTTCGCGGTCCACGAGGCGCATCGCCCGGAAGCCGCCGGTTACCTGTTTTTCGCACTACAGCAGCTGACTTCTTATCTGAAGTCCCGCTTTCTTATCGCTGAATTTTTAGCTTCGCGGTTGGCGTTTCGAGTGTCGGCTGCAGGCCTGTTGCGCCCTGGGAAATTTAATAGTTGTCCTAATCAGGAAAATTAAGCTATGTTTTAGTGGCTTACGCGATATTCTTGATGATTAGGGAGAGCTGGTGCCTGTAACTGCCCTGATGATTTGCCTTCTTGCCATGTTGATTCCGACGGCAGGTCTGGCGGGCAGCGCGCGGATGGAGTTGTCCATGGCGCCTGATCTCGTCGCCGAGGCAGACTACTGGCCTGGCGAGGCCGATATGCCGGCGATCCTCATCATGCACGGCTTCCTGCAGACGCGTGACTTTCCCACCGTTCGCCGACTGGCCGAATCTCTGGCGGAGGAAGGCTTCAGTGTGCTCACGCCGACATTGACGTTGGGGCTGAATCGCCGTAGACAGAGCCTGGCCTGCGAGGCCGTCCACACCCATTCGCTGCAACAGGACGTCGCCGAGTTGACTGCCTGGACCTTGTGGTTGGCGAAGCATGCGGGAAAGCCCCCGGTGGTAGTGGGGCACAGCACGGGGGGCATGCTGCTGGCAGCGATGCTGGAGTCTGGCGGGGAGGGCGTGATCAGGCGGGGCGTGCTGGTCAGCATGGTACCCTTCGATTGGCTGCCCGAGGGTGAAACCCTTCCCATCCTGAGGCAGCGCGTGGCCGGCAGTCTGGAGGAAGCGGGCGACGAGATCGATGTTTATAGCCTGGGCTATTGCAGAAAGTACGTCACAACGGCCGCTGCCCTGCAGTCATATCTGGAGTGGGATCGGGATCGCTTAGAGCGCGCACTGATCGGTGCGCAGGTGCCTGTGACGGTGATCTTTGGCGATAAAGATGAACAGGTTGACCGGTCCGAGCTGGATTCCCTGGCGGCGGGAGGGATCGAGGTCCGGGCGGTTGCCGGTGCCGACCATTTCTTCGACCTCGCACATGAGTTCGATCTGCTCGAAGAAGTAATGAGGGTCGTAAAGGAGAGTGACAATGGCTGAAGTCAGGCGTGGTCTGTCGATCGGTTATTACGCCCTGATCATGGTCGGACTGGTGCTGCTGGCATTTCTGAGTTACGGCGCATTTACTTACACCGAATTCCAGCGCGTGCGTGCCGATATGGACGCCACCAGCCGTGCAGCGGCCGAAGACGAGGTAAAGGTGGTGATGGGCCAGCTTCTGCAGGAGGTCGAGGCCCAGGCGGACGATTTCGCCGATTGGGAAGAGGTCAGCCAGCAGCTGCAGAATCCACGCTATTACAGCTATTGGCGTAATCGGCGCATGCTGCAATCCAGTTTGCTGCCGGACTATGTGGTTGATGCCGAGATCTACGATGGTGAAGGCAAGGCCCTGGCGGTGCTCGATGACGGACTGCTGCCGGGGCAGATGGGAACACCGCCACCGCCCTCGTACGTCGACTATTCTCAGTCTGAACCAACCCTGCTGGTCTTTCGTCCTGTTTACGGTCGCGCAGACGCTGATAGACAGGACCCGCTGGGTTATGTCGGATTGCGTATCCGCTTTCTGCAGCAGATGCGGGAGACCCGTGCGTACCGTTATGTCGAGCCGGGTTCGATCAGGTTCGAGCGTGGCCCGGACTCGTCCCTGACCTGGGGCCAGCTGCAGTCCGCATTGCAGTTTACGCTGCGTGAGAACCCCATGAGTGAGGCGGTGTCGGGGCTGCTGTCCGGCTCGATCCTCAATCTGAGCATTATCCTCGGTATCTTTGCGCTGACGCTTTTCCCCGCCCTGGTGTTTCTCATTGTGCGTCCCCTGCGCGCGATATCGACCCACATCGATCGCCTGAAGAGCAGCCCCGGTGGTCTCATGCTGGAGGATCTGGCCGGCATTCTGCCGATTGCTGAAACGGAAAAGATCCGCGAGTCGCTCAATGAGTATCAGAGTCGCCTGGCCGACGTGCATAGCAGCCTGGAGGAGAAGAGCCAGGAATTGTGGACCATGGCGCATCACGATCCGCTGACCGGGGCCAAGAACCGGCGTGCCTATGACGAATTCATGCAGAACCTGCCGCAGCTGCTCAGCGAACGCGATGTGGGCGTGTGTTTCGCCCTGTTCGATATCAACCATTTCAAGGCGATCAACGATTCCTACGGCCACAATGTGGGTGACCAGGTGTTGAAGGCCATCGCCAGCCGGATCAGTGTGGTGCTGCGTCGTGGCGAACAAATGTTCCGCATTGGTGGCGACGAGTTTGCGGTGATCCTGCTCGATTGCGATGAGTCGTCCGCATTGCGTATTGCCGAGCGTTGCCACGAGAAGATCGTCGGTTATGACTTCACCCAGCTGGGTATCCGCGAGCCCTTGCGTATCAGTGCGGGTCTGGCAAATGCCCGGGTCGATGATATCGAGGGCCTGCAGTCGCTGCAGTGGAAGGCGGACATCGCCATGTACCGGGCCAAGCGCCCCGGAAATACCAACGTCGTCATGTTTACCGAGGCGTTGGCACGTGATTCCGAGGGCTTGTTCTCCAGCTGGGTCAACAATGCCGTCTACGATGCGGTGATCTATGGTACTGGTCTGACCATGGTCTATCAGCCGATCGCCGATCTTACCGATGGTACGGTCTGCCATTACGAGGCGTTGGTCCGTATAGAGAAAGACGGTGAACTGATCCAACCCTCGAATATCTTCCCCGTGGTCGAGGCGCGTCGTCTGGATGTCGAGATGGATCGCGCGGTGCTGCGACAGGTTCTCGCAGATCTGCGCGGCGGCAAGCTACGGCCGGGAACCGGTGTTTCGATCAATCTGTCGGGGCCATCGGTAATCCATGACCGGGTGTGTGACTGGCTGGGCGAGTTCGAACCCTTCCTGAAAGACTACCGGGTCATGATCGAGGTTACCGAGACTGCGCTGATCACCCAGATCGGACTGGCCAATGAAAATCTGTCAAAGCTGCGCCAGCGTGGCTTCGATATCGCGCTCGACGATTTCGGCAGCGGTTATTCCTCGGTCCGCTATCTTTCCAGCATGCCTGTCGACGTGGTCAAGTTTGATGTCAGCCTGGTACAAGGGCTGCGCGACAAGAGCCAGGGTAATATGATCACCCACCTTGCACAAATGATCCTTGAATCCGGTCACCAGTTGGTGGCCGAAGGTATCGAGGATATGGCCACGCTGGAAGCGGCGCGCGCGGCCGGGTTTTCCCGCGGACAGGGCTATCTCATGGGCAGGCCTTCGGAACAGGCGGCCCGGTCCACGATCCCGTTCGACAACGTCACCCAGTTTCCCGGCAACTGGCACGCCTGAGACAATTCTTATCCGGCCACCGCTTTTTCGTTGCAATGTGCGCGGTTGACCCGGCGCAGATCGCGCTTTAATTTTGGCGAAAGTGGCTGAATGCGAGCGATGCCGGTTGCCGCAGATCGCGGCCACGGAATCCCATTCAACGCAAACTGCAGGTTGACCCTTGAGCCGTTCGCCACTCGACGCCGCCAGCATCATCTCGCGTCTCGACGAGTATCTCGAAGTTGAATTCACGTTCATCCGTACCGAGGAACTCACGGCAGTGCTCGCCGGCATGCCGCGTGATCGCCAGGATTTCGTCCTCGAATGGACCCGACGTGCGGCGGCGACCAATACAGAACTCGCCTTTCAGTTCGCCAACCGCGCCAAGGAGGCCCTGCTCGAGGTCGGGCCTGAGGTTGTGTCTGCCTGGTGCCTGCATGCCATGGACAGCTACGACAAGGCCGGCCTGCAGTCCGCCATGTCGGTCATTCGAGACCTGGACAGCTTTGTTGCCATCGGTCACCAACGTGCCGCCGGTTCGCTCTTCGAAGAGGCGGTGCCCATACTGATCCCCTTCGTTCAGGGGCTCGAAGGGCGCCGACTGAAGATCGAGCCCGGCGAATACGCCTGGACCGACGGCGAGATAATCTATCTTCCAGAGATCGTTGCCCGTCTGGACAATCGGGCCGATAACTTTCAGCTGTTCAAGTGCATCGTGACCCATCTCTGGGCGCAGACACGATATGGCACCATGAACGTCAACCTGCCGGATTTTCTCAGCCGCTTTCCGAAGGCGGATCGAGCCCAGTCCGTGTTTCACGCGCTGGAGACCATGCGCCTGGACGGCCGTATCTCATCTGAGCTGCCTGGTCTTTACCGACGGATGCGCGCTCTGAGTGCACAGCTTGGAGACGCACCGCTGACCAGCGCTTGGGAGGCGGCGGCGCAAGACCTCGGCCGCCGCAGTGCCTCGTGCGAGGACGCACTGGCCTGGGTGCACAGATTGTATGAAGCCGGCCCTGTGCCTCAGCGCTGTTACCAGGCGTACCTGAATCCGGAGGCCGCCTGGGCCGCACGTCTGCATCGCATCGAACGTGACAAGGCACGATTGCGCGAAAGCCTGCGGGTGGTCGCGGAAGAGATCGCGGAAGGGCGTGCAGATCACGCCCCGCCGGAGCAGTTCGGTGTGGAGCAGCCCGAGCAGGAGGATCAGGAAATCCCGCTCCAGGTCGAGGTGACCCTGGCGGATCAGCCCCTGCCGATCCCGGATCGGATGCGCGAACAGCTGACGTCCATCCTGCTGGACCTGGGTGAGATCCCTCCCGAGTACCTCACCCCGGCTGGTGAAGGTGAGTACGATCCAGACTTTTTCGAGGAGCAGAATCTCAACCCCGAGGATGTCTGGGCGGGCGCCTATCACGAGGAAGGCGCATTTCTTTATAACGAGTGGGACACCGCCCGTCAGGCGCACAAGAAGAGTTGGTGCGTGTTGCGCGAGATCGATGTGCCTGTCGGCGACACGGCCTTTTACCGTGCCACCATGGGCAAGTACGCCGGCTTTGTGCGTTCGCTGCGACGTACCTTCGAGATCCTGCGTGGGGAGGATCGACTGCTCAAGCGTCAGAGCGATGGTGAGGATGTCGATATCGACGCTCTGGTGGAGGCCTGGGGCGATGTGCACATGGGCCTGGAGATGACCGACCGAGTGTTCACGCGCATGCACAAGGAGGAGCGCAACATCGCCGTGATGTTCATGGTGGACATGTCTGGCTCTACCCGCGGCTGGATCAATGACGCGGAACGCGAAGCACTGATCCTGCTGGCCGAGGCCCTCAACACCCTGGGCGATCGCTATGCCATCTATGGTTTCTCCGGGTGGACGCGCAAGCGCTGTGAGGCCTTCCGGGTCAAGGATTTCGATCAGCCCTGGGATGAGCAGGTCATCGGCCGTGTGTGTGGCATCGAGCCCAAAGACTACACGCGGATGGGGGCACCCATCCGTCATCTGTCCCACAAGCTGCAACAGGTCGAGGCGCGTACCAAGCTGTTGGTGACCCTGTCGGACGGCAAGCCGGACGATTACGATCTGGAATACCGTGGTGAGTACGGCATCGAGGATACGCGCCAGGCCCTGTTCGAGGCGCGTCGCGACGGTATCCACGCCTATTGCATCACGATTGATCGCGAGGGTCAGGCGTACCTGCCGCATATGTATGGGGCCGCCAATTACACGGTTCTCGATGATGTCGCCAAACTGCCGACCAAAATTTCAGACATCTACCGAAAAATTACCAGCTGATCGGGATCTCCCGCGTTGCAATCACGCGTGTAGATTGGCAACCTCTGTCCAGCCACGACCCCGGCGGTCGGGCTCCAGAATGACGTTGTGCACGGTCGGTAGCAGATGCTCATGGCCTGATACGACCGGATCACTGGTCAGAATAACCAGGGGGAAAATTGATGAAATCACCGTATTGGCTGCTTGCAGCCGTTTTGCTCACGGGCGGCGTTCAGGCTGTCCCGCACTACGGACCGGGTCCGGCGCCCTACATGGGCGGTCCGGCTTCAACCCCGCGGGCCGGCAACCCGGCGGTCGCCTTGCGTGCGGGCATGGACAAGCTATTGGCCTTTTTGGGCAGCGAAGAGAATTCCTCGCCCGAGGCCCTGGCGCAGTTTCTGAATACCGAGATCGCACCGTTCTTTGATTTCGACTACATGGCCAGGTCGGCCGGCGGTCGTCTGTTCGAAGGCCTGAGTGAAGACGAGCAGCGCGCCATGGTGGAGGACCTGAAGCGTACCTTCCTGACCAAGATGGCGGAAAAGCTCAGCGCCTACGACAGGCAGCAGGTGCGATTCATGCCGCCGCGTTCCGGGAACGACGGGCGCACCGCACAGGTCAGTGTCGCTATTCTCAACCCTGGCAGTTATCCGTCCCGACTGGATTTCCGCCTGTATCGAGCCCGACATCAGTGGCATGTGTTTGATGTCTCGGCCAATGGCCAGAGTGCCATCGTGCACTACCGGCGTCAGCTGATGCGGCAGGCCCAGGAGCGTCAGATGCGCGAGATGCGCCCGGCCGGCCCGATGATGGCACCGCAGATGCGATCGAATGCGCCCAACAGGTGCTTTGACAAGACGGTATTCCTGAACGGCAGGGCATACACTCGTACCATCTGTCCGTGATGCAGGGCCGCCGCCTGTAGCGACCTGATTCCGACGAGGGGCCCGCATGGGCCCCTCGGGCCAGCTCAGACGAGCTGCGCCGCGTTGAACTGGGGTTTGGTCGGTTATCCACTCCGGGGGCTCGTCGGCCCGATTTTTTTATCGGCGCGACCGCCACCTGTTCGGTTCAGCCATCAATCAGGGCATGGATGGTATCGAGCATGGTCCCCGCGTCCGTGTAGTCGACGGGCACCGGCCAATAGCTGTCGCCGGTCTGCAGGCGCAGGCTGGGGAAACTGTCCGCGCCGATCCGGCGAGCCTGCCGGATATCCTGCTCCAGACTGTCCCGTGTCTGGGCGGCATCCAGCCGGTCGGCAAACTGCGCGCCATCCAGGCCGAGTTCCATGGCCAGTGACACGAGCGTATCCGCGTCCGAGGGGTTGCGCGCCTCAAGGTAATAGGCGCGCTGGATCGCCTCTATCATGGGTAACTCCAGCGATCGATCGAATTGTCGCGCCGTGATCACCGCGCGACATGCGGGCCAGGTGCTGCGACGTGGACTGCAATTGCGCCAGAAGTCGAAATTGAATCGGGTCCCTGGTATGCGTGTCTGGATTCGCCGCCAGGTGTCCTGCAGCCTGGACTGCAGCTCAGCGGGCATCGGCTCGTCGCAGTCGGGTGCAAGACCGCCGAGCAGGCGGCTGAAGCCGATAGTCTCGGGCAACCGCTCGCACAGCCCAGCCAGGGTGGGGCCAAAGCCCCAGCACCAGCTGCACATGGGATCGTGGATATAGATCAGTCGGTGGCTGCTTGGCATGGTCTGGTGCCTGTTCCCTTGTGTCCTGCTGTTTGAACTTTGCCTGCTTACTGGGTTCCAATCAGGGTAGCAACTCCAAGCCGCTATTTAACCAATAAATGCCACAATCACCAGAACAACCTGAGGTTCAACGCACCGGGCGCTTCATGCTGATAGCCGCCTGGCTCGGCGGACTGTTCCTGCTTACGCTGCTTTTCCAGGACGTACTCGATACGCGCGAAAATCCGAATGCGAAACCACTGGTGCGGGTCGGCGAAGAGGGGGGTAGCGAGGTGGTGCTGGAGCGCAATGCCCAGGGGCACTATGTTGCAAATGGGCAGATCAATGGGCTTACGGTGACTTTTCTGCTCGATACCGGCGCTACCGACGTGGCTATCCCGGAGGCGTTGGCCGACAGGCTGCAACTGCAAAGGCGCCGAGGTGGTATCAGCCAGACGGCCAATGGTCCCGTTGCGGTCTGGTTGACCGTTCTCGATCAGGTGGCGCTTGGCGACATTCAGTTGGACAGGGTGCGTGCCTCGATAGTGCCGACCATGCCGGTTGGCAGTCCTGTCTTGCTCGGGATGAGTTTTTTGAAACAGCTCGAATTCACCCAGAGGGATCGCCAGTTGATACTGCGGCAGCCTGGTTCATGACGCAGAAAAAAAGCGCCGCGGATGCGGCGCTTCACGCCTTGCGGATCGATCTGCGGCTTAGCCGATCGTATCCTTGAGCGCCTTCAGTGCAGTGACTCGGACCACGGTGGAGGCAGGCTTCGCAGCAATCTTCATTGCCTCGCCGGTTGCCGGGTTACGTCCCATGCGTGCTTTTCTGGCAGGTTTCTTGACACGGCGAACCTTTACGCCGGTATCGGGAATGGTGAACTCACCGGAGCCGCGACGCTTCATGTGGGCCTCAATCATGTCGCCGAGGGCTGCAAAGACACCGGCAACATCTTTCTTGGAGAGGGCTGTGGTTTCAGCGATTGCAGCGATGATCTGCGTTTTGGTCTGTTTGGTGGTGATGGCCTTCACTGCGGGTGCAGCGACAGCCGTTTTCTTTGCCGCTGCTTTTTTTGCGACCTTCTTTTTTGCGACCTTCTTTTTAACTGCCATTTGGGACTCCTGCTGGGTATTGGTTGGAACCGCGCAAAACATAGCATAGAAAAACCGGGTGCAATATACAGAAATGCCCTGTTTTATCGTCTCAATCGCAAAAAAGTGTCTGTGGATGTGCTAACAGTGAGTGGTTGGGTGCACGGGGGGGCGATGTGAGACTTCGCTTGATGTTTTTTATGTTTGCCTCGATGTTGTTCCCGATGCCGGCATCAACAGCTGAGGTCGCCGGTATCCTGGTGCCCGACGAGTCTAAGATCGCAGGTTTTGACGGTGTGTTGCT
>CAZCDY010000003.1:11194-64139 GCA_964497145.1 uncultured Gammaproteobacteria bacterium
GGTCTACCTGGATTACATCCCGGGCGATGCCACCGAGGTAAGCGAAAACGGTGTGAGTGTGGGGATGATTGACGGACGCGATTTCAATTCTGCATTGCTTGGGGTCTGGTTGGGCGAGGCACCGGCGACGGAATCGCTCAAGAAGGCCATGGTCGGGGTCGATAAGCAGTGAGCTAACTGAGTTTTCGTCGGCGCTACTGGAACAGTGTTTACTAATGGATACAGCCACCCGCATGTCAGATCAGCCTTCCAGTGAGGAAACGGCGCGCCTGCGCGCCCTTGTGCCCCTGCACACCTTGCCGGACGAGGCGCTCGCTGAACTGCTTGAGACCGTGAGCTTTGAGTCTGTCGGCAAGGGCAAGATGCTGTTTCATGAGGGCGATACCGACCACGAGCATGTCTACCTGCTCGAAGGTTCGGTAGTGCTTCTGAGCAAGAATGCCATCATCGACACGATCCAGGCAGGCAGTGGCACGGCGCGCTTCCCCCTTGCCCACCAGGTCCCAAGGCAGAATTCCGTGCGCGCCAAGAAGAAGATTCGTATCGCGCGCATCGACAGTCGTCGTCTGAGTGAGGTCCTGGCGCGCGCGCAGACAGTGGATTACCAGGTTGCTGATTTTGAAGAGGCGACCGAAGACGATTGGATGAGCATGCTGCTGCAGTCGAGCATGCTGCAACAGGTGCCGGCAGCCAATATCCAGCAGGTAATGATCAATGTCGAACAGGTCGAGGTGGAAAAAGGCGCCGATTTGATTCGCCAGGGTGATTCCGGTGACTTCTACTACATGCTGACCAAGGGATGCGCTGTGGTTCGGCGTGACAATGGTGACGGCAAGGGCCCTAGTGAATTAGCGACTCTGGGTCCGGGGGATGCCTTTGGCGAGGAGTCCCTTTTATCCGATACACCCCGTAACTCCACCGTTACCATGCTGCAGGACGGTATGGTGCTGCGCCTGGGCAAGGAACATTTCCTCGACCTGATCCATAACCCCTTGCTGGAACGTCTGGATATGCAGGCGGCACAGGCCCGGGTCGGCGAGGGCGCGATCTGGCTGGATCTGCGCAGCACGGAACAATTCGACGAATCACACCTTCCAGGTGCCATGAACTTCCCGTTCGAGTCGTTGCGTTATCAGGCTTCTAGCCTGGCACCGGATGGCAACTACATCCTCTACAGTGATGCTGGCGGCCGCGCGACAGCTGGCGCCTTCCTGCTTACCGAGCGCGGCATCAAGGTGGCTGTGCTGGAGGGCAATTATGGGCAGGCCGGGGTGCCGAATCCGGAGGAACCAGAGCAGAGGGTACAGGCCGCGCCGGCCTCTGCGGATCCGGAGATGCAAGATCGCATCCGCGAGGCTGAGCTGCATACCAAACAGCTCGAGGAAAGACTGAAGCGCGCCCAACAGGACCAAGAGGCCGAAGCTGCTGAACGCCAGCAGAACCTGCAGCAGGTTCGACAGGCGGTGGATCAGGCGCGTCGCAAGCTGATCGAGACGGAAGAACAGAAGCAAGAGGCCCTGGCAGAGCGGCAGCAGGCCTATGCCGAGATGGAGCAGCTGACCGGCAATCTGGAAGCAATCGAAACCGAGCGCGCCTCCTTGCTGGACCGAATGTCTGAGATCGAGGGCCTGGACAAGCAGTTGCAGTCGCGCCTGGCAAAGGCCGAGCGTGAACTGATCGGCGAGCGTGAACGCGCCGAGTCGGCCACCAGCAGCCTGGAGGAGTTGTCGAATCGCCTGTTCGAAATCATGGAAAAGCGCGATCAGGAGCGCGAGCAGCATGCGTTGGAGCGCGGCGAACTCAAGGAGGAGATGACCGCGCTGCAGATGGAATTGGAGCAGGCCCAACTCGACCTGGAAGAATTGAGCGAACGTCTGGCGGCGCGTGAGACCTCGGAGGCCAGCGGGAGCGAAGCGCTCGAGCAGTCACTGCAGCGTCTGGCCGATGCCGAGGCGAGTCAAAAGGATCTGCAGGCCGAGCGTGATGAGTTGCAGGCCAAGCTGGAAGCCACCGCCAAGACCAGTGTGGAACAGCTGCAGGCAAGCGAGCAGCAGCTGGCGGATCTGCAGCAGCAGCTCGAGGAGCGCGAGCGGGAGGAGGCAGAGGCCAGGCAGGAGATGGAGGCCCGACTCGAGCAGCTCGCGATCGACCGCGACGGATTACAGCAGCAGTTGTCCGCGGCCGAGGAACAGGCGGCCAACGCATTGGCACAGGCCGAAGAGCGTGCGGCAAAGATTGAGCAGGCACTGGATGAAACAGAGCGTACCACTACCGAATCTCTCGGTGCCTTGCAGGTCGAGCTGGAGACTGCACGCACAGGGATCAGGGTCGCGCAGGAGAAGGCCGAGAAGGATCTGGATGAAGCGCGCGCCGTCGCAGAGGCCTCGCGTGAGGAATTGCAGGGCGCCCTGAACGAGGCTCAGCAGGAGGCACAACGTGCGGCCGAGGCCCTGCAGGGCGAGCTGGACGAGCTGCGCAGCGACAATGAAGCGCTGCAGTCGCAACTGTCGTCGGGCAACGAGGAGGCGGGTGCAGCGATCGAGCAGGCGCAGGCGCGCGTCGCCGAACTCGAGGCGGATCTTGCGCAGGCAAAACGGCAGGCCGAAGAAGATGTTGCCAGCAGGCAGGCCGAGCTAGAGGCCGTAGCGGAAGAACTCAAGGCACTGCAGTCCAGGGCGGGGGAAGACGCAGAGGCGCTTGCGACCGCCAGTGCCAGGCGCGATGAATTGCAGGCCGAACTGGGCGCTGCGCAGGAAGAGCTGGCGCAGAAGACCGGGTCGCTGCAGGCCGAGCTGGAGACTGCACGTACAGAGATCATGGTCGCGCAGGAGAAGGCCGGGAAGGATCTGGATGAGGCGCGTGCTGCCTCAGAGGCCTTGCGTGATGAATTGCAGGGCAAAGTGGACGAGGCGCAACGTGCGGCAGAGGCGCTGCAGAGTGAACTGGATCAGCTGCGCAGCGACAATGATGCACTGCAGACGCAACTGGCATCGGGCAGCGAGGAGGCCGGTGCGGCGATCGAGCAGGCGCATGCACGTGTCGCCGAACTCGAGGCAATGCTGAATGGTGAGAGCAGCCGGGCCGATGAGCAGCGGGCGGAGCTGCAAGCGGCCAGGGCCGAGCTCGAGCAGGCCCAGGCGACGGTCACCGAGTTCGAAAGCGGGCATCAGCGGGTTTCCGAACAGCTTGAATCGAAACAGGCCGAGCTGTCTGCTGTCCAGAACGAGTTACAGGGACTTGCGACCAAGGCCGAGGAAGGTGTCGCGTCGCTCGCGGCCGCCGAGGCGAAGCACGACGAACTGCAGGCCGAGCTGGACGCTGCGCGGGCAGAACGGGTGAAAAACACTACGGCCTTGCAGGCAGAATTGGAAAAACTTCGCGCCGAACATGATGCTTTGCAGGTCCAGCTTGCGTCCGGTGATCAGGAATCGAGCGCCGCAATCGAGCAGGCGCAGGCGCGGGTCAGCGAATTGGAGGGCCGCCTCGATGATGAGACCCGGCTGGCCACGGAGCGTCTCGAGGCCAAGCAGGCCGAGATGGAAGCGGCACGCAGCAAGGCTGAACAGGACGTTGCCTCCGCGGAGCAGTCTGCACGTGAGCAGCTTGAAAAACTCGAGGCCGAGCTTGAGCGCCTCGGTAAGGACCGGGAGTCCCTGCAGGCAAAGTTTGCGCAGGATGCCTCTGGGTCGGAAGAGGCCGTTGCGCAGATGCGGGCCGAGATCCTGGAGCTTGGGCAGCGCCTCGAAGAGCGTGAATTGGCCCTCGCCGCGGCGCGCGAAGAGCAGCAGGAGCTGATCGAGGCTTTGAACGCCGCCAGTGCAGAACGCGAGACACTGCAACTTGCAGTCAGCGACAGGGATGATGAGCAGGCGCGCCTGATCGACCTGGAAAACCAGGTCGCCGAGGCCCTGCGGACCCACGAGAACGAACTGCTTGCACATGAGCAGGAACAGAGGAACCTGCGCGAACAACTTGCCGATGAGAGTGACCGCAGGCATACCCTGCAGGAAGAGCTCGATCGTACGAAGACCCTGTTCGAGCAGGGTGCAGCTACCGATAGTGTGGCTGCCGAAACAATGGTGGCAGAGCTCGACCGCTTGCGCGCGGACCTGGAGATGCGTGAAAGCGAGGTCGAAAAGCTGCGTAACGTTATTGCGGATTACGTAGACCAGATCCGGGCGGCACAGCCAGGTGAAGACGAGGGCTCAGACGTTGCCGCGCTGCGGGCCGAACTGGAGATGGTGCGCGAACAGGCCATCCGCGATGTTGCGCACATGCGGGAACAACTGGCGGCAGCAGAAACGCAGAAACGCAGATTGCAGCAGGCTGACGGTCGAGAGGCCATATCGCACGAGGCCATGCGCCAACAGATCGAGGTGCTAGAGGCTTCGCTGGCCGAGCGTCAGCGCGAACTGGGTAATGCCGACGGTTCTCAGCAGATGCTGGAAGATGAACTCGAAGATGCCAACCGGCAGCTCGACCAGGTCCGCCGCGAACTGGAGAAGGCCAAGGTGGAGGCGGATGAAGCCATGTTCAGCAGGCGAGAGGCGGAATCGGCGCGTGATCAGTTGCAGGAGGCCCTTTACCGTCTGCAGGAAGATGCAGAAGAGGCCAGGGTGACAGATCTGCGCGACGAGCGGCTCAAGCCAAGCAGGCGGCCCATAGGGATCGATAGTGTCGCAGCCCCCAGTCGTTTGGTGCCGGCGTTGCTCGGGGCCGGTGTGGTTGTGGCCCTGCTCGAGGCGATCAGCATTTATACTGGCAATGGCGAACTGTTTACCTCCCTGCTGAGGTTGTCCGGCCAGTGAGTGAGCAGCAAGCGCGGCATGACCTGTGTGCGTTGAACGAACTCGCGGATCCGGGTAGCCGTGGTTTCGAACTGGATTACGGTACCCAGCAGAAGCTACGTCTGTTCGTCGTGCGCAAGGGTGGCGTACTGGCCGCATACCGTAACAGCTGCCCTCATACCGGTGCGCCATTGGAATGGCTGCCTGATCAGTTTCTGGATCTGGACAACAGCTTCATTCAGTGCGCGATGCATGGCGCATTGTTCAGGCCGGAAGACGGTTATTGTCTGCGAGGCCCCTGCGTGGGGGAGTCTCTGGAGAATCTTGAACTGGCGGTGGTGGAAGGGCGCGTACAGGTCACCGTGCCCGCGGTCGTCTAACGTCGTTTCGGCGCGTTCAGACCTGGGCGTGATTCAGGACCACTCGCAGAGCAGGCTTTCAACAGGGAGGATTGCGGCATCGGCCGGCAATCGGGGTTCCGGCCGACGCATGGCCTGCGCCTCCTGCACGGTCAAGAGGCGCAGAGCAACGGCCGGGTCCTGCCGCATCGCAATGGTCACGGGTTGCGCGCAACCTTCATCCTTGATCACTTCGCCTGTCATCATGTCGTAGTGCGTAATCATTTGGTGCCTCCCGGGACAGATGCTGAATCCGTCGCTGCCTTGTTGCCGTCCTTTCACCTGAGGTATCGGCAATCGGTAACCCGGCTTGAGCTCGGCGTGGGGATACCGCGGCTTGCCAAGATCACCGCCGAAAACCTTGCTCTGTTTCAGCGGGGTCCCAGATCAGGGACTCGGGTTCGGATGTCGGCGGTGGATCTCCGCGATATCTGCGAGCAGCTGCTCGTCGAGCTCCACGTCGATGCTGGCGAGATTGCTGCGCAGTTGCTCCGGTGTCGTGGCGCCGATGATGTTGCTGGTGACGAAGGGGCGGCTGGTAACAAAGGCAAGCGCCATCTGCGCCGGATCCAGTCCGTGATCGCGCGCCAGCATCACATAGTCATGGGTCGCCGCTTGTGCCTGAGCGTTTGAATAGCGATCGTAGTCCGGGTATAGCGTGAGCCGGGCGCCGGCGGGTTTCTCCCCTGCCAGGTATTTCCCCGAGAGTACGCCGAAACCGAGTGGAGAGTAGGCCAGCAGGCCGGCGTTCTCGCGGTGACTGATCTCGGCCAGTCCAACTTCATAGCTGCGGTTGAGCAGGCTGTATGGGTTCTGGATGGAAACCATACGGGGCAAGTCCTGCGATTCGGCGAGACTCAGGTAACGCATCAGACCCCAGGGCGTTTCGTTGGACACACCGATGTGGCGGATCTTGCCCGCATCGACCAGTTCACCGAGTGCCTGCAGGGTCTCCAGCAGCGGGATTCCGTCGTCCGCATCCACCGGCTCGTAACCGAGTTTGCCGAAATAGTTGGTCGGCCGTTCAGGCCAGTGCAGCTGATAAAGGTCAATGACATCGGTCTGCAGGCGGCGCAGGCTGTCGTCGACTGCGGTGAATATGTTGCTGCGGTCCAGGTGGTTGCCGCCACCGCGGATGTAGGTCAGCCAGTCGTGGCCGGGACCGGCCACCTTGGTCGCCAGGACGACCTTGTCGCGACAACCACGTTGCTGCAGCCAGCGCCCGATGATGCGCTCTGTGCTGCCCATGGTCTCAGCACGTGGTGGCACCGAATACATCTCTGCAGTGTCGATGAAATTGACGCCGGCATCGAGTGCCATATCGAGCTGTTCGAAGGCCTCCTGCTCGGTATTCTGTTCGCCGTAGGTCATGGTGCCCAGGCAAAGTGCGCTGACTTCCAGGCCGGTGTTCGACAGTGGGCGGTATTGCATCAGTTACACTCCAGGCTTTGTTGCCGCAGTTGGTCCTATGGAATTTTCCGGAGAGCTCTTTCCAACCTCCTGGCTCTGGGTGTCCGCCGCCCTGTACGCCGGGCTGCTGACCAGAGTCGTGCGCTGGGGCGACTGGAGGCGCCTGGCCGACCGGGATCAACTCAACGTCTTCCTGGGCTCGGTGGTCTGCGTGCTCATGCTTTGGACACTGCGTACCGAGGTTCAGCCCGGGTTCGCATGGCACCTCTCGGGTATGGTCGCGCTCACCCTGATGTTCGGTTGGTCGCTGGCGATCGTTGCCGGAAGTCTAGCCCTTTTGGTGGCGACAGTCGCGGGGCTGAACGACTGGCCCGGACTGCTTCCCTCTGCACTGGTTTTCATCGTGCTGCCGGCCACCCTGACCCAGATTCTCCTGGGGCTTGCCCGCGCCTATCTGCCAAAGCACTATTTCGTTTATGTGTTCATCAACGCCTTCTTTGCCGGTGGACTGGTCTCGCTACTGGTCGCCCTTGCCGCAACCGGGCTTTTGCTGGGTGCCGGCGCCTATTCATTGCAGAAGCTCAGTGATACCTATCTGCTGTTTCTGCCGCTCATGTTCTTTCCCGAGGCGGTTCTCAACGGCTGGCTGATCTCGATCATGGTCGGCTTCAAGCCACACTGGGTAGGATCCTTTCGCGACGAAGAGTATCTGCACGGCAAGTAATGCGGCCTGGTCTGCTTGCGCGATGCTAACCTAGCGGTCTTTCGGGCTGGGCCGTTTTATCCGGGGATTTGCAGCCGGACAGTGTTGAGTCCGTCAGGCTGCTGGTCCGGGCGGCAGATGTGGAACGGCCGGAAGGCTGCAGATGAGGAGATCGAATTGAGCTGGTGGGGAAAACTGGTTGGTGGGGCCTTCGGCTTCATGCTCGGTGGACCGCTTGGTGCCTTGCTTGGCGCGGCGCTGGGACACAACTTCGACAGGGGCCTGAAGGCCTTGCCGGATGGCATGGGCTTCGAGGCGGGTGACCGCGAGCGCGTACAGACCGCGTTCTTTACCGCCACCTTCTCGGTGATGGGCAGAGTCGCCAAAGGCGATGGCCGGGTCAGCAGCGAAGAGATCCGCATGGCCGAGGCGATCATGGGTCAGATGTCGCTGGACGCTTCCATGCGCAATACGGCCATCGGCCTGTTCAAGCAGGGGAAATCAGAGGATTTCGACCTCGATGCGGTACTCGAGCAGTTTCGTCGGGAATGTCATGGTCGCAGCACCCTGGTCGGGATGTTCATCGAGATTCAGTTGCAGGCGGCATATGCGGATGGTCACCTCGACCCGGCCGAGGATCGCATGTTGCGGCATATCTGCGCGCAGGTCGGTGTGTCGGAGCTGGATTATCGTCGTCTCGAGCGCATGGTGCGTGCAGAAAGCGGCTTCGGCGGCGGTGCAGGCGATACCCGATCACACCGTCCCGCCCCGTCCGACCGTCCGAGTCTGCGGGAGGCCTACCAGGTGCTTGGCGTGGACGCCAAGGCCAGCGACGCGGAGGTCAAGCGCGCCTACCGTCGTCTGCTCAGTCAACATCACCCCGACAAGCTTGTCTCGAAAGGGCTTCCGGAAGAGATGATGAAGTTGGCGGCGCAAAAGACCCATGAGATCCGGCAGGCCTACGAAAGCATCCGCGAGGCCCGCGGCAGTTAGCGGCGGAGGCGTGACCGGGCCGTTGCTGTTTCGGCATGCTGCCGATGCGGGTCGTTTCAGACCCGCATCAGTTTCGATTGCCAGACGCCTGCCGGCTTACTGCTGTTGCCAGTAGGGCGTGCGGTAACCGGGGTAGGCGGCCGGGTAACGCGGTCCGTAAGACGGCGGCGCAGCAGGGTAGGGGTAGGGCGGATACGGGCTGCGGTTGGCCCGTAGCGCACGATTCTTCTCCATTGCCGCTTCGTGTTGTTCACGCTGGCGCCTGGCATTTTCCTCCATCAGCATCTGGCGCTCCTGCATGTACGCATCGAAGCGCGCACGCATGTCATCGCGATAAGCGCTCATGGCATCCGAAGGTTGGCCCGCTACGGCGACGGCGTCCGGCGATGAGTCGCCTGTCTCGCCTGTCGGCGTCTGTGCGGGCAAAGGCGTCAACGGAGCGGATTGTTCCACTGGTGCGAAGCGCGGCAGGGGGGCGGCCGCCGCGGTGGGCCTGGCCGGTGGGGTGGGTGCTGCCGGCGGTGTCGGCGCTTGAGGCGGCGTCATCGGCATAGAGGCCGGCGGTGTTGGGTTCTGGGTGACCGCGACCGGCGCTGGAGCGGCAGGAGTCGGCGCAGGCGTTGGGGCGGGTGCCACAGGTGCCATCGGTGGCTCCACCGCGGTTTCGGCCATCGGTGCCGGTACTGGCGGCACGTCGGCCGCGGGCTCAGGTTTGGGGGTGTCCCGGGCCTGCAACTGCGCATCGACCTGTTGCTGCTGTGCGTTGGCCGCCTCCTTCAGGTGCTTGAGATTGGCCTCGGATGTTTGCTGCATGGCTTCCCGACGTGCCTGCAGTTTTTCCCGCAACTCGGCGTGACGGGCCGCCGCTGCAGCGGCGGCATCTTCGCCGGTTGCGGCTACCGGCGGGTTGTTGGCGGCATTGGCCCAGGGCGGGTCTGCGGGCAGCTTGAATCCATGCTCCTGGGCGCGCTTTTTGAGTTGCTCGTATTGGGCGTTACGGTAGTCATCGCGGGCCTGACCCTCCAGCCTGGCCATGGCTGCCGTGTGGGCGTTAACTTCCGCCTCGCTCATGAGCCAGGAGGTCGACGGGGTGTCCGTTGCTGCCGATACGCTCGCCTGCAGAGCGATCGAGATACCTAGGGCCAGGAGGCCGCCGGCGAGCTGCTTTTTCTGGATCATGTCACATTACCTTGCTGCGATGCGGGGCCCTCCATTCTAGCTCGGAATCCCCGGATTGCTAAGCGTGCGCCATTATGACCGCTTTGTTTTCAGCCGCGGCGTTCGATACCCAGCTTCTTCATGCGAGACCGCAGGGTGCTGGCGGGAAGATCAAGGATTTCCGCCGCTCCACCTTTTCCGGCCACCGCCCACCCGGTGTGTTCCAGCACGCGGCGGATGTATCTGGCCTCGTTTTCTGCCAGGGGTACGAAATCGTCTCTCATTTGCGGCTCAGGCGTGCCGGGCATCACGGTCACCTCGCCGCTGGCGCTGATACCCGAGTTGACCAGGTGTGGCGCGATCGGTACCACCTTGTCGCGGGCGAGTATGGCCGCGCGCTCAATCACGTTTTGCAGTTCGCGGATATTGCCTGGCCAGTGGTAGGCCATGAGCAGGCGCATGCCGTCCTCGGAGACGCGGCTGAAAGCCCGGCCCTGGGCCCGAGCCTGGTCAGACAGGAACTTGTTGACCAGCAGCGGGATGTCTTCGCTGCGCTCGCGCAGCGGCGGCACCGTCAGAGGAAAGACATTCAGGCGATAGAACAGGTCCATGCGGAAGGTACCCTGTTCCACCATTTCGACCAGATCGCGGTTGGTGGCGGTGATCACCCTGACGTCGACCTTGATTGCACTCTCCGAGCCGAGTCGGCTGAACTCATGCTCCTGCAGCACGCGCAACAACTTGACCTGCGCATCCAGTGGCAGTTCGCCGATTTCATCCAGGAAGATGGTGCCGCCATCGGCCAGCTCGAAGTGCCCCTGACGTTGCTTGCTGGCGCCGGTGAATGCGCCTTTTTCGTGTCCGAAAAGCTCGCTCTCTATCAGCGTCGGGGTGATGGCGCCGCAGTTGACCTTGATCAGCGGCCGGTCGCTGCGGGCACTGAGGTCGTGAATTGCGCGTGCCAGGGCCTCTTTGCCCGTCCCGGATTCGCCGACCACCAGCACGGAGCTGTTGGTCGGGGCGACCTGATCGATCTGGTCAAGTACCACCTTGAGGGCGGCACTCTCACCGACGATGCTGTCGAAACGCCCTTCGTTCCTCACCTCGGCCTGAAGATAGGCGTTTTCCGCCTGCAGACGGTCACGCAGGCTCTCTACCTCGGCCATCGCGTCGCGCAGGGCATGCTCCTGGCGCTTGCGTTGGGTAACGTCGCGGAATGCCAACACCGCACCCTGTACCTCGCCGGCACGCTTGATCGGGGTGCAGGTCCAGCTGACCGCAAAATGGTCGCCGGAATGACGCCAGAAAACGTCACTGTCACTTTCCTTCGCAACGCCCTGTTTCAGCGTCTGGTAGATGCCTGTCTCGATGAAATGATAGGGGCTGCCATCCCAGCGTGCGTACAGGTGCAGCTCGTGTACCGAATGACCGATCAGTGCGTCTTTCGGGAATCCCGTAAGCCGCATCGCCGCAGGGTTGGCGAATGTGATGTTGGCATCGAGGTCGAGACCGTAGATACCGTCGCCCACCGAGTCGAGGATTGGCTGATTGGCGGCTTCGAGCTGACGGTTGCGCTCCGCGAGTTCGGTTCGCAGGCGCGCAATGGTCAGGTGGGTTTCGACGCGGGCAATGACCTCTTCGGCCTGGAAAGGTTTTGCAATGTAGTCGACGGCGCCCATCGACAGGCCCTTGATCTTGTCGTCGGTGTCGTCGAGGGCAGACAGGAAGATGACCGCGATCTCCTGCGTCTGTGGATTTTGCTTCAGACGCGCACAGGTCTCGAAACCGTCGATCCCGGACATCAGGATGTCGAGCAGGATGAGGTCGGGCTGTGCCCATTGGGCAACCTTCAGCGCATCCTCGCCGCTCTTTGCAACCAGCAGTTTATGGCCCAGCCCTTTCAGTGTGCCGAACAGGAGCTGCAGGTTGGTCGGATTGTCGTCGACCAGCAGGATGGTGCTGTTGTGCGGCTGCGGTGGATTCAAGCTAGCGATACAGGGAGACCACGATTGAGCGCATCATAGGAGAAAACCCGGACAGCTGTCATGCCGTGCCCAGTATGCGCCCAGAGAGTTTGCGCAAGCCATCGAAATCGAACATCCGCACCATCAGCGCCAGGTTCTCAGCGTCTGCATGGGGTGCGTCCGGGTTTTCTGCCAGTTCTTCGGCGAGCTGAAACAGGCTGGCGATGTCACCGAGGTCGATAGCGGCGTCGATTTTGTGTGCCGTGTCGATCGCGAGATCGCTCGGCCACTCTGGCTGCAATTCGAACGGGATCTGCTGTTGCTCCGGGCGGATTTCAAAGCGGATGTCGAGCAGCTGGTCGATCAGTCCGAACAGCTGCTCGTCGCTGAACGGCTTGGCGAGGAAGGCATCGAATCCAACGTCCCTGGCTACCTGGTCGCTGGCGGGTAACACACTGGCGCTCACTGCGACCAGCTTGGGTGAACCGAAGGCGGCGTGTCGCACTGTCGACGCCGATTCCGCGGCTTCCTGATCGACCTGACGCAGGTCCAGCAGGATCAGATCGAAGGTCTTCTCGCCCAGACGCTGGAGGGCGCCAGTCAGGTTGTCCAGTGTTTCGACTTCGCAGTCGGCATGTCTCAATAGGGTTTCCAGCACCTTGCGGTTCTCGGCCAGGCGATCCACAACCAATACGCTGCAGCTCATACCGGCGACCAGCCGCCGTCTGCCTGCCGGGGTGTTTTCACCCAGGGTGCGGTTGCCCAGGCTGCCTTCAGGGGCTGGTTGGTAAGGAATCTGGAAGCGAAAACGACTGCCCGCGCCCGGCTTGCTTTCGACGCGGAAGGTTTCTCCGCCGAGCAGGCCGATCAGTCGCTGGTTTATGGCCAGCCCCAGCCCGGTGCCGTCGACGGCCTGGCCGGCCTGGGCCTGATGGAACGGATCGAAAATAGAGCCGATCTTGTCGGCCGGAATCCCTATTCCCGTATCTGTGACCTCAAAAACCAGCTGCTTGTCCGGATTCAGTTCCGCACGCAGAGTGACCGAGCCGCGCTGGGTGAACTTGACCGCATTGCCCAGCAGGTTAAGCAGGATCTGCTTGAGTTTCACTGCGTCTGTATACACCGCGCTGGGCAGGCTGGGCGCCAGCGATACGTGCAGCTGCAGGCCTTTGCTGTCGGCACGCTGCGCGACGATCATCCGCACATCATCGAGCAGCTGTTGCAGGTCGGTTGCCTGGATGTCCAGCTTCATCTGGCCGGCCTCGATCCTGGTCATGTCGAGGATGTCGTTGATCAGGGTAAGCAGGTGCTGTCCGCAACGCTCGATGGCCTCGAGGTTTTCACGTTGCGCCGGACTGGTGGCCGCATCGCGCTGCAGAATCTGCGCATAGCCGAGTACGCCATGCAGGGGGGTGCGCAGTTCGTGGCTCATGTTGGAAAGGAATTCGGACTTGGCGCGGTTCGCCTGTTGTGCCTCCTCATTGGCCAGGCGCAGCGCTTCCTCGGTCTTGCGGGTCTCCTCGATCTGGCGAACCAGGCGAACATTGCTGTCCTGCAGTGCGGAGGTGCGCTCAGCCACGCGCTGTTCAAGCGCCTCGTAAGCGTTGTGCAGCTGGGTTTCCCGATCGGCTATATGTGCCCCCATACGACGTATGGCGGTCGCTAATGCCCCCAGTTCATCGCTCGATGTCACCTCGGGGGCCACGGTGAAGTCACCCTGGGAAATCTGACGTACCGCGGCATTCAGTTCTGCCAGCGGCCGGGTTATCTGGCGGGCGACCGTGCCGATGATCACAACAACGACCGCGAGAGCCAACAGCAGGGCCACTGCGACCATTGAGGCCTCCCGATTTGCCGTCTGCAATGCTGTGCTGGTCGGGGTGACGGCTGTAATGCGCCACGGAGAGCCCGGGAGTTCGGTGCTGACAAGCCAATAACCGGAGTCGTACTGCGCGCTGTCTCCCGCCGTCTGGACCTCGTTTGCCGGGGTGTCGAGCGGGATCATCGTGGCGAGCCTTTCGAACTCAGCGGACATCCCGGCCGGGTTAAGCAGGGCGCCATCGTCGCGACTGATAAAAAGGGTCACAGAGGGGCTGCGTCGGCGCTCGATTTCCGCATAGAGATCGGTGATCTCCGATTCCACCCAGGTGTCACCTACGCGCTGGCCCTGACGATAGATCGGGCGGTTGAATCGCAGCCGCTTGCCGTTGATCTGCCAGCCGGGTGCCCTCAACGATGCGGACTCGTTGTTCCTGGGCAGGGCGTGACCGGCGGGTTCTCCCCGATTCATCACGGCTCCACGTTCCGGGTCTCCATGTGCGATGGCGGCAGTCTGTGCGATGGGGGTGCGGCGCAGACCATCGATCAGGTGCGCGTACATCAAGGTTTGGGACTGGCCGGGCTCTGCCAGCACCAGATCGCCCAGGCTTTGCGCGAGCAATGGGATCTGCGACAGCACCAGGGCCAGGCGTGAGGCCTGGTGCTGCGCGTGCGCCACCAGCCAGCGCTGCGCATTCGAGCTGAGGTTGTCGCGTACATGCGATACGCCAAGCCAGAACAATATCGAGAAGACCGCGACGACCGGCAGAACCGTGAACAGAACCAATTTGCTCCGAATGGTAAGGCGCACGTCAAAAATCCTGTTGGTCCATTGCCGAGACTCGCGGTGGCGCGGCGGGCGCCCTCTTTTTCTAATGATATCGCAAGGCAAAAAAAACCCCCGGGGAATGCGGGGGGCTTGGAGTCCGTCATAACGGAATGCGTCGTTGTTTTTACTCGGAGAACAAGACCTATCGCGAATAACGCTGCACCTGATCAGGCGTGCCCGCCGTGATGGTCGTCTTGACGCTTGCCCAGCCCGATCAGTTTGGGCAGAGACAGAACGGAAAACGCACCGGAGAAAACCACCATCCCGACAATGAGCAAAGGGGGTACCTGCAGGCCGAGCAGGGGGCCTGCAATGGCCAGCATCATGGCGGACAGCCAGGCAAGCAGCCCAGCCACACTCAACACAGTACCAGCCCGGTCATCCGGCCGGTTTGCTTCCGCTGCTGAATAAGAAGTTTGCATATCGCCCACCTTCCTGGGAATCCTTACTGCGCCGCTGCGTAATGCGCGGCTGCTTTTAATTTGGCGACTTACCAGCAGCAATCTGCGTGCCATTCGCATAAATACTATCCATAACAATAAGTTAAATGATTTGCTAATAGACGTTTAAGGTCTATGCGCGGATTGTCGACGCGAAATACCGCGGCGAAAGGCTCGAGGCGCGATATGTCGTGTTGATAACCGCAGGTTGTCTTCAACCGGTTTCCCGTTGTTTTTGAGTGGCGGGATACCCGGTTTTGGGCGGTCGTGTGACCGGGCCTCGGCGTGGTCGCTTCAGGGGCTGCATCAGCGGCGGGGCGTGCAGTCCGTGGATCCGGATATTGGATCGTCGAGTGGATATATGGCTTTAAAATACGGCATTAGGCGTCGATATTCCGCTAATTGTCGAAGAATCAAGAGGTGGATGCTCTGTGCCAGGTTCTTGGTGCGCGCTCTCTGCTCGCGCCACCTCCTGTTTTGGCTGCCACCAGCGCAGAATCCCGGAGCCGGGGCAAAAATTGTCGACTGGTTCACAAAATCATGGCCTGGTGGCCGGCTTCCAAACCCGGGGCAGGGCGAATAAATGCCGTTTGCGCGATATTTCGCGTATACGCGAAATATCGCATTCAATCTGCTGTGTCTGGCCGGACCAGGCCGGCAATTTCAGCAGCCTTGCTGCGCGCCGAGTCGGTGTCGACATCGCGGCAAAGTGCCACACCCATGCGTCGGTGCACGTAGCTGGTCGGTTTGCCGAACAGCCTCACCTCGCTGTCAGGGATGGCCAGGGCCTCATCGAGTCCGGCGAATACGATCCCGTCTGCATCGATTCCACCGTAGATGACCGCGCTGGCCCCGATAAAGGCCAGCCGCGGGTCGACCGGCAGGCCGAGAATGGCACGGGCATGCAGCGCGAATTCATTCTGGAACTGTGTGATCATTGTCACCATGCCGGTGTCGTGCGGGCGCGGGCTGACCTCGCTGAACAGCACCTCGTCGCCACGCACGAACAATTCCACCCCGAACAGGCCGCGACCACCCAGCTCGGCAGTTATGCGTCCGGCGATTTCACGCGCCCGATCGCGTGCGGTCGGCGACATGACCTGCGGCTGCCAGCTTTCGACATAGTCGCCGCGTTCCTGGCGGTGCCCGATGGGTTCGCAGAAATACGTCTCGATGTTCCCGTCTTTGCCGCGGGCGCGCACCGTCAGCTGGGTAATCTCGTAGTCGAATGACACCATCTCTTCGACGATCACCCGGCCATGGTTGACCCGGCCGGCACTCAGGGCATAGTCCCAGGCAGCGTCCAGGTCCGAGGCACTGCGCACGGTTGACTGGCCCTTGCCTGAAGAAGACATGACCGGCTTGACGATGCACGGGAAGCTGAGCCTGTCGGTGGCGGCACGCACCTCCTCGAGGCTGTCGGCAAAGGCATAACCGGAGGTGGGCAGCCCGAGGGTCTCGGCCGCCAGCCGCCGGATACCCTCGCGGTTCATGGTGAGTTGCGTGGCGCGTGCGGTCGGGATGACCTGGGCGAGCCTCTCGGCCTCGATCTCGGCCAGCATGTCGGTTGCGATGGCCTCGATCTCGGGCACGATCAGGTCGGGCTTTTCTTGCAGTACCAGGCTGCGCAGGGCCGCGGCATCGGTCATGTCAATGACATGCGCGCGATGCGCGACCTGGTGACCAGGCGCGTCGGCGTAGCGGTCGACCGCGATTACCTCCACGCCCAGACGCTGCAACGCGATGATGACTTCCTTGCCGAGTTCGCCTGCGCCCAGAAGCATCACCCGGGTCGCGGTCGGGCTAAGGGGGGTGCCAATACGCATCGATCTCTCCAGTTTGAACGAGTCCGCAAGGTTAGCGATTGGATGCCGACTTTGCGAGGCTCGGGGGTATAGTCGCAATCAGGGCTAACATCGGGGGTTCACACAGTGTTGTGGCGTTTGTTCGTCGCGCTGACGCTTATGGCAAAGGCGGTCGCTGCTGATTCCTGCATCTCGGATGCGGATCAGTCGGGCATCGGTGTCGGGGTCTATTTTGATCAGGATATGTTCGTGCCGGGCGCCAACGACGATCGTGACTACACCATGGGCATCGCGGTGGAGGTTTTTCAGGACCAGGGGCCGTTGTATCTGATGGGGGGTCTGCTGGAACGGCTCGACCCGCTGGTCGGGTTCGATCGGCGCTGTGGCCGTGTCTATCGCAGTTTCCTCCTCGGTGCGGTGACCTACACACCCGACGATATTGGCAACCCGCAGCCAATTTTCGACGACAGACCCTATGCTTCTCTGCTTTATCTTGCGAATAAACAGGTGGTGGCCGACGACAAGCGTGCCCTCGGCATGGGGATCATGGTGGGTGTCCTGGGCCTGAACCTCGCCAATGAGGTGCAGACGAGCCTGCATCAGTGGTACCGCGACGTGAGCGGCGAATCTGAACCCGTGGATCCCGAGGGCTGGCGCCACCAGATCTCGGATGGTGGTGAGCCCACACTGCGCCTGCGTTTTAGTGAGTCGCGCCTTTTCGCGAGTGGCAATAGCTGGGATCTGGCCCATTCCTGGGATCTCAATCTTGGCTTCCAGACCAACGCCAGCATCGGCCTCAGTGGCCGTTTCGGGGACTTGAACAGCCCGTTCTGGAGCACCCCGTATGACCCGATCAACCGCGGCAACTTTGTCCCGGCGATGAAGGGCGACGAACTCTATGTCTGGGCCGCCGGGCGCCTGCGCGGCGTAGCCTACGATGCACTCCTGCAGGGTCAGTTCCGCGACAGCGCGGTGACCGTGGACTATGACGATATGCGTCATCTGGTGTGGGAGACAGGGGTCGGAGTCACCAGGGGCTGGGCGGGGTTTCAGCTGACCTTCTCGATCAATGCCAAGGCCGCGGATACCCGGCTCCGCGAGGCCCCCGATGCACACGTCTGGGGCGGGCTGTACCTTAGCCGGCAGTTCGACTGAAAGGTCGGCAAGGGGCGCACCCGAGCGATAAAGGCTAGAATTCAACGGTTTGCTGCGGATGGATAGGGGATGGGCGTAGAGTCCGAAGTTACAGTCATTGCGGATCTCATGGCTTCCAGTGGTGTCGGTTTCGGTACCAGTGGTGCACGCGGGCTGGCGCATGCGATGACCGACCGGGTCTGTTATCTCTACACGCTGGGCTTCCTGCAGTACCTGGAGAACAGTGGGTCGATCCGTCGTGGTGATGCGGTGGCTCTGGCCGGCGATCTTCGCCCCAGCACCCCGCGCATCATGGCGGCTGCGGCCGCGGCAATAGCGGGCCTGGGTTACCGGCCGCTGAATTGCGGCAATGTCCCCAGTCCTGCGCTGGCGGGCTATGCGATCGGCGAGGGCATGGCCAGCCTGATGGTCACCGGCAGTCACATCCCCGACGATCGCAACGGGATCAAGTTCAATCTGCCCGTGGGTGAGGTTTTGAAGAAGGACGAAGCCGGGATCCGGAAGCAGGAGGTCCGGGCCGCGCGCGGGCTGTTCGACGACAGTGGGGCCTTCATGACGCCCCCCGACCTGCCGCTGCAAGACCAAACCGCGTATCGGCGATACCTGGCACGCTACCTCGATACCTTTCCGCCTCGATGTCTGGTCGGTAGCCGGGTGCTGGTTTACGAACACTCCAGTGTCGCGGCCGGGGTATTGAGCGAGATTTTTGCCGGCCTGGGTGCGGATGTGGTGCGCCGCGGTTATTCGGACAAGTTCATTCCGGTGGATACAGAGGCTGTACGTGCCGAGGATATTGCCTTGGCGAAGGAATGGGCGGCGACCGGAGGCTTTGATCTGCTGGTCTCGACAGACGGCGATGGTGACAGGCCGCTGGTCGGTGACGAACAGGGCGTCTGGCTGCGCGGTGACGTGGCGGGGATACTGACCGCGCGTTTCCTTGACGCCGAGGCCGTGGTAACCCCCGTAAGCAGCAATACCGCGCTGGAAAAATGCGCCTGGTTTCCGCGCATCGTGCGTACCCGCATTGGTTCGCCCTATGTCATCGAGGGCATGCAGCAGGCAGTGGATGAGGGCGCCGGCCGGGTCGTGGGTTACGAGGCCAATGGCGGCTTTCTGACCATGACGGCGATCGAGGTCGAGGGCCGCTCACTGAGTGCCCTGCCGACCCGTGACGCCGTAATCGTTGCGCTGGCGGTGCTGCTCCTGGCCAGGCGCCACCGCTTACCTGTTTCGCAGCTGGGCACCTTGCTGCCGGCGCGATTCACTGCCAGTGACCGACTACAGAATTTCCCTACCCAGTTGAGCGCGCGGCGCGTGGCGCAGTTGGCGGCCGGCGAAAATGCTATCGTTGGGCAGTTCCCGATGCTGGGGCCCGTCGATCATATGGATCTGACCGACGGACTCCGGGTTACCTTCGCCACTGGCGAAGTGTTGCACTTGCGTCCCTCGGGCAATGCGCCCGAGTTACGTTGTTACACCGAGGCGGGTACGGCAGAAAGAGCACAGGCGATGAACGCCGAATGCCTTGGCCTGCTGGATTCGTGGCGAGAGTGAGTAGAGGGCACGCGGTGACGTAGTGCGTGATCATGCCCTCACACAGAGAGCAGAGGAAAGCACATGCAGGATTACAATGAGAAACGAAACTATCCACGCATGGCCATCGAATGTCCGGCAAGTTTTCAGTTTGTCGATGGCGATGGTGGCGGTGCCATCGTAAAGAATCTGAGCGGTGGTGGATTGCTGATGTGGATGGACCGCGATGTCACGGCGGGTGCGGAGATGAAGATCGAAATCAAGCCGGTGAGTGACATCACGCCTCCGATGGTTGCTGAGGTGCGTGTAGTGCGCTGTACGCCGACCGCCGGAGAGGAGGGGAGTTTCGCCGTGGCCTGTCAGATCAACCGGCTGCTTGGTTGAACAGCGATCTTGAGGCGCTTGTTGCGGAGATCGCCGCGGCACCGCATTCCGCGGCGGCACTGACACTTTACGCCCTGGCATCAACCCTGGAATTCGAGCAGGCCGGCTATCTTTACAAGCTGGTCAAGCTGCGCGAGCTGTCAGGGCCGCAGCGCCAGCTCGCCTATCGTCTGATGGAGATGATGGCGCTAGGCCACAATACGGGTGATGACTGGCGGCAGGCCAAGGCGCAGATGGATGCCCTGGTGCGGGCCGGTTGAGCTTTGCCGTCCGCGCCCGGCCTTGCGGCATCACGGCCGGGCGGGATTCATGGTGACGCCTCGTGGCATGACGAAATCGCGCGGCGCCTGGTACTCCAGGACCTCACGTGCCTGGTCGTCGATCAGTACGGATAGACCGAATCGGGGGTAGAACCAGCTGACGGCGGTCTCGTTTTCCTGTAACCAGGCCGCCGGCTCGCCGAATCGGCTGCGGAAGAAATCCGCATCCAGATTGCGGGTCCCCGGCAGGTAGGTGATGAGTCCTATCTTGCGCCCGGTATGCATCTGCGGTGTGTCATTCAACGGGTATTTCCAGTCGCCACTGGGCGAGCCCTCGCGGTTGCTCGCACGGCTGAGCATCTGCTCGAGTTCGGGTTCGGTCGCAACCAGCCCGACGATCACCTTGGCCTTCAGGGGGCCGAACTGGACATTACCGAAATAGGCCTCGAGTGCCATCCGGCCGTCATCGTGTTGAAACACCGCCAGGCCCTCCAGGGCACCGAATTTGGACATTGCGTCGGCCAGGGTGGCGCTACCGAGTTCGATATCGAATACACGGCTGCTGCCGTCGGGGTTGATAGATATCTGCCACGGAAGGTCGGTCCGAGGTTGCAGCGCATCCGGCCCCGGGGTGGGCGCCAACAGCTGGAAGGCGAGCAGGAGGATGGCGACGATCGCCAGTATGCCGAGCGGTATCTTCATTCGTCTGCCTCCCGATCCCTGACCCCGAGCAGATACAGGATGCCGTCCAGCCCCAGGGTCGAGATGGCATGCCGGGCGTTTTCCTTCACCAGTGGTTTGGCGTGAAAGGCGACGCCGAGCCCGGCGATCGACAGCATCGGTAGATCGTTGGCACCGTCGCCCACCGCGATGGTCTGACGCATGTCGATGCCCAGGTCGTTTGCCATGGCACGTAGCAGCTCGGCCTTCTTTTCGCCGTTGACGATCTCGCCTTTCACCTCACCGGTGAGCCGGCCATCGACAATATCGAGTTCGTTCGCCGACACGCAATCGAGGCCGAAGCGCTGCTTGAGGTGATTGGCGAAGTAGGTGAAGCCGCCGGACAGAATGCCGACCCGGTACCCCAGGCGCTTCAGATTGGAGATCAGGCGTTCCGCGCCCTCGGTGATCGGCAGTGCACGGGCGATCTCGGCCAGTACCGATTCATCCAGACCTTTCAGGGTGGCGAGGCGACGCTCGAAACTCTCGTTGAACGGGATCTCTCCGCGCATCGCGGCCTCGGTGATCTCGGCCACCTGCTCGCCGACCCCGGCAGCCCTGGCCAGTTCATCGATCACCTCGCATTGGATCAGGGTCGAATCCATGTCGAACACGATCAGGCGGCGGTTGCGGCGGTAGATGTCGTCCGCCTGGAAGGCGACATCGACCTCGTCCTCGCGGGTGATGGCGAGCAGATCATGGCGCAGCTGTTCGAGATCATCTTCCGTGCCGCGGATCGAAAACTCCACACAGGCACGGCGGCGTGGATTACGTTCGCGCAGTGAAAAACGGCCGGACAGGCGGGTAATGGCATCTATGTTCAGGCCATGCCTCGAAACCACTTCGGCCACGTGGCTGATATTCGCGGCGCTGAGCTTGCGTCCGAGCAGGGTGATGATGAAGCGCGGGCGCCCCTGACTGCCGACCCAGTTTTCGTAGTCATCCTCCTCGATCGGGGCGAAGTTCACCTCCAGCCCGTGCTGGTGGGCCAGGAAAAGCAGTTCCTTCATCACCGCACCCGACTCTGCCGCGTCCGGTATCTCGATCAGCAGGCCGAGATTGAGCCGATCGTGGATAACCGCCTGGCCGATGTCCAGCACATTGACCCCGTGAAGGCCGAGCGTCTCGGTGAATGCGGCCGTCACGCCGGGGTGGTCATCGCCGTTGATTGTCAGCAGAAACAGTTCGCGCATCTCGAGGCCCTGGGTGCTGTTGCGACTCGCGCTGGCGAGGTTCAGTCCAGATTGCCGTGGTACAACTCCGGCTGGAGTTTGGGCGGCATCTGCAGATGGAATCCCTGATCGGACAGGTTGGCCATGACCCGGATCACGTCTTCCCGGGCGAGTTGACGCTCGGGGTTGAGTTCGAGTTCGATAACCAGAACGGGTTCGCCGAAACGCTCCATGAGCGGCTGTGGAACCCGGTCAAACGCATCCTCGCCGGCGAGGTAGAGATACATCTCCTGTTTGCGCGGGCTTCGGTACACCCAGCAATGCAGGCTGTTGTCGGCCATGTCGTGTTACCCGTTATCCTGGCGCGAATTCTATACTCAATAAGAGTCGCTTGCCTGCCCGGATTGCTGATCAGGCCGCCTGATGGCAGGCGGCTTTTGCGTTTTTCCTGACCTTTCACAAGGGACGCCCGCTGGGGGAGTTGTGTTGCCAAAGCTGTTTCGAACGTCGGTGCTGGTTATGCTAAGCGGGCTGTTGGCGGCCTGCGCCGGGAATGTGCCGCGAGAATTGGGCGAGCACCCGCCCAAGGCCCCCTCGTTGGCACAGGTGCAGGCTGACAATGAGCGCTATCTGGGTGACGAGGTTCGTTGGGGCGGCGAGATCCTCAGCCTGCGCAACGGTGTGCACTCGACCGAGGTCGAAGTGTTTGCGCGAGCGTTGTTTCGCGATGGCGAGCCGCGCCCTGATGGCGGCGACCGCATACGCTTCATTGCCAGGGTGAAGGGGTTTCTCGATCCGGCCGAGCACAAGGCGGGCACGCGCCTTACGGTGCGTGGCCGACTCGGTGGGGCGGTTACCCGGCCGGTTGGCGAGTTTCCGTATCTTTATCCAGTGGTGGAGGTGGAGGTCTTTCATCTCTGGCCGAAATTCGAACCGCCGCCGCAATCGGTATGGGTCCGCGATCCGTTTTACGATCCCTGGTGGCCCTGGCGCCCCTACGGACCCTGGCCGTATCGCTGGTAGTCGACGCCAGCGATACCCGAGCATCTGCGATCCTGCCGGGGGGTGGTCGTGCATGCAGACGCGCCCCATTGTCCGGGTCGTTCAGGCGCGTCGGTTGATTGTCAGCTGCCTGGCCTCGAGATGGGCAAGCACGACCATCACGAACTTGAACAGGGTGGTGAGCCGCACATGCAGGTCGATCCTGTCTGAACCGGCGGCGAGCTTTTTCAGGGTCGCGATCCGCTCGTAGAGGTTGCCGATGAGTCTGGCGGTATCCCAACCCAGATACCGGTCGAACTCACGAATGCCGGCATAGGTGGCGCTGGCGAGTTTCTTCCTCTGCAGTGCGCCGAGATTGGTGCCCTGTCCGATTGCGGCACGATACTGGGTGTCTTCCAGTGCGGCGATGATGACCTGCTGTGGCAGGCCTTCACGCAGGCCCTCGCGCAGGAATGCCAGATTCTGCCGGATCTCGATCAGCAGGCGGCTGGTCGACGATTTTCGTGCACGGTATTTCGCCTGCTCCTTGTCATAGATGTTGTACAGGTCCTGGATGATGGTCATGGCCTGGTCCCGGCGATGTGCTCAGAGTCTTTGCTGCAGCAAGGCTGCCAGTTCGTCGTCGGTCAAGACCAACGGATTGGTCTGCATGCTGCCGCCACGGCAATTGGCAATCACCCGGCCGATATCATCTGCTGTCATGCCGAAGTCGCCCAGGCGCGGCAGGGACAGGCGCTCGGTCCATTGCCCGAGCAGTTCGACCAGTCCGTCCTGCGCGGCGGATTCGCTGGAAAACATACGACCGCTCAGCAGAATGCCGGCTTCCGCATACTTTCGCAGCGCAGGGCTGTTCGATTCGCGTTGCCTGAGCGCCTCGATATTGATGCGTGTCGCTGCTGCCACCAGGGTGCCGCAAACGACTCCGTGCGGGATCGGAAAGAAGGCCCCCAGGGGGGAGGCGAGGCCATGCACGGAACCCAGGCCGCACTGCGCCAGGGTGATCCCGGAACACAGCGAGGCATAGGCCAGCTTCTGGTAACCCTTCTGTGCCAGCGGATCATCGACCTCCCAGGCCTGCCAGAAACCGTCCCGGAAGGCCTGCATCGCGGACGATGCCAGGGCGTCGGTGAATGGGCTGGCACGCAGTGAGACATAGGATTCGAGCAACTGGGTGAAGGCATCCATGCCGTTCGCGGCAATCAGATCCTTGGGGCAGCTCTCGAGCAGGCTGGGGTCGACCAACGCGACCTCGGCAATCAGTTTGTCGTCGCGAAATGATTTCTTGAAACCGTCCTTTCCCTGCCGTGAAAGGACCGCGTTCTTGGTCGCCTCGCTTCCGGTGCCCGCCGTGGTCGGAACCGCGACGAAAGGCACCGCAGGCCCGTTGTAGGGCTGTCCCCGGCCGACGCCTTCTAGGTGCTCGAGCACGCTGTTTCCGGTGCGCAGCAGGCCTGCTATCGCCTTTGCGGCATCCAATACGCTACCGCCTCCGATACCTACCACCACATCGATCGGGGACTCACGGTGATTTCGCACCGCCTCGTCGACCAGTTCCGGCGAGGGTTCCCCGTCGACCCGTACCAGCTGCCAGTTGATATCGGCCTGGTTCAGGGCATCGAGCAGTCGCTGCCAGCGCGGGGTCTGCTGCAGCGAGCGTTGGCCGGTGACCAGGAGGGCCTGTCTGCCATAGCGGTGCAGGATCTCCGGGAGGTCATCGATCACGCCGCTGCCGAAACGGATCTCGGGCAGGCGCGCGACTTGAAATGCTTTGAAAGGATTCACGGCAGAGGCTGCTCGGGCAATGGCTGATGTGCCATTATCACCGATTGTGCCGCGAATGAGAGGCTGGATTGTGCAGCCGCCGGGGGTTAATCAGGCGAGGGCTTCACTCTTGATGTCATCAGGTTTGTCGGCGGGCTTGCCGCCGGCGTTCAGGCGGATGCGCAGGGCGAGGTTGTTACGTGAGTCTGCATGGTTCAGTGCCTCATCGAGCGATATCGCACCTTCCACATAGAGATCGTACAGCGCCTGGTCAAAGGTCATCATCCCTCGCTCGCCACCCTGTTCCATGGCCTCCTTGATGTCGTGGATCTTGCCTTTCTGGATCAGTTCGGCGGTGTAAGCGGTCTGCATCAGCAACTCGATGGCGGCACGCCGTCCGCCGTCGACGGTCGGGATCAGGCGTTGTGAAACAATCGCCTTGAGGTTGAGCGAGAGGTCGTTGTGGATCTGCTTGTGTGCGCTGTCGGGGAAGAAATTGACGATCCGGTCGAGCGCCTGGTTAGCGTTGTTGGCGTGCAGGGTCGACAGGCAAAGATGCCCGGTCTCCGCATAGGCGATGGCGTGCTGCATGGTCGCCGCATCACGGATCTCACCGATCAGGATGACATCCGGGGCCTCGCGCAGTGCGTTCTTGAGAGCGTTCTCGTAACTCATGGAGTCGAGCCCGATCTCGCGTTGGTTGACCACCGATTTCTTGTGGGCGTGGAGAAACTCGATCGGGTCCTCGATCGAGAGAATATGGCCGGTTGCATGTTCGTTGCGGAAGTCGATCATCGAGGCGAGGGTGGTCGATTTGCCGGAGCCGGTGGACCCGACCACCAGGATCAGACCACGCTTCTCCATGATGATCTTTTTCAGCGTCTGCGGCAGGTAGAGCTCCTCGATACTGGGGATCTGGCCCTTGATAAAGCGGATCACCATCGCCGCGTCGCCGCGCTGGCGGAATACGTTGACGCGGAATCGCCCCAGCGAGCTGACCGATATCGCGAGGTTGCACTCCATGGTGCCCTCGAACTCGCGTACCTGCTCATCGCTCATGACTGAATAGGCCAGTTTCGAGACATCGCCCGGCATCAGCTTCTGTTCGCCTATGGCAATGGTCTGGCCGTTGATTTTCACATGCGGCGCGGCACCGGTACTGAAATACAGGTCAGAGCCGTTGCGCTGTACCATAAGTCGAAGATAGGGGGCGAGTTCCATGGCAAGTCCCAGTTGGTCCTGAATCGGAACAGTTCAGCGGCCATTCGGCGAAAAAGTTGAGGAGATAGAGAGAATGGCGGCCCTGACCCTCACGGCGCTGTATCGTTACCCGGTAAAGTCGCTGGGGGGCGAGGAGTACCCGGAGCTGGACGTGGAGGGCAGAGGCCTGGCCTTTGATCGCCAATGGATGGTGGTGGATGCGCAGGGCGGGTTCCTCACCCAGCGGCAGCAAGCGCGGATGACGCTGATCGGCGCGAGTGTCGACGATCGGGGGTTGCTGCGTCTTTGCGCACCCGGTATGCCGGATATGGCCGTCCGCTCCGGTGCCGATGCCGATCAGCGGGTCGAGGTGACGATCTGGGGTGATTCGGTGTCGGCCATGCCGGCAGGGCACGAGGCGGACGCCTGGTTGAGCGAGTTTCTGGCGCTGCCCTGTCGCCTGGTCTGCTTTCCACAGGAGCAGGTGCGCGCGGTGGATCCAGGCTTTTCGCGGCCGCCGGATCAGGTTGGATTCGCCGATGGCTTTCCCTTTCTGCTGATCTCTCAGGCCTCGCTGGATGATCTCAACGGGCGTTTGCAGGATCCTGTGCCGATGCTGCGCTTTCGTCCCAACCTGGTGGTGGAGGGATGCGAGGCCTTTGCGGAAGACGGTTGGCGGCGAATCCGTATCGGTGATGTCGACTTCAGGGTCGCCAAGCCCTGCTCGCGCTGTGTCATTCCGACCATCGATCTGGCCACCGGGGAGCGTGGCAAGGAACCCCTGCGCACGCTGATGACTTACCGTCGGCGTGACAACAAGGTCTATTTTGGTCAGAACCTGATCCATGATGGTGTCGGCAGGCTCGCCGCAGGCATGACGGTCGAGGTGCTGGAATGACCGATGCGGTGCAGGCGCGGGCCGTTGATCTCACCCGGCGCTGGCTGGAGCGATTCGTGATAGGGCTCGGACTGTGTCCCTTCGCGGCCGCCCCGTACCGTCTCGACCGCATCGCCTACCCTGTCTGTGACGATACCTCGCTCCAAAATATCTACGATGCGTTTCTGCGGGCCCTGGAGGCCCTGGTGCTGGCGGACCCGCAGGAACAGGAAACGGCACTGCTGATCCTCAGTCGCGGTCTTTCGGATTTTGATGACTATCTGGATGCCCTGGCGGTGCTGGAGCAGGCGATCGAGGAAGCCGGCCTTCAAGGCGTGATCCAGCTGGCGAGCTTCCACCCCGACTATCGCTTTGAGGGGGCCGAGGATGACGATCCGGCCAATTTCACCAACCGCTCGCCGTATCCGATGTTCCATCTGATCCGGGAGGACGGCCTGGCTGCCGCACTCGAGTCCTATCCGGCGCCTGAGTCCATTCCGCAACGCAACGTCCGTTGCCTGCGTGAACTGGGCATCGGCGGCATCCGGGACCTGTTGGACAGAGACTGAGTGGCCGCGAACAGACCGGCGGCCATTCGTCCGACTTTTGCGTCAGCTGCGCAATGCGATCTCGGGCTGCATGTCCACCCGGCCGTCTTTCTCCAGAACAGCATAACGTTGACGGTCGGGGCTGATCACAAAGGTTATCGCTTCCCCGGAAAGGGCTTGCCTGACGAAGGCGAGCCGCCAGCCGAAGCTTTGGATACTGCGCAGGGTATTTGACTGTTGCCGGTTGAGGAGGGATTCGATGTCAGGCGGGATGGGGGCCGAGTTTCCGCGGCGCTCGGTCTTGAAGGCGGCATCTGGCCCGAATGGCATAAGCTCTCCTTTGTCTGACTGACGGTCTGCCCGACTTCCTTGTCGTTTGAGCCTAGTCGGTCTATCCATTATTGGGAATGCCCGACCCGAAATAGGAAGAACGTTCACGATCGGGCCGTCGTTGCCGGGTTCCAAATTCGTGCCGCCTGATTCAGGATGACGCGCACCCACATCCAACGGGCTGCCCCGTATCTTGCAAAACGAACTGCTGTTTATCCTGGTCAGTCTGCTGGCGGCCTTTCTGCACGGTGCATTTGGTTTCGGCTTTCCGCTCCTGTCTACGCCGCTGCTGGTCTTCGGTTTTGACCTGCGCACGGCGGTGCTTTTGACCCTGGTGCCGACGGTGTCCATTAACCTGGTCAGCATCCTTTTCGAACACCATTGGCGGACAGCACTGCGTGACTATTGGCCGATACCCGTGTTTACCATCGTCGGCAGTTTTGTCGGCACCCAGGTGTTGTTGCATGTCGATCCCGAGCCCTTTCGATTCCTGCTCGCAGTCGTTTTGATTGCGTACCTGGTCAGTGATCACCTGCACCGCAGCGACCACATGGTGCAGGTGCCGAAATGGGGCATGGCGCTGTTCGGGCTGTTTCTGGGCATGCTCGCCGGGGTGGTCAATATCTTCTCCCCGTTCGTCGTGGCCTATGCGCTCTACACTCGGATGCCGGTGGCCCTGATGGTGGCGACCTTCAATCTCAGTTTCATCACCAGCAAGTCCGGGCAGATCCTGGGTTTCGTGAGTCAGGACGCGTTCGATCTGGATGTGGTGGGCCTGGCCGTCATGACCCTGCCGTTCATACTCGGGGCCCTGTGGCTGGGCATCCGGGTACGCAAGAAAGTGGATATGGATAGCTACCGCGGCATGCTGCGCGCATCACTTTGGGTGATCTCGATCGCCATCCTGCTGGATGCGCTGCGACGCATGCTGCTGTAGGCGCCGCCCCTATTTTTCGCGTTGTGGCCTCAGTCGTCGACCGAGCGCCGCAGGCGTTTGGTCTGTCCGCGCTTCGTCTTGCTGTCCATGCGTCGTTTCTGGGATGCTCGGCTGGGCTTGGTAGGTCTGCGCTTTTTCTGCACACGGGTCGCAGCGACGATCAGTTCACGCAGTCTTTCGGTCGCGTCGGCACGGTTTTTTTCCTGGGTACGGAAGCGCTGCGCCTTGATGATCAGGATTCCATCGGTGGAAATGCGCTGATCGCGCGTGGCCAGCAGGCGTTGCTTGATCTCGTCCGGCAGCGAACAGGCATTGATGTCAAAGCGCAGATGGAACGCCGAGGAGACCTTATTGACGTTCTGCCCCCCGGAACCCTGGGCACGGATCGCCTGCCATTCCAGTTCCTCGTCCTGCAGCGCGATGTTTTCTGTGATCTGCAGCATAACGGGCGGCTCAGTCTGCCGGCACCAGGCGCACCAGCATGCCGTCATCGGCATCGGTCAGCAGGTACAGCAATCCGTCGGGTCCCGTGCGCACGTCCCTGATCCGTCCAAGCTCGTCTTCCAGCATGCGTTCCTCGTGCAGCACCTTGCCATCGCTTATCTGCAGGCGCACCAGCAGCCGGAACTTGAGTGAGCCGACGAACAGATCACCCTGCCACGCCGGGAACCTGTCGCCCCGATAAAAAGCCATGCCGGAGGGGGCAATCGAGGGAACCCAGTAATACAGCGGTTGTGCCATGCCCGCCTTATGCGTTCCCTCACCGATCCGGGTGCCGATACCGTAGTTGACGCCATAGGTGATCACGGGCCAGCCATAGTTCGCTCCGGCCTCGGGCAGGTTGATTTCGTCACCGCCCTGGGGGCCGTGTTCATGGGTCCAGAGCCGGCCACTGACAGGATGCAGGGTCGCGCCCTGGATATTGCGGTGACCATGGCTGTATATCTCCGGTCGCGCATCGGCACGACCGACGAAGGGGTTGTCGGCCGGGATGCCGCCGTCTTCTTTCAGGCGGATGACCGAGCCTGCATGATCGTCAATATCCTGCGCTCGAGGCCGGTCACCGCGGTCGCCCAGGGTGATGAACAGATGCCCCTGGCGGTCGAATACCAGACGTGAGCCGAAGTGTTGGCCACGGGATGACTTGGGTGTCAGACGGAAAAGTGTCTGGGTATCCTGAAGTCGCATGCCCTGCAGGCGGCCGCGAGCCACCGCGGTGCCCATGCCTCCGGGACCCGGCTCGTTGTAGCTGAAATAGACCCAGCGGTTGAGTTCGAAATCCGGGTGCAGCACCACATCGAGCAGGCCGCCCTGGCCACTGGCCTCGATCACGGGCAGTCCCGCGACCGGTTCCGGCAGCAGCCGGCCATCGGCCTCGATCATGCGCAGCCGGCCCGGGCGCTCGGTCACCAGAAAGCGGCCATCGGGCAGGAAGGCGAGCGACCAGGGGTGTTCCAATCCAGCGGAGACGATCTGGTAATCGATGCGGTGCTTCTCGGTCTGCACCGGGTTTGCGGCAAGCGCAGGTGGCAGCACCAGCAGGAGGACGATAAGGATGAGTCGGCACATGTGCCTACTTTAGCCTGTCAACCCCTTCACTGGCCAAATCACTGGAGCCTGCGGGGCCCTCCTGGCCGGACCGTGGGGCAGTCCGGTCAATAGATCACACGTGCATGTTCGACGTAGAAAAGTTCACATGAGCGCGCGCCGGTGTCGGTTCGGCTCAGCGAGCTGACCCAGTGCCAGCCGTCGTCTCTGTCGGCGCGCACCAGAAAACCTCGCAGCTCGACGACCTGGCCTTCCCGGATGGACTCGATGTCGTCCTCGACCAGTTCGTGGGCCGGTATCAGGTGCATGTTCGCGCTGTGGGTCTCTATCTCGCGTCGGGGGATAGGGAAGCTTTTGCTGCGCCAGCGGTACCAGCGCCCCGACTGGCTGATGTCGATGTGCTCCAAAACCGCTTCGTCCGACATGCGCCCCCAGCCCAGCGCCAGATCGATGGGGGACAGGTCCGATTCCGGGCCCATGCTGTAGGTCTCGCGTGAGAGTACCTTGGCCCGGATCCTGAACCCGGCCAGCGGCGTGATCCGAAATTCATCCAGGGCGATGATCTCTGCCGAATCGATATCCGTCTGCACCGGGTCCTCTGCTGCGAGGACGCCGGGGCCCAGTTCGACCGTCCCCGGCTGCAACAACAGCTTCCACGCCAGGAATGCCGCCAGGAGCAGTATCAGCAGCTTGGCCACTGCGCTAGCCCGGGCCTGGAGTGGATTCAGTCCTGGGCCTGCTCCAGGGCCTCGGCCGCCTCCATCCAGGCTGATTCCGCCTCTTCCAGTTGCTGGTCGAGGGCAGCCTTGTCACGCAACAATTGCTGCAGTTCGTTTTTTCGCTGTTCTGCATAGAGGCCTGTATCGGCCAACTCCGACTCAAGTTGCGCCTTTCGCATATTCAGTTTTTCCAGCCGTGACTCGGACCGGTCCAGGATCTTCTTCAGGGGTTGCAGGGCCTTGCGTCGCTCGGCCTCGTTGCGTTTGCGTTCCCGCCGTTGTTCTGCCGAATCGGTGGCGGTGGCGGCAGCTGCTTCCTGCCGGTTCGAGCGGTTGTGTGCGCTCAGCCAGGCGGGATAGGCATCGAGTTCATCACGGAATTCGTCGACCCTGCCGTCGTACACCAGCAGCAGCTGGTCGCAGGTAAGGCGCAACAGGTGTCGGTCATGCGACACCACCAGCATGGCCCCCTCGAAGTCCTGCAGCGCCGTGGCGAGCGCCTGGCGCATCTCCAGGTCGAGATGGTTGGTCGGCTCGTCGAGCAGCAGCAGGTTCGGGCGCTGATAGACGAGGAGGGCGAGGACCAGACGTGACTTTTCTCCGCCGGAGAAGGGTGCCACCGGCTCCAGGGCCTTGTCGCCGACGAAACCGAAACCGCCGATATAGTCACGCAGAGCCTGCTCACTGGCCTGCGGATCCAGCTGCTGCAGGTGGTCGATCGGGCTGTGCCCCGGCTGCAGTTGCTCAAGCTGGTGCTGCGCGAAGTAACCGACCGCGAGGTGGCGCGCCTCATCGCGATGTCCTGACAGCGGCAGGAGTTCGCCTGCCAGCAGTTTGATCAGGGTCGACTTGCCGGCCCCGTTGGGCCCCAGCAGGCCGATGCGGTCACCCGGATTGAGGACCAGCTTGACCTGGTCGATGATCTTCTTGCCGGCATAGCCGGCGGCACATGACTCCAGCTTTAGCAGCGGGTGGGGATTCTTGTGCGGTGGCTGAAAACCGAAGGTGAAGGGTGAGTCCACATGCGCCGGAGCGATCAGCTGCATGCGTTCGAGGGCCTTGATCCGGCTCTGTGCCTGGCGCGCCTTGGTTGCCTTGGCACGGAAGCGTTCAACATAGCTCTGCATGTGCGCGATTTCGCGCTGCTGTTTGGTGAAGGCCGCCTGCTGGTTGGCGAGCTGTTCGGCACGTACCCGTTCAAAGGCGCTGTAGTTGCCGCTGTACTGGGTCGCGCGCAGCTGCTCGATGTGCAGGATCTGGTTGCACACGCTGTCGAGAAAATCCCGGTCGTGGGATATCAGCAGCAGGGTGCCGCGGTATTGTTTCAGCCAGATCTCGAGCCAGATCACGGCATCCAGGTCGAGATGATTGGTTGGCTCGTCCAGCAGCAGGAGGTCCGACCGGCACATCAGTGCGCGTGCGAGATTGAGTCGCATGCGCCAGCCGCCGGAGAAATCCGCGACAGGACGCGTTTCGTCGCCGGCCTGAAAGCCCAGGCCGCTGATCAGGCTGGCTGCGCGGCTGTTGGCCTGATAGCCGCCGATATGCTCGAGTTCGCTATGCAGATGGGCGATCTGCTCACCGTCGCCCTTTGACTCGGCCGCCGCGAGTTCGCGTTGCAGCCTGCGCAGATCTTCGTCGCCATCCAGCACGTATTCGATCGCGGCCTGTTGCGTCGCCGGCATCTCCTGGGCGACATGTGCAATGATCCAGCCGGCCGGATATCTCACTGAACCTTCTTCGGTGCCCAGCGTTCCGAGTACCAAGGAAAACAGGCTCGACTTTCCGCTGCCGTTGGCGCCGGTGAGGCCGGCTTTCTGCCCGGGGTGGATCTGGAAGCTGGTGTGCTCGAACAGCAGGCGGGGCCCGCGGCGCAGGGAGACGTTGTCGAATTGCAGCATGGATAGATGTACGAGGACCGGGGAGGAGATGATTATATCCTGTCCCCGGGACCTGGGGCCCAGACGCGATCAAGACGACGATAGCCGACCGCCTCGGTCAGGTGATGGTCCCGAATGGGCTCGCTGGCATCGAGGTCGGCCAGGGTGCGTGCCACCCGCAGTATGCGGTGCAAGGCACGTGCGGAAAGTCCCAGCTTTTCTATCGCGGTGACCAGCAGCTCCCTGCCGGCCTGCGGCAGCGCACAATGCTGTTTGATATCGGTCTGGCCAAGTCGCGCATTCGCACATCCCTGGCGGTCGAGCTGCCGCTGCCATGCAGCCAGCACGCGGGTACGCACCGTGGCGCTGTTCTCCGACGTGTCGTCCAGTCCACGCAACAGGTCCTGGTGCGGCAGGCCGGGCACCTCGATCTGGATATCGATGCGATCACGCAATGGACCCGAGATGCGGCGCTGGTAGCGTGCGGCCTGCTGTTGGCTGCAGCCGGCACAGGCACGTGCCGGGTCGTTCGCATATCCGCAGCGACAGGGGTTCATGGCCGCGATCAGCTGAAAATCCGCTGGAAACTCGGCCTGGCGTGCGGCACGCGAGATCAGGATGCAACCGGTTTCCAGCGGTTCGCGCAAAACCTCGAGTACCCTGCTGTCGAATTCCGGCAGCTCGTCGAGAAACAAGACACCGTTGTGTGCCAGCGATATCTCACCAGGTCTGGGCCCACTGCCCCCGCCGACCAGTGCCACACCCGAGGCGGTGTGGTGGGGCGCGCGAAACGGGCGCTGCCGCCAGTTCGGCCCGTCGAAGGGCTGGCCGGCCACCGAGCGGATGGCCGCACTGTGCAATGCCTCGTCTTCACTCAGGGGCGGCAGGATCCCGGGCAGGCGGCTTGCCAGCATCGATTTTCCGCTTCCCGGCGGTCCCATCATCAGCAGGTTGTGGCGTCCGGCCGCGGCGACCTCGAGCGCGCGCCTGGCCTGTCTCTGACCACATACCTCGGCGAGGTCCGGCAGTGACCCGGATTCCGTTTTGCCGACCTCGACGGCAGCCACGCGAATCGGCTGCTGCCCATTGAGGTGCGCGCTGGCCGTCAGCAGGTGATCGACCGGATAGTTCGCAAGACCGCGCACCAGGGACGCCTCCTGCAGATTGTCGGCCGGCAACATCAGCCTTGCGTTGCGTGCCCGCGTTGCAAGCGCCATGGGTAGAATGCCGAATACCGGGCGCAATGCACCCGCGAGGCTGAGTTCGCCGACCAGTTCGTACCCGTCTGCCGCGTGCTCATCGATTTGCGTGCTGGCGATGAGGATGCCGACAGCGATCGCGAGGTCGAAACGGCTACCCTGTTTGGGCAGGTCTGCGGGCGCGAGATTGACGGTTATGCGTCTTGCTGGAAATTCGAAGCCGCTGTTGATCAGGGCACTGCGCACCCGGTCTCGACTTTCCTGCACAGCCTTCTCGGGCAGTCCGACGATGTTGAAGGCGGGCAGGCCGTTGGCTAGATGGGTTTCGACCGTGACCAGCGGTGCGTCGATGCCGAGCGCGGCCCGGCAAAGGGTGGTTGCGAGTGACATGCTTCCCTGCCTGTCTTTTTGGGGTTTCAGCCGACTTCCTTTCGGCACCGTGGTTGCGAAAGCTACCTGATCTTTCGTGCCTTGGCGAGTGCGGATGCTGCTTTGGCCAGGCCGTTGTCCGGTCTGGCAGGCTGGGTCTTGTTGGTCCGATTACCCGCGTGGCCCAAGAATTATTTTCCTATTCTGTTTGCGGACCGGGATTGCCGCGGGACTGTCGACATCGATGCATTCGCATGTCGCAGCAGACCTGATGCCTATCGCAGTACCTTCCACCGAGCTAGCTTCGCGAGTCGAGCGACTGGCGCAGCATCTGGCCGATGGGGATCATCCGGGCGATCACGGTATCGGTGAACTCGAAAACGGCACTGCGCACCTGGTCCGCTACCCGGCCGTCAGGGCGCGGGCCGAGGTCATTGGCAAGATACGCCGCGTGCAGCCGTGCCTTTTGCTGGGTATCTTCAATCAGGTGCGGCAGCGAACCGTCGCCATGCATCGCGGCCAGTTGTACCCAGCTCAGGGAAAGATAAGCGGGCCAAAGCGCAATATGTTTGTAGATGCTGGCCACCACCCGGTTCGGCCCGGGCTTGGCGCCGAGCGCGTTCAGGGCCAGTACCTGTTCACTGATCTCTTCCGACAGGTCCACCACCTCGGGGATTGCTGGCAGCCGCATGGCTGTGAAAGGCAGATCGGCCCGGGGACGCTCTCCAGCTGCAGGAGAGACCGGTTCGGCCAGCAGGGCGGATAGCGAGACCATGTTCAGCAGATTGCCGCGATTATAGGTGTCGAGAATGGCACCGATCATGTCGCGGCCCGCACTGTCGACACTCACCAGAGACAGCGTGGTATCGCTCAATAGCGGCAGATCCGGGTACGAAAGCTGTGCCTGAAGATGTTCACATTCACTTTCCACGCGCCCGGAGACGAACATGGGCTTGGCGGCCTCCCATGCCCAGCGCAGTCCGCCGTCTATGGTGGCGATATGCCGCCAGACATAGTTGATCGCAGTGACGTTCAGGGTTTGGCGGATATCGGCATAGAGTTCAGCGATCTCGCCACTCGCGCTGCTTTCGCTGATTGCCGGGAGGGTGTCTTTGGCCATGGGGATTCCTTGCGTTGCTGGATCCAGGCGCCAGTCCAGAGGGCTCTATTAAAGCACCTAGGCGGGCATTGCGGCATTTTTGACGCCCGAGCATATATCGCCTGTTTCAGGAATTACCTCCAGCAGTCCTCGGTTTTGTACGTGGGATCCTGCAGATTCCGGCCCCAGCCTTCCTGTCCCTACCGATTCAGGGGCCGCAAACTGTCCGTGTAGGAACCCTGCACCTGTCTATACTCCATATGAGCCAGGTTGAGGAAAAGGAGCGGAATAATGGGAATGGCAATTAGCCTTCAGGCATTTTTCGAATCGCATCCTCTGAACTATTCGGTCGTGTCTCACGACCATACCGAATCCAGCCAGCGCACGGCGGCGGCGGTCCACCGGACGGGTTACAAGGTGGCGAAGTCGGTACTGCTCAAAGACGGCGACAGTTATCTGCTGGCGGTTTTGCCAGCGTGTTATCGCCTGCAGCTCGGCCAGCTGAGCCATGCGCTTAATCGGGACCTGGGGCTGGCCACCGAGACGGAAGTGGCAACCACGTTCGGTGACTGCGCCTTGGGTGCGATCCCGCCGGCCGGTGTTCTCTACGATCTGGAAACCATTGTCGACGAGGCATTGCTGGAACAGGATGACATCTACTTCGAAGCCGGTGACCATGAGCAGCTGATTCATATGAAACGCGCAGATTTCAGCAAGCTGCTGGGCGACGCGAGGCGCGGAAGGTTCAGCCAACCGGACTGACACCTGTCCGGCATGGCGGTCGGGGCAGGCGCCCAGGGTGCGCGTGGGCGGCTAGTAAGCATTCGCTACGTGAGTCACTTTTCCTCGTCTACGCCAGATTCAACCCCCAGGCAGTCGGACAGTGGGAGACTGCCTCCTTGAAACAAGAACGGGCGTTGTTGGCAGTTCAGAGAAACATCTGCCCCTTTCGCACGAGTTTGCTAACCTCATATGAGGTTACAGGCGAGCCAACAGCGTCCGGCCACACCAAGGTCAAGATGTGAGCCCCAAAATCAAAAAAGACCAGTCAACTGGTTGGGAGGGGAAGTGAAGACGATTCGGAAACTGCTCGATGAAAAAGGTGACCAAGTCTGGTCCGTATCCTCAACGGGAAGTGTCTACGATGCACTTGTCCTGATGGCCGAGAAAAACATTGGCGCCGTTGCCGTCATGGACGACAGCCGATTGGTAGGTATCTTCTCGGAGCGGGACTTTACCCGCAATGTGGTCCTGCAGGATCGCGCAGCGAAGGACACGAAGGTGAGTGAAGTCATGACCAGCCGGCCAGTATGTGTTGGTCCCGACCAGACGATGGAGGAATGTTTGGCCCTGATGACAGACAAGCGGGTGCGACATCTGCCGGTGGTCGAACACGACAGAGTGGTGGGTCTGGTCTCCATCGGGGATGCGGTCAAGGCCGTCATCTCTGAACAGCAGTTCACCATTGAACAGCTGGAGCTATATATCAGCGGGTAGCGGCGAAACGGTTAACCGCCTCTGCCGGGTTCCTCTCGCGGCCCCCATAACTCGCCCGTGAAGGGCGGCATCGGATGGTGTTCGACAATCGCAGACGCTAAGACGATGGCGGCCTTTCGGAACAAGCCCGATGTGTCGCCTTTGCGAACTTCACCTGATCAGCCTTCCTGCCGAGTCGGCTACAGTCGGATCAGGGTGCTGATAAAAAGGGTCAGCACAACAGCGAAAGCAATGATCTGATTGATCATATAACTTCCGGAATCGCTCTCGCGCGACAGGAGTGTCTGACGCAACACCTCCAGGGTGTCTTCGGCCTCCTGAATGCTGCTGTGCATCTGTTTGTGCAGCCCTTCGTCGTCGCTGAACCCCATCTGCCGGGTAGCCGACACCAGCGCCTTGAAGTCTTTTTCGTAGGTGGCCAGGGCAGTCTGTATTTCTGTTCTAGCACCGGGATGCAGATAAGCATTGGACAGATCTGTTTGCATGATGGCCATATCGGCATCGAATTTCTCGCTGTACTTGATGTCATTGCGTAGCATGAAATCCTTTTCGTGCCGACGCAGCATCAGCATGTCTGTGAGTAATCGGTATTGCTGCAACGCCTGCAGGATGTCTTCCGCACGGTGGATGGCGGCGCGCATGCTGCCATAGAGTCCCTCCTGGTGATTGAAGCCGATCTCCTGCTGCAGATTCGCCATCCTGAGAAACTGTTTCTGATATGTATCGAGGGTCTTTTCCAGCCGGTCTATTTTTGCGTCTTCGACGCTCTTTCCTTCAAGTCCGGATCTGAGCTCCTGTACGTTTGCCTGAATCACGCCAAAGTTGTCGGTGAATCTCCGCTGGTAAAGGGGGTTCTTGCGTGCCAGAAAGTCTTTTTCATTGCGTCGCAACGTCAGGATGTTTGACTCGACATCGCTGACCAGCAGGCGCAGCTGCCCCAGTAACTGATAGTCACTGATTGCACGGTACTGCAAGGTAGCCATCACGATAACGCCGACAAGCGTGAGCAGCCCCACAAGCAAGGTTTTTCGCTCGGTCGATAGCAGACTCATCTCACCGACGTTCCAGTAGCAATGGTCAGGCTGGGCTTCCTCATCTGAGCAATTATAGTTGAGCAGGTGGCAGGTTTCGTGGCGCCATCAGTAATGATGGGGCGGGCCGCGCCAGGCGTGAACGAACGGGCAATCAATCATTCTGCATTCGGGCCAGGCGGCGGTTGAGGGCCGGCCTGGAGATGCCGAGCAGGGCGGCGGCGGTGCCCTGGTTGCCACCGGCCCGACGCAGTGCGTCATCGATGTGCAGCCGTTCGGCCTCCTTGAGGGTTGGGAACCTTCCTTCATGGTCTGGTTTATCGCTACCCTTTTTTTCGCCCGGTGCGGTGTTGAGCTGTTGTTTTATGGTCTTGCGGAAGCTTTTGGCCGCCAGAACCGGGCCTGCCTTGTGGCGCGCCACGGCATCGAAGACCATGGCACGCAGCTCTCTTACATTTCCGGGGAAGTGGTAGTTCTCCAGCAGGGTCAGCAATTCGGCTGGGGGCTCGGGTGTCTTCTTGTTCAGAGATGCGGCGGCTTCAGCGGCAAAGAAGGCAACCAGGGCAGGTATGTCCTCCCGGCGTTCCCGCAGTGGCGGTATATCCACCTGGTGCACCGACAGGCGGTAATACAGGTCGGATCGAAATGTCTCCTCGGCCATCAGGGTGCTCAGGTTGCGGTGGGTGGCGCAAAGGATGCGGGCGTCACTCACCTTCGCCATATCGGAGCCCAAAGGAAAATACTGGCCCTCCTGCAACAGCCGCAGCAGCTTGACCTGAGAGGCCGGCGTCAGATCCCCGATCTCGTCCAGGAACAGGGTGCCGCCTGCGGCCCGGGCGACCATGCCGTCGCGAGACGAATCGGCCCCGGAAAAGGCCCCCTTGCGATGGCCGAAAAGGGTGTCGGAGAACAGTGCGTCATCCAGGCCTGCGACATTCACCGGAACGAAGTCTCCGCTGCGACCACTCAGTCGGTGTACCGACTCCGCCAATAACTCCTTGCCGGTACCCGTCTCGCCGGTAATCAGTACCGGCTCGTTGGAGCCCGAAACAGCCTCGAGGTACTGGAACAGCGAACGCATCTTGCGGCTTACGGTGACGATGCTCGAGAAGGCCTCACCGTGCTCCAGCCGGCCCGATATCAGGCTGCGCTTGAGGGCCCCCATCTGGCGACGCAGAGCGCGCAGCTCGAGTGCGCGCTTGATACTGGAGACGAAGCGGCTTTCCTCCACGGGTTTGACCAGATAGTCGAAGGCACCTTCTTTCATGCAGGCTACCGCGGTCTCGATCTCCTGGCTCGCGGTCATGACGATCACCGGGGTATCCGGGTGTTCCCTGACGATCTCCGGCAGCAACTGGGTTCCCGAGATGTAGGGCATGAACAGGTCCAGCACCACCACCGAAACCTCCTGTCCGGCCAGCAGGGGCATCAGCTCGCGGCTATCGTCCAGCGTCTGGACGTTTTTGATGCCGGCACTGCCGAGGATCATGCGCGAGCTGAGCAACACGGTGGACTCGTCGTCCACAAGGACAACAGGGAAGGACGAGCCTGTTCGTTGTGTCATCTGCGGCCTCCTCAGACCGGGTGGGTGACGGGGATGCGGATGGTCACGGTGGTGCCGCTGCCCAGTCTGGACTCGAAACTCAGGTTTCCCCCGAGCTTCTCCATGATCGAGCGCGAGATCGACAGGCCTAGCCCCGTGCCGCCAGTACCCGTGCGGGTAGAGAAAAACGGTTCCGTCAGGCGCCCCATATCACGTTCTGCAATGCCACGGCCTTCATCCTGGACCGTGACAAGGAGGATGTTGTTGTCGGAGTCGTGAGCGGCGCCCAGCTGTATCTTCCGGGTCCGGTCCGGCAATGCCTGCAGCGCGTTGAGCAGTACGTTCACGAACACCTGCTCCAGCTGTTGCGAGTTGCCCGATACGGTGGGCAGGCCGTCGGGCACCTCGAGGGTAAAGAAGTCGGTAAATTTTTGTATCTGGTTGTGCAGAATCATTACCGTTGCCTCCAGCACCTGCTGTATGTCCACGGCCTCGGTCAGCTTTCCCGTGTCCTGGCGCGACATGTGCTTGAGGTTCTGGACGATACGACGGATGCGCTCGGAGTTGCGGGTGATCTCCGACAGCAGCCGCGGGTAGGTATCACAGGACTCGGAAAACGATAGTCCGCCAAGGGCGAAATCGCCATGTTCGTCGGAGTACTCGCGCAGTATCGGCGTGATGTCCTGCCAGGCACGAGAGACCAGCGTGGCGTTGAACTGGATGGCATTGTTGGGGTTATTGATCTCGTGGGCCACACCTGCGGCCAGCACACCGATGGACGCCAGGCGCGCATTGTGCAGGGCCTGTTCCTCGAGGTTGCGTTTCTCGGTGACGTCGGCGGCGGTGACCATGGCCGCCGAGATCCGATTGTCATCATCGCGTATGGGCACCACGCGGCCTTCCCAGTAGGTGCCGTCGTCCGCCGAGTATTGAAACTGTCGGATTTCACCCTTGCGGAATACCTTTTTCAGCGCCTTACGGAACCATTTCCGCAGGTCACGCGGCATCAGGGCCAGGGCACTGCGTCCCAGCGCCCGTTCCGCGGGCAGTGCCGGGATGGAGCGGTTCATCAGCACGACCTTGCCAAGACTGTCTACCGTCATGATGATATCCGGCGAGTGCAGGAACATGTCGCGCAGCTTGGCCTCCGAATCACGCAAGGCCTCGTCGGCCAGCTTGCGCTCGGTGATGTCCTCGACGAAACCGACCACACGATAGATGGCATCGTCTGCGTTACGCACGGCGAATCCGCGCGTGCGCACCCAGCGCAGTGCGCCATCGTTGCGTCGGATGCGGTGGACGACCTCAGTGTCGGTGCCGTCACGCCCGGTACGCTCCAGCGCCTCCGCCAGCATTTTGCGGTCATCCGGATGTGCGGTATCCAGCAGGGATGGGCGCACGGCATCGCTGGCGATACCAAGGATCTTTCCGAACGCGGGACTCAGGTAGAGCAGATCGCGACCGTCGGCAGCGGTGGCCCAGAATGCCTCATCCACGGTCTCGGTCATCTGCCGGAACAACTCCTCTCGCTCGACCAGCTGCAGTTCCATGGAGGTGCGTTGACGGTTGTTTTCACGGATGCGGGCCAGGTAGAACGACAGCAGTACCGTGAACAGCAGGCCTGCGAGCAGTACCATCCAGGGGCCTTGTTGGAAGGCCTCGGCGCTGCGAAAAAGATCGGTCCGTCCAGAAATGATCGTCAGCTTTCTGTCTGCCACCTGAACACGTTCGGCGACCTTGAGTTCGGATTGGTCGTTCCACCAGCTCTCGTAATTGTCCGCCCCGATATCTCTCGGTGACAGGCGGCTGGCGTAAAAATGCAGGAAGCGTCGCTCGGCCGGTGCCGATTCATCCAGGATCAGGATTTCCACGCCGCGGGGCTCCAACAGCGAAATGGCAGCATTGGCGAGATCGCCGAGGCGGAAAAAACCGACGACGAAGCCGTCGAGGCGACGTGCATGTCGACCGCTGTCGGGCGCCGCCGTGCCGTCATTGACGACCGGGGTGGCGGCCATGAAACCGTATTCGACACCACCTTCCGGCAGCGGGTACGCAATACGGCCGCTCGCGGCCGTTGATCCCTGCTGGCGGGCGCGGATCAGGGTCTCGATGAACTGGGGGTCGGAGGCAAGGTCGAATCCAGGTCGGATATCGTCTACCACCGGCACCACGCGACTCGCGGGCAGGGGTGCCACCTGCTCCAGTCCCTCGGTCAGGGGTACCCACATCAGCGACCGAAGCCCCTGGTAACGCTTTAGCAGTGATTTCGCAAATATCCGGAAGCCTTCACCATCCACGTCACCTGAGGCGACCACATGGTCCCTCATGGTCGTCACGGCAAGCATGCTGTTATCCAGGCCGCGGTTCAGTGCGCGTACGCGGTTGTGCGCAACCCACTCGAAGTCCAGCAGCTTGTGAGCCGCCAGCTGTTTCTCGATCAGCAGCAGTGCGGCAAAGGATAGACTCAGTCCCACGATGGCGGCCAGCCAGATGGCGCTGTTCCCGCTACCGAACAGGGTGCTGGAAGCCTTGGGCAGTCCGTTTTTGTCGTTCATAGGTGGTCAGCCTGCATGGGTCGGATATGATGCATCCTTTTACCGTCCTCGACCAAAAAAGGGGCGTGCCGATTTCAACGACACGCCCCAAAGGCCTTCTCTGCGTGGCGCTGCTAGCCGGCCTGTGGCGCAATTTCGAGCTCGCTGTCGACGGTTGCCGTCTTGGCTATGCGTTTGGCGAAGTAGTAGATGCGCTTGAGTTTCTCGATCATCTCCATCTCCACCGAGTACGTGGCGATACGGTTTGGTGCATCGGCCAACAGACGTTGTGCCTGGTGCCGCTCGGCGGTCTCCACCTGGGTCTGAACGGCGTTTTTCAAGGAGATCACGCCTTGCGCCGCCTCGGCATCACTCTTGGCGACACTGTGCAGGGCCCGTTCGACGCTACCCGCGATGGTGGTATGCAGACCGCCGAGCACGCTTCGTGTTGCTTCACTGATCTGTACATCATTTGAGAAGCACTGTTCGGACATGTCGAGGACATCGGTTTCGATGATGTCGCCGATGCTCTCCAGGTCGTTGACCGCGGACAGCAGCTTGGAAAGCTCCCTGGCCTGCAAGTCGGTCAGCTGTTTCGCGCTCACCTTGCCGAGATAGGCGACGATTGCCTTGTAGAGAAAGTCCACCTTGTCGTCGATCTTGGATATCTCCTTGATCTGTTCACGGTCTCCGGCCAGCAACATCGGGATGCCATGGGTCAGCATCTCGTTGACGTATTTACCCATGTGGCCGATCTCGTAGCGCGCTCGTTCGAGCGCCAGCGATGGAGTCTCGATCAGGGCGTCGTCGAGGTAGGTAACCGGCACCAGGGCCTGTTCCTCTTCCAGCGGACGGTCCGGGACTATCCACTCGCACAGGCGGGCAAACAGGCTGGTGAATGGCAGGAAGGTGAACGCAAGGCCGACGTTGAAGATGGTGTGTGCGTTGGCGATCTGACGCGGGGTCTCGGCCGCCAGTTTCTCCATGCCCACCACGCCGGCCGCAGCGACCGGTGAGATGTCACGCACCAGTTCTGCAAGGTAGGGAATGAATGGGAAGATGAGGATGACGCCGACGACCTTGAAGGACACGTGAGCGACCGCGACCCGGACTGCCTCGCGTGGCTTGCCGATGGCGGCGAGGCCGGCGGTGGCACAGGTGCCGATGTTGGCACCCAGGGCGAGTGCGATACCAGCCTCCAGGCTGATCAGACCCTGCAGGGCCATGGCGATCACCACACCCATGGTGGCCGAGGATGACTGCACCAGGGCGGTGAACAGGGTCGCCACCAGGATGCCGATCACCGGGTTCGAGACGTTCTGCATCAGCTGGATGAAGGGCTCGTAAGTACGCAGGGGCTGCATGCCCTCGCTCATGATGCCCATGCCGAAGAAGATCAGGCCCAGACCCATGGTCAGGTGGCCATACTGCTTGATGTGGTCCTTCTTGCCGACAAAGATGAAGCCGAAGCCCACGGCCACCAGAAGCAGCGCATATTTGGTGACCTTGAAGGCCACGATCTGGGCGGTGATGGTGGTGCCGATATCCGCGCCCAAGATGACGCCGATGGCCTGTGACAGCGACATCAGGCCTGCCGTGACGAAGCCCACCAGCATCACGGTGGTGACCGACGAGGACTGGATGATGGCGGTGACGAAGGCGCCGGTGATCAGGCCCATGATGCGGCTATTGGTCAGCTTGGCCAGGATCTGCTTCATGCTGTCGCCGGCGACCTTCTTGAGCGCCTCGGCCATCTGTTCCATGCCGAAAAGGAATATCGCCAGGCCGCCGAGCAGGGTCATGCCCATCGTCCACCAGTTGATGACCTGATCTGGTTCGCCGATGCCGGCGGCCAGGGTCGGGAAGGCGGACAGACCGGCCGTCATGCCCAGAATCAACAGCAGGACAATCTTGGTCCTGCTGTCTGTTGTCACGAAATCCAGATACTTGTTCACTTATGTGCTCCTCCGGCGTGATGGACGCCGGCAAGGTGGGTATTTGTTTCAGCTTTCCTGCCGGGCTTCATCGGTGACCACGTACTGTGTCTCCTTGTCGCTGCGCTTTTGCAGTCGCCCGACGAACCGCTGATAGAGGAGTGGGATGAAGAAGGCGATCAGGAACAGGACGCTGACGAACACCGGGCCCGAGATTCCCAGCATTTCGTACGACATAAGGATGAGGTACATGTAGACCACCGACAGGGCCACCCTGGCGAGCAGGGTGGCGGCGCCGTCGTTGGCGTTGCGATGCGCGTTCTTGAGGTTGTCCAAGATGGCTTGCGCCTTGCGATCATGTTGGTGTGTCATGGTCTTTCTCCAGGTGATCGGGGGTATCAGGTTGCCCTGGCGGCCGGGTCGGCGGACGACGGTGCCTGGGCTTGTCACAGATACATTTGCAAGCACCGGGCCAGCTCGTTGAAGGAGAAAAAATTAACCTGAAATCAAATGGATGCGATCGATCCTCGCGCTGATGCGGCGGGGGCAGGGGGTGTAACAAAATGCTGCCGATGAACGGCGCTTGGGCTCGGGGCCTTTAGGGTTTGCTCTGTGAATCAATCACTTGGCTGCATGGCACCCGGGGTGTAACCATCTAAAGCGTTACACCCCCTGCCAAGGTCGGGACGGGCGCAGGCCGGCTTTGATACCCTGTGGGAATTACAGTGGTAACAAGAGTTGGACTCAGATGCCTTATTCGAACCCTATCTCCATAACCCGTGCGGCGGCGGTTCTGCTGTTGTCCCTTCTGGCCTCTGCTTCGCCGACGCTCGCCGCGAACGCGTCCCAGGCCGAAGAGATCGAGGCGCTGAAAAAACAACTGAAGGAGCTGCAGGTGCGTGTAGAGCGCTTGGAGGGGGAACTGGAGCAGGGGGTACCCGTCGGTGCGGCGCGCAAGATCGAACCGGTTCCCGGCGGCTGGCGCAAGGAGCACAACTGGAATCTGCTGGAAAAAGGCATGAGCGACTACGAGGTCGTAGCAATACTGGGTGAGCCGGACAGGGAGAAAACGGTCAAGAAGTTCGAATTCTGGTACTACGGCGACGGCAAGGTCAGTGTGTACCTGCGGCGGCTAAAGGGCTGGGAGATGCCCAGCGGTATCGATTAAGTAACAGGCGCTGCGTGAGCTTCAATCGTCAATCAGGCTTACCTGGTGTTTCTCGATCAGCACCCGGCGCTTTTTGTACAGGCGCCCCAGGGCCCGCTTGAAATTGGCCTTGCTGGTACCGAAGGTCTTGTAGATCAGTTCGGGGGGACTCTTGTCGGTAACCCTGCAGACGCCGCCATGTCTGTGCAGGTAGTCCAGGATTTTGCCTTCGAGCTGATCCCGAACCTCGTCTGCAGCTGGTTGCAGCGTGAGGTCGATCTTGCCGTCTTCACGGATTGCCTTGATGTAACCGTAGAGCTGTTGACCGAATTTCAGCTCTTGGAACACATCCGCCTTGAAGATCAGGCCCAGATGGCTGTCGTTGATCACGGCCTTGTATCCCAGAGCCGTACGTGAGGCGATCATCAGCCTCACCTTCTCGCCCGGCTGGAACCCGCTACCGTCCTCAATCAGATGCCGGCTGTATTTCGTCGACGCCGCGATGCGGTTGGTCTTCTCGTCCAGGAACAGATACACGACATAAGAACGCCCCGGGTTCATCGGCCACGCCTGTTCATTGAACGGTACCAGGAGATCTTTGCTCAGGCCCCAATCCATAAAGGTGCCGATGTCGTTCTGCTGCCTGACCTTGAGGTAGCCGCACTCGCCGACCATGGCCTTGGGTGTTTGTCTGGTTGCTATCAGGCGGTCTTCGGAATCGTTATATACGAACACATGCAGCCAGTCTCCCGGGCTGCAGGTTTCCGGGGCCTCGCGTTTCGGCAGCAGGATCTCCCCGGCCTCGCCGCCGTCCAGGTAGAGACCGAAGTTCACCGCTTTTACCACGCGCATCCGGTTTTTGCGTCCGATGTAGATCATGGCTTCCAGGCGTCATGGGTCGGTGTGGGTGGGCCGGTCGGCGTGAGCTTTTGGTTTATCGGGCAGGGCGAGTAACCACTCGTCTTTGCCGACTGCCTTTGCAGGTGGACTTTCAGCTCTCTTCGGACGCTGCCTCCAGCGCAGCAACCCTTGCCTCGAGTGCCCTGAGTTTTTCCCGGGTACGCAACAGGACGGCCTGCTGCACCTCGAAGTCCTCGCGCGACACCAGATTCAGCTTGGTCAGCGCCGATTCCATTGAACTGCGCAGGTTGCGCTGCAGATCGTCCTGCAGGCTCTGCAAGCCGGGTGGCAGATTACCCGCGACGCGGCGCGAGAGGTCGTCGAACAGTTTCGGATCGAGCATCGGTTTCACCCCGAACAGGGTTTTCTGAGACAGGGCGACACCTTAGACAGGGACCCGCCGGATTGTCCAGTTTGCGGCATCGCAACAACTTGGTGCATCGATCTGTCACGGACCGGATGCGGTGTTCCAGTTTGGTGCGTTGATTGTTGCAAAAAAACCACTACCCGTCTGCAAGATAATGAAAATACAACAAAATCCACTGTTGGCACGGCATCTGCTTATTCCTCTGTCAATCGCAGTTCCAACGGCGATAACACATTCAACGCAAGAAACCTTTTACGGGAGATTTACCAAAATGAAGTTAAGCAAGATTGCATTTGCCGTCGGTGCGCTGATCGTCAGCGGTTCTGCTGCGGCCGAATTTTCCGCCAACATCGGTGCGACCAGCAACTATGTATGGCGCGGCGTGACCCAGACCAACGATGACGCCGCGGTATCCGGTGGTCTGGACTATGCGCACGAGTCCGGTTTCTACCTCGGAACATGGGCATCAAACGTCGATTTCGACGACGATACCACCGCAGAGGTCGACTTCTATGGTGGCTTCTCCAACGAACTGGCCATGGGGCTGGGCTACGACCTCGGCGTCGTCTATTACGGCTACCCGGGCGCCAACGATGACCTGGATTTCACCGAGGTCTACGCCAACCTGAGCTATACCTGGGGCCTCGATTTCTCCGCCGGCGTCAGTTACACGGTCGACAAGGAAGACGATGACGCCGATACAAACGACGTCTATTTCCACGGCGGCGCGAGTTACGAGATCGCACCCACCTGGTCAGTTGGCGGCACGGTCGGCTACTACGACTTCGACGATAACGATGCTGCTGACTACACGCACTATCTGGCCGAGGTGACCAAGAGCGCCGGCGATTTCGGTGACTTCACCCTGTCTGTCTCAGTGGCCGACGCCCAGGCCGGCGAGGACAGCATCGATGGTGACACGTTGGTCTTTGTCTCCTGGGCCAAGACCTTCGATTGATCCACACGTCTGCGATGCCTGCCGGCACCCCTGCGGGTGCCGGTTTTTCCAAGTTTAAGGAGAAGTACACATGAAACTGGTTGCAGCCATCATCAAGCCCTTCAAGCTCGATGACGTGCGCGAAGCCTTGTCCGACATCGGCGTGACGGGAATCACCGTCATCGAGGTCAAGGGCTTTGGTCGTCAAAAGGGTCACACCGAGCTTTACCGCGGTGCCGAGTACGTCGTGGATTTCCTGCCGAAGATCAAGGTCGAGATCGCTATCGATGACGACCAACTTGACCCCGTCATCGAGGCCATCAGCGCCGCTGCCAAGACCGGCAAGATCGGTGACGGCAAGATCTTCGTTTACGAACTGACCCAGGCCATCCGTATTCGTACGGGTGAGTCTGGTCCTGAAGCGCTCTAATCCAGCCGGGGGTTTTTCTCATGGAGAACAATATTTACGAACTCCAGTATGCCATGGACACGTTCTATTTCCTGATCTGTGGCGCACTGGTTATGTGGATGGCGGCTGGTTTCGCCATGCTTGAATCGGGTCTGGTCCGTGCCAAGAACACGACCGAGATCCTGACCAAGAACGTCGCCCTGTACGCGGTGTCCTGCATCATGTATCTGATCGTTGGCTACGCGATCATGTACGGCGGCGAATTCCTTCTGGCGGGTATTGCGCTGGACGGTGCAGATAGTGCGGATGTGCTGACGGCTACCGTGTTGAAAGAGTCTGCGGAAGCCGGGTTCGGTGGCGACTCGGTCTACTCTGACGCCTCTGACTTCTTCTTCCAGGTGGTGTTTGTCGCAACCGCCATGTCTATCGTGTCGGGCGCGGTTGCCGAGCGTATGAAGCTTTGGTCCTTCCTGCTGTTCGCGGTCGTCATGACCGGCTTCATCTATCCGATGCAAGGTAGCTGGACCTGGGGTGGCAACTCCGTATTCGGTCTGTTCAATCTGGGTGACGATTTCGGTTTCTCCGACTTCGCTGGATCCGGCATCGTACACATGGCCGGTGCCTCCGCCGCACTCGCCGGTGTCCTGCTGCTTGGCCCGCGCAAGGGCAAGTACACCGCCGATGGCCGCGTCAATGCCATCCCTGGTGCAAACCTCCCCCTGGCCACCCTGGGTACCTTCATCCTGTGGATGGGCTGGTTCGGATTCAACGGCGGTTCGGTACTGAAACTGGGTGACATCGCCAATGCCAACTCGGTGGCCATGGTGTTTCTGAACACCAATGCTGCAGCCGCGGGCGGTCTGGTGGTTGCTCTGATCGTCGCTCGTATGCTGTTCGGCAAGGCCGATCTGACCATGGCGCTGAACGGTGCGCTGGCCGGTCTGGTGGCGATCACCGCGGAGCCTTCTACGCCTTCAGCGCTGGCCGCAACCCTGATCGGTGCCGTCGGTGGCTTCATCGTCGTGTTCTCGATCCTGACCCTGGACAAGATGAAGATCGACGATCCGGTCGGTGCCATCTCGGTGCACGGCGTGGTCGGATTCTGGGGCCTCATGGCTGTACCTCTGACCAATGACGGTGCCAGCTTCGTCGGCCAGTTGGTCGGTGCGGGCACCATCTTCGCCTGGGTCTTCGGTGTCAGCTTCATCGTCTGGCTGGTGATCAAGGCGATCATGGGTATCCGCGTCAGCGAGGAAGAGGAGTACGAGGGTACCGATATCGGTGAATGTGGCCTGGAGGCTTACCCAGAGTTCACCGGCGCACGCGGCTCCGGCATCTAAGGGAACCGGGCTCGAGCCAAGCAAGGGCGCCTTCGGGCGCCCTTTTTCGTGGTTGTTTCGCGCCGGCGGTATGATGGCCCGGTAAGGTATTTGAGGATCCCACAGATGAAGCCCCTGAGTGTGCTGGTCTGCTCGTTGCTGAGTCTTTCCGTCGCTGCGGCGGAGGTCTTTCGCTGGACGGATGAGAGCGGGCAGGTCCATTTCAGCCAGCGGCCCCCCCCCGGCGGCGCGCAGCGGATGGATCTACCGGAAGCGGATGCCGGTGGGGTCAGTGACGAGTCGGAACTGGTGGAGCGTCGCCAGCGTGAGAGGCGTCTGCTTGAGGCCTACGATTACGAGCGTGAACAGAAGAAGGCCCGCCAGGCCCGCGAAGCTGACAAGCAGCAGGAAGTCGCGGTGCAATGCGATCGATTGCAGCAGTATTGGCGCCGGCTTTCGTTCCCCGGTCCCGTCTACTTCACGCGCGAGGATGGTGAGCGTGAATATCTGAGCGATGAACGACGCGCGGCGGAAAAGGCCAGGGTGCGGCAGGCCTATGTCCGGGCCTGCGGCCGTGAGCCCTAGGTCCGATGTCGAAACAGGGTGCAGAGCACCCGGGCCCCTGGGTGATACTGTTGCACGGCATGGCGCGTTCCCGCGGTTGCATGAAGCCGCTTGCCGCCGACCTGAAACGGTCCGGTTACCTTGTCTGCAACGCCGGTTATCCAAGCCGACCCTATGATGTTGCCGGCCTGGTTGAGCGTTATGTGCGGCCCGCCTTCGAATCATGCGGTCGCGAGCGGGTGGTGCACGTGGTGACGCATTCTCTCGGTGGCATCCTGGTCCGCTATTACCTGCAGTCGGTCGATCTGCCCGCCGGCAGCCGGATCGTGATGCTGGCGCCACCGAATCATGGCAGCGAGGTTGCCGACCATGTCCGGTACTGGCCGGTGTATCGTTGGTGGACCGGGCGGGTGGGCCAGCAGTTGGGAACGGGGAAAGACGGTATCTTTCGCCAGCTCAAGCCGGTAAAGGCCGAGATCGGCGTCATCGCTGCCAACCGTTCCATCCAGCCCTGGTTTTCTGCGCTGATCCCCGGCGAGGATGACGGTGCGGTTTCGGTAGAAGGTACCCGGCTGCCGGAGATGAGCGACTTCGTGGTGGTCCGAAGCAGCCACTCGGTGGTGATGTTCAATCGCCGGGTACGTAATCAGGTGCTGCATTTTCTGGCCGAGGGCAGGTTCGCCCGCTGAGCCGGTCAGCACTCGGCAAGCAGTCTCTGCATTATTCCTTGTGCCTGTGAGCTGTAGCCGCCGCCGAACAGATTGAGATGGTTGAGCACGTGATACAGGTTGTACAACTCGCGGCGGACCCGGTAACCGGCATCCATCGGCCAGGCCTCGCGGTAGCTGGCATAGAAGTCGGCGCTGAATCCCCCGAACAGCTCGGTCATCGCAATCTCTGCCTCGCGATCCCCGAAGTAGGTGGCCGGATCATAGATGACCGGCTCGCCTTTACGGGTGAATCCGAGGTTGCCGCCCCACAGGTCGCCGTGCAGCAGCGAGGGCCTGGGCGCATGGTCTATCAGGGCCGGGAAGCGCGCGAGCAGCTGCTCGCCGAGCGACTGCAGGCGCCCACCATGGCCATTGGCGGCGGCGAGCCCGAGTTGGAATCCGAGCCGCTGTTCGCGCCAGAAAGTGATCCAATCCGTGTCCCAACGGTTGTGTTGGGGCGTAGCGCCAATGGTGTTTTCACGGACCCAGCCAAAGGCGCAGGTGCTTTCCTTATGCAGTTCGGCCAGTTGCCGGCCAGCCTTTACCCAGCTGTCGTTGCCGCCACCGCCGAGTTCGAGATGCTGCATCACGATAAAACTCAGGCCCCCGCTGCTGCCCGTGCAGAGCGCATGTGGCACCCCGATTGCGCCCGCAGCGGCCAGCGCCTCGAGACCCGCGGCCTCGGCCTCGAACATGTCGAGCCGGTCTGCGCCGTTGGTCTTGATGAACCACGTCTGCTTGCCGTCGCTCAATCTGAACGCGCTGTTGATGCACCCACCGCCAAGCCCCGTGGGCGCCTCCGGCGCGAAGGCCTGCATTGTACGGGCGCTGATCTGTTCAGCGATATCCTGCCAGACGCTCAATGGCCGACTGCGCGCTCGTCATAGTGGCGTTCCCGCAAGGGGCTGGAGCGCGGGAAATGCGAACGCAGAAACGCCATCTGGTCGGCCAGGATGTTGCGCCCCTGCAGGTAGATGTACTCGGCATGGGTCGGAGAGAAGGGTATCGCGAGCAGTTCCATATCCGCCTGTTCCGGCGTGCGGCCGGCCTTGTGGTTGTTGCACCGCGTACAGGCGGTTACCACATTGGTCCAGTGGTTCTGTCCACCCTGGCTCAGCGGGGTGACATGGTCACGCGATAGCTCGCGGTGGCTGAACGCCTGCCCGCAATACATGCACAGATGATTATCGCGCTGAAACAGGGTGCGATTGTTCAGGGGCGGCGCATAACTCTCGCGCATCCGGTGATTGCCGTGGGTTGCAATGATCGAATTGATCTCAATCGTGCTGCGGCGACGGCTGCGGGTATTGATTCCACCGTGCAGCGTGAACAGGGGTTCACCGCAGACATAGGCGATCATCTCGAGGAACTCCAGCCGGGCTGCCTGTCGGAAATCGATCCATTCCAGCGGCATGCCCGAGGCATCGGTTCGTAAGATCTGCTGTGACAGGCCGGGCACGGTTGCACTCCCATGCGGATAGTTGCCGGTTATTGCATACAAGCAGGCGTTATTTCAAGCACGGGCTGGTGTGCGCCTGACCACGAATGCGTTCGCTACCGGTTTGCCCCCACGGTCTGCTCGGCATACCGCATCGAGAGCCGGTACTTGGATCATCGTCCTTGTCCGGTCTCGGGATGCGCGTGACTGGCAGTGTTTTTCCTGGACCGGGTTAGACGCGTATTATGTCGCCTGTGATGATGCGGCAAGCAAAAATGGTGTGCAGAGGCCCGGTGCCGACATAATGCCGCCCCGGTCGTAGGGTGGTGACAGGCCGGCAGGCGTCTGACTTATGCACACATTAGCAGTCTTAGGAAAAACCCTGAAAAATCCCTTCATTCGACTTTATCAGAATCTTTTGAAATTCCTTAAATCATTGTTTATCCATATAAATTGAGAATTGTGCATTTTTCGGACAATTCGATCGCAATCAGTATTCATAAGGCGCCGGGAAGTAATTCTATGCATTCTTCCACAGAGTTATCCACAGATATTGTGGGTCTTGGCTTTAGCGGCTGAATTTGCCAAAGAGCCTATGTCAGTCCCGGTGCCCTGGTGGGGTCTGATAGAGTTTGCCGATGACTGTTCGCATCGCGCGGGTAGCGATAGCCGCTCCGCTGCACTCCCTTTTCGACTACCGGATTCCGGACCATAGCGATGTCCTTGCCGGCGTCCGTGTGCGTGTCTCCTTCGGGCGCACCCGTGCCATCGGGGTGGTCACCGCGATCGTCGGCGACAGCGAATGCCCAGCCGACAGGCTCAAACCCATCGATGCGGTACTTGACCCAGAGCCGCTGCTGCAGCGCGTCGACCTGGAGTTTCTGACCTGGGTGGCGGCTTATTACCATCACCCGCTCGGCGAGGTGGTCGCGGCAGCCCTGCCTTTGCGCCTGCGCAAGGCGGAGGCTGCGTTGCCTCCGGGTGGCCCGGGCTGGCGCCTGACCTCGCTTGGTCAGGCGCAACTGGAGACGCCGCCGGCCCGTGCGCCGCGTCAGGCGGAGGTCCTCGCGTGGCTGGGCGCGAGGCCCGAAGCCGAGGCGCCGCTGGCCGAGCTCAGGGCCGCATTGCCTGGCAGTGCGGCGGCCGTTCGTGCCTTGCGCGACAAGGCCTGGATCGAACAAATCGCGTTGGGCGCGCGTGCGGATCGGGTGGCCGAAGCGCCGCAGGGGCTGCAGCTGAACGACGAGCAGGCGAGCGCGCTGGCATCGTTACAGGCCGACCTTGGTGGTTTTTCTGTCTCGTTGCTCGATGGGGTGACCGGTAGTGGCAAGACCGAGGTCTATCTGCAACTGGCCGCCGCGGTGCTGGCCACCGGCCACAGCGTGCTGGTGCTGGTGCCCGAGATTTCACTCACGCCCCAGCTGCTGCGGCGGTTCCGCAGGCGTCTGGGCGACACGGTGCGGGTGATGCATTCGGGGCTCAGCGACAGTGAGCGTGAACAGACCTGGCACCGGTTGCGGCTGGGCCTGTCGCAGGTGCTGCTGGGTACCCGCTCATCGATCTTCACGCCGATCAGCAGGCTGGGCCTGGTACTGGTAGATGAGGAACACGACCCTT
>CAZCDY010000004.1:0-37869 GCA_964497145.1 uncultured Gammaproteobacteria bacterium
GACATAGCGCTCCTGCGACTCGTTGCACCAGATCTCCATCGGCGTCATGCCGGGATCATCGTTCGGAACCTCACGCAATTCGAAGTCACCACCGCGTCCGCCATCATGCACCAGTTCCGGCAGCGCGTTCGACAGCCCCCCCGCACCGACGTCGTGGATGAACAGGATCGGATTGTCGTCGCCCCGCTGCCAGCAGCGATCGATCACCTCCTGACAACGCCGCTCCATCTCGGGGTTGGCACGCTGCACCGAGGCGAAATCGAGGTCTTCGGCCGAGGTTCCCGAGGTCATCGACGAAGCGGCACCACCGCCGAGACCGATCAGCATGGCGGGACCACCCAGCACCACCAGCGGGGTGCCGGCCGGAAACGCCTTTTTGTCGACGTGCGAGGCCCGGATGTTCCCCAGTCCTCCGGCCAGCATGATCGGTTTGTGATAGCCACGCAGCTCTTCGCCTTCGGCCGACGGCACCTGCTGCTCGAAGGTACGGAAATAGCCCAGCAGGTTCGGCCGCCCGAATTCGTTGTTGAATGCGGCCGCACCGATCGGGCCCTCAAGCATGATATCCAGGGCACTGACGATGCGGTCGGGCTTGCCAAAATCGGCCTCCCAGGGTTGTTCCGCACCGGGAATTCTCAGGTTCGACACCGAGAACCCACACAGACCGGCCTTGGGTTTGCCACCGACCCCGGTGGCGCCCTCGTCCCGGATCTCTCCACCGGCGCCGGTGGCCGCGCCCGGATCCGGCGAAATGGCGGTGGGGTGGTTGTGGGTCTCCACCTTCATCAGGATATGGATATATTCATCGTGCCTGCCATACACACCAGTCTCAGGATCGGGGTAAAAGCGGTATCCCTCACAACCCTCGATGACCGCGGCGTTGTCCTTGTAAGCCGACAGCACGGCAGCAGGCGCAAGCTCGGTCGAGTTGCGGATCATGGAGAACAGCGAATGTGCCTGTTCTTCACCATCGATCGTCCAGCCGGCATTGAAGATCTTGTGCCGGCAGTGCTCGGAGTTCGCCTGCGCGAACATCATCAGCTCGACATCGCTGGGATTGCGGCCCAGTGCGGTAAAGCTCTCGACCAGGTAGTCCACTTCGTCGTCCGAAAGTGCCAGGCCCAGGCCGGTGTTGGCAGCAATCAGGGCTGCATGACCTCCCTGCAGTACGTCGACGGTACCGAAAGGTTTCGGGTGCGCATGCCGGAACAACATCTCGGCTGCCGCCAGGTCCGCGAGGACAACCTGGGTCATACGATCATGCAGCGGGGCAATGAGATCGGCCTGCCCTGCCTTGACCAGATCGGCGCCCGAGACCCGGTAAGCGATACCACGCTCGATCCGCCTGACCTGTTCGAGACCGCAATTGCGCGCAATATCCGTGGCCTTGCTCGACCACGGTGAGATTGTCCCTGGGCGCGGAACCACCAGAAACAGCCTCCCCTCGGTGGTGGTTTCGGCATGCGCCGGACCGTAATCCAGCAATCGCTCCAGCACCTGCAGATCCGCCTCGTCCATCTCACCCTCGAGCTCGACGAAATGAACGAATTCCGCGCTCAGGCCGATGTCATCGCCGACCACCGCCGACAGGCGCTGCAGGAGTTTGTTCAGGCGGAAACCAGAGAGAGCAGGCGCGCCGCGCAATGTCAGCATGGGAACCCCGATGTAGTGCCGAATGGGAAGCTGGGAATCATACCGCGGCCCAGTGTCGACGTCAGGATTCTATTGCGAACCAATCGCTGGCTCTGTCCTGAATCAACAGACTCAGACAGCTGCGCAGTTCCGTCGAAACCGCCTCCATTGCCTTACGCGCGAGTTCCGGCGAATTGTTCTTCTCGCTCAGGTGCCCCACCACCAGGTGGCGCAGGCGGGTGTGGTCGATGCGACCCAGGAAGTCCGCGGCCTGGGCATTGTTGAGATGTCCATAATGCCCCCCCACCCTCGCCTGCAGGCTGGGTGGATAAGGCCCCAGCGCCAACATGTCTGCGTCATGGTTGCATTCCAGCAGCAGGGCGTCGACACCGTCGAAACTGTCCAGTACACGTGGCGTAATACTGCCCAGATCGGTCAGAAGCCCGAGACGCAAACCGGCACTGGAAAACACGAACTGGGTCGGCTCGCGCGCGTCGTGCGGCACGGGTACAGGTGTGACCTGCAGATCACCGATGCGAAAATCACCGGCGTGGCCGGAAAACAGATTGAGGTCTGCAATAACGCCGAAATCTGCCGCACGCCAGGTCCCATGCGTCATCCATACCGGGATGCCGAAGCGGCGGGCCAGCGCACCCACACCGCGCATATGGTCACCATGCTCATGGGTGACCAGTATCGCGGACAGCACACCCGGATCGAACCCGAGCCCTTCGCAACGCGCCACCAGTTCACGTGCGGCAAACCCGCAATCGACCAGTACGCTGGTCGCACCGGCCTCGATGACCGTGGCGTTGCCGCGGCTGCCGCTACCCAAGGAGGCGAACCGGAACCCGATCACTGATTCACCAGGACCCGGGCCCGGGATGAGACCGACAACGACCCATCGGCGGCCTGCCTAGCGCATCTGCTCTTTCAACAGGGTCAGGATCCGGGTGGCGGTCGGCGACTCCGATCTCTGGCCATTCTCATCCGCCACCGTCACCGCAGTCCGGCCACCGGATTCACGCAGCTTCACCTGGTAGCGATTCACCTTGTCGACATTTTTGTCATCAGCCCAGAATGCCAGACCCGAGAGCCAGCCTTTGTCCGCATCCGCTTTGGACGGGTCGTTATAACGGACGTAATAGAGGCCTGCCGAGCGATCCCGGTCCTCGACTGCGAATCCGACCCGGTCGAGCGCCAGCCCGATCAGGCGCCAGGCACGGGTGAAGCTCTCATCAACCAGCAGCTGCGTGCCCTCACTCGTTTTCAGCATCTGCGCGCGCGACTGCTTGATCCTTCCGCCCGCGGCCAGTTGCGCACGCGCACGTTCATCGGCAGCACCAAGGAACACCATCAGCCGGCGCAGCATCTCGACCTCCAGATCGGGGTCACGCTCACGTGGCACCCAGATAGTGTTCGCTACGCCGCCCTCTGCGTCCTGCACCACCTGTTCCTCCATGCCGAAATGGGTCATGTAGATCTCGGTCGAATCATCGTAGGTGCGCTCGAGCCTCACCCGATACTGATCCCGGGTTCCGGCCTCGTAGAAAACGTCCAGGGCCTTCCGCAAGGTGCTGGTGATGAAATCTTTGCGTATCTCGGCGCGATTCTCCAGCCAGGAGGTGCGCATGATGCCGACCGTGGGATTCTCTTCTTCCATGAGAATGCCGTTCTCCTGCCAGAAGTCGATCACACGTGGCCAGACGTCTTCCACGGGTGCGGCGACCAGAATCCAGCGCGCATCGCCGTCGCGGCGAATCTCGACGTCCTGCATGCTGGGCAGCACGCTGCCGCCCACCACCGCCTTACCTCCTGGGCCTGCATCGCGAAGCTTGCGGTCGGTAACGAACTCTGTGTAGCTGGTCGATTCGCCGGCATAGACATCCGGCACGCTCATACGGTCGTTGATCCGGTCGGAGGTCAGGTCCGGCGGGATCTCAAGATTCTTTTCAGCCTGGGTCTCGCGCTTGTACTCCACTGCCTTGTCCGGCAGCACATCATCCACGGTGCTGCATGCGGACAGGCCGAGTGCGAGCACCAACAACGCCAGATTGAGAGACAGCTTTTTCACCATGATAGAAATCCCGCGGCGCTGAGATGAACAGCGCGCTGTTGACGAAATCAAAGAATGCCGGCCTGCCGCATGGCGGCGCGCAACTGGTCATGAAAAGTTTCTGAAAACCAGGTCAGCGGCAGTCGGATGCCACGGTCGATCCGGCCCATCTCCGCCAGGGCCCACTTGACCGGGATCGGGTTGGCCTCGAGGAACAGCTTGCTGTGCAACCCGGCCAGTGTCGCATCGATTTCCCGCGCCCGGTCGGCATCGCCGGCCAGGGCCGCGGCACACATCGCGCTCATCGCCGCTGGCGCCACATTGGCGGTGACCGATATATCTCCGTCGGCGCCAAGCAGCATGGCCTCGCGCGCAGTGGCATCATCCCCGGAGTAGATCGCAAAATCGGCCGAGGTAAGCTCTCGCAACCGGGTGATGCGGGCAAGATCACCGGTTGCCTCTTTGACACCGACGATATTGTCTATCTGCGCGATACGGCCGACGGTCTCCGGCAGCATGTCCACCGCCGTGCGACCCGGCACGTTGTACAGGATCTGTGGAATAGCAACGGCTTCCGCAACTGCCTTGTGGTGCTGATACAGACCTTCCTGGGTCGGCTTGTTGTAGTACGGGGTCACCAGCAGGCTGGCATCGGCACCCGCGTCCTGGGCACACCGGGTCAGTGCGATGGCCTCGCTTGTCGAGTTGGCGCCGGTACCGGCGATCACCGGGATGCGTCCTGCCGCATGCTGCACCGCCAGTGCCATGGTCGCGCAGTGTTCCTGTTCGTCCAGGGTTGCGGATTCACCCGTGGTTCCCACGGAAACGATCGCGTTGGTCCCCTGTTCGACATGCCAGTCGATCAGGCGGCGATAAGCGCCCTCGTCGACACTGCCATCAGGGTGCATGGGGGTGACGATGGCGACCAGACTACCCTGGATCATCGGTTGACTCCGCTGGAAGTTAAGCGGTTCATTCTATCGCGGCCGGTTTTCAGGTGCCAAGAAACATTCGGCCCGGAGGTCGATTCGATGCCCCCATTAATACCACCAGCTTGAGATAGGGGTAGGCTGACAGTAGAAACGGGGGCCACCGATAGCAGGAGCAGTGACAGGCAATGAGCAATTCCGGCGACAGCATGCGTGAGATCAGGATCAACCCAATCGTCCCAACCGAGTCGGTGCTGGTCGCCACGGCGCGGGGCATGCGGCCGAAAAAGGCCGAGGAGAAAGCCGAGCGCGACACCCGCGCAGTGGTGGAAACCTGCCCTTTCTGCCGCGGCAACGAGGACCGCACCCCACCGCCGATCAAATCCTACCCCGAAGGCAAGGATTGGGAGATCAGGATAGTGCCCAACCTTTATCCTGTGTTGGGCGACGACCGCGCGCAGTCAAATATCGCTTTCGGCCTGCAGCAGGTCATCGACGGCTACGGCCGACATGAGGTCGTGATAGACCACCCGAACCACGGTATTGCCCTGAATGAGATGAGCCAGCAACACCTCGCAGACCTGTTTGCGGTCTACCAGCAGCGCATGACCGAGCTGTACCAGTCGGACCCGCGACTTAAATATGTCCTGATTTTCAAGAACTTCGGTGCAGCTGCCGGGGCCAGCATCCCGCACACGCACAGCCAGATCATCGCCACACCCGTGGTGCCGGAAAACGTGCAGAACGAGGTCCACCACAGCCGCGAGTACCAGCGCAAATTCAACCACTGCGTGTTCTGCTCCCTGATCGACGAGGCACTGACCTACGAGGCCACCATCTACGACCGTGAGTCCGGCCAGATCAGGCGGAAGGTCAATGTCGGGCAGTATGTGATCGAGCGCGGGGAGCGTTTTGTCGCCATCAAGCCGTTCGCAAGCCGGTTCGAATGGGAGATCCATATCCTGCCTTTGCGCCACGCAGCCGATTTTCTCAAGGCCACGCGCGAAGACCTGGACGACTTCGCGCGGGTATTGCGCCGAACCATGGCGCGCCTCGACAAGGTGGTGGGCGGTGTGCAGTACAACTTCTTCCTGCACTCGGTGCCACACGGCAATGAATTCGATAACTGCCAGGAGAGCTATCACTGGCACCTGGAGATCTGTCCGCGCACCAGTATCCCCACCGGATTCGAACTCGGATCAGGACTTTTCGTCAGCACAGTAAGCCCGGAACTGGCTGCGGAGGCATTGCGAAATGCCGACATCGGCGACGACTAGCAGGGAAAGCCGGCGCGACTTTCGTTACCGACCGAGACAAGCCAGGTACTCAGCAGTAAACTCCATCCCTTGATCCAGCCCACTTCAGCCATTGCCTGCCATGCCAACCAAAAACAGCCATCTCGTCATTTCAGCCCTGGGAAAAGACAGACCAGGGATCGTCAATCAGCTGTCAAAGGCAATTTACGAACTCCAGTGCAATATCACCGACAGCCGCATGACCGTGCTGGGTGGTGAGTTTGCGATCCTCCTGATGGTTGAGGGGCCATGGAACCAGCTCACCAAGCTGGAGGACCAGGTGCCGGAGCTGCAGGAAAAACTTGATCTCACGATCACCACCAAGCGTACCGAGCAGAGGGCCGCAGAGGCCAATCTGCTGCCCTACGGGGTCGACGTGGTATCGCTGGACCACCCGGGCATCGTTTATAGCCTGGCCAGCTTCTTCTCTGGCAAGAACATCAATATCGAGGACATGACGACCAGCTCGTACGCGGCCGCACACACCGGCACCCCAATGTTCTCGGTGCGCATGAACATCGGCATCCCGGCCGATATCCATATTGCCGTACTGCGTGATGAATTCATGGAATTCTGTGACGGTATGAACATCGACGCGGTACTGGAACCGATCAAGGGCTGAACCACACGAGGAGGAGGTACCGCCATCATGGCTCGACCCGCCGTTGGCAGGAAAATACCGGATGTATCACTGCATCTCACCGGGGACCGCGAGGCAAAGCTCTCCGACTACCTTGGCAAACCCCTGGTGCTCTATTTCTACCCCCGGGCCAGCACACCCGGCTGCACCCAGGAAGGTCTCGATTTCAGCGCCGCAATCGCCAGATTCAGGCGTCAGTCCTGCGTCATCCTGGGGGCTTCCCGCGACAGCCTGAAGGCGCAGGAAAACTTCAAGGCCAAACAGGGATTCCCTTTCGACCTGGTATCGGACAAAGAGGAAACCCTGTGCGCGGCCTTTGACGTTATCAAGATGAAGAACATGTACGGCAAACAGGTGCGAGGCATCGAGCGCAGCACCTTCCTCATCGATGACCAGGGTGTGCTGCGCGAAGAATGGCGTGGCGTGAAGGTCAAAGGCCATGTCGAGCATGTGCTCGAAGCGGTAAAATCACTGAAGAAATAGTCCACCCCGTTTCCAGACCCAGGAGTACCATGGGCATAAAATCACGCGGCGACAAGAAACTGTTCGTCCTTGACACCAACGTGCTGATGCACGATCCGACCTCGATCTTCCGCTTTGCCGAACACGACATCTTCCTGCCCATGGTGGTACTGGAAGAACTCGACCGATCGAAGAAGGGTACGTCAGAGGTGGCGCGCAACGTGCGCCAGGTCAGCCGCTTCCTTGATGAACTGATGACCTCTGCATCCAAGCAGGATATCGACTCCGGCCTGCCGCTGCCATGCACCAGTTCGCTGCGGATCAACGGCGACGATGACGCCGACTGTGGCCACCTGTTCTTTCAGACCCAGCTGCAGCCATCGCAACTGCCGCACACATTGCCCGGCAATACCACCGACAACAATATCCTCGGCACCGCCCTGGCGCTGGCGGAGATGGCACCGAACCGACATGTCACCCTGGTATCCAAGGACATCAACCTGCGTATCAAGGCGGCAGTGGTCGGCATCCATACCGAGGACTACCACAACGACCAGGTGTTGGACGACGTCAACCTGCTTTACAGCGGTGAGGCTGAATTGTCGTCCGACTTCTGGGACACGCACAGCAAGGATATCGAATCCTGGCAGGAAGAGGGTCATACCTTCTATCGCATCAAGGGCGAAGACACTGCTGACTGGTACGTTAGCCAGTGCCTGTACATGGAGGGTGACAAGCCGTTCGAGGCCATAGTGCGCCAGAAGGACGGCAGTGATGCCATCATCGAGATCGTCAACGACTACCGCTCCAGCAAACACGCCGTCTGGGGTATCAGCGCACGCAATCGTGAACAGAACTTTGCGCTGAATCTGCTGCTGGATCCCGACATAGATTTCGTCTCGCTACTTGGCACTGCAGGGACCGGCAAGACCCTGCTGGCCCTGGCTGCAGGTCTCGCCCAGGTGCTCGATCAGAACCGTTTCCGCGAGATCATCATGACCCGGGTCACAGTGCCGGTAGGCGAGGACATCGGATTCCTCCCCGGCACGGAAGAGGAAAAAATGACCCCCTGGATGGGTGCCCTGATGGACAACCTCGAGGTGCTGACACAAACGGAGGGGGGCGAATGGGGACGCGCCGCGACCGATGACCTGCTGCGCTCGCGTATCCGCATACACTCACTGAACTTCATGCGCGGCAGGACCTTCCTCAACAAGTACATCATCCTCGACGAGGCGCAGAACCTGACACCGAAGCAGATGAAGACCCTGATCACGCGTGCCGGTCCGGGCACCAAGATCGTATGCCTGGGTAACGTGGCGCAGATCGACACACCCTATCTGACCGAAACAACGTCGGGACTGACCTACGTGGTCGATCGATTCAAGGACTGGCCGCATGGCGGCCATATCACCCTGTTGCGCGGAGAGCGCTCACGCCTGGCGGATTTCGCATCTGAAGCCCTGTAGAAGGCCGCTTCCGGTTTTCCTCCCGCCGTCGCCGCTCAGGCTGCAGAGTCGCTTGCGACCTGTTCCTGCAGCGCCGCCTCGGCGTCACCGAAAGCGGCTTCGACTGCACGAAAGGCGGCAGTTGCCGCAGCAAGATCTCCGGCACGTGCCAGCTGCTCTGCATCACGAGCCAGTCTGGACAGCTGCATGGCACCGACGTTTGCGCTGCTTGACTTCAGCGAATGCACGGGCAAAACCATGGCCGCCACATCGTTCTGGCCAATCGCCGCATGGGCCTGTTCGAGCAACTGTGGCGCGTTGCGCAGGTAGGTCCGCAGCAGGCTCAAGTAGTCATCGTCCATGATCTCCTTGAGTTCACGCAGCACCTTCTGGTCGAGAACCGCCATTTCTTCCTGTTCCTGTTGCACTGCGACGCTGGCCTTCAGTTCCGCCTCCCGCGGCAACTTGGGGGCAGCGGCCAACCAACCCGCCACGCATTCATGCAGCTGATCCAGACCCACCGGCTTGGCCAGATAGTCATCCATACCTGCAGCGATGCATTTTTCCCGATCACCCGCCATGGCGTTGGCCGTCATCGCAACGATTGCGGTGGGTATACTGCCATCGGCCGCCTCTTGCAGCCGGATCTGCCGGGTGGCCTCATACCCATCCATTCCCGGCATCTGGCAGTCCATGAATATGAGGTCGAAGCGCTGTCGATTGAATTGCGCCAGCGCCTCATGCCCATCGCTGGCAGTTTCGCACTTCAAGCCGATCTTGGACAGCGCCTTCTGAACCACGCCGAGGTTTACGGGATTGTCCTCCACCAGGAGAACCCGGCCTGAAAACTCGCCCTGAGACGCAACAACCGGGACCTGATCAAGGCCGACATCGGCCGCAGACACGTTGAGGTCATCATAGATCTCCTCGGCTCGCAGGTCTGCATTGCCGAAATGGCGGCTTTCGACATCGAACAGGCGGTGCAATACCCGCCGCAGCGGTTCGGGGCGCAGCGCATCCGTCAACACCAGGACGCCGTAATCACGCTTGAGTTTATGCGCCAGCGCCTCGGATCGCACCGATACCAAGATACGAATTTTTTTGAGAGCCTCGATGCCGCGTATCTCGGCCAGCAGATTGGGCAGACGCTGCTCGATACCGGCACTATCGATGAGCGCAAGTTCGTAACCCCAGCTCTCGCCGAGCATGGCGCTCGAACTCAGCTTGGGCAACGCCTCCGCCGGGTCCCTGGTGGACGTTTCCACCACACCCCAGCTGCGCAGATTCTCGGATACCGTGGCAGCGAGTTCCTCATCGGTGATCAGGGTCAGTATCCGCACACCGTTGAGATTGCGCCGCGCCGATGGCACCTCCATGACCGATTTGCGCATCGGAACGAGAAACCAGAATGTCGAACCCTGCCCCAGGGATGAACGGATGCCGATTTTGCCTCCCATCAACTCGACCAGTCTTTTGCATATCACCAGGCCCAGGCCAGTACCGCCGTGTTTACGGGTTGTCGAGGCATCCGCCTGGGTGAACGACTGAAACAGGCGGTCAGCAGTCTCCGCCGACATTCCCACGCCGGTATCCGCCACGGCAAACAACAGTTCCACCTCCTTCTGGCTTGTCTGCCCGCGTGAAACCTCAATTCGAATACCGCCCTCCTCGGTAAACTTGATCGCGTTGCTGACCAGATTGATCAGCACCTGACGCAGCCTGATCGGGTCGCCCCTAACCACCTGCGGCACATTGTCGGCCACGTTGGCACTGACTTTCAGATTATGGATCCGCGCACTGCCACTCATCAGCTCGGTCACCGATCCCACCAGGTCTCGCACATCGATCTCGATGGACTCGAGCTGCAGTTTGCCGGATTCGACCTTGGCGAAATCCAGGATGTCGTTGATGATCCGCAGCAGGTGGCGGGAAGAGCTTTGCGCCGTATGCACCATCTTAAGCTGCTCGTTGTCGAGCGACGTGTCGCGCAGCATTTCCAGTATCGGCAGTATCCCGTTCAGCGGCGTGCGGATCTCATGGCTCATGGTGGCCAGAAATTCCGTCTTGGCCCGACTCGCATCCTCTGCCAGGTCGAGAATCTCGGCCAACTCGGATTCGAGCGTCTCACGCTGCCCCTCGACCCCGTAGATCTGCGCCTGCTTATCCCGGAGCTGGCTTTGCAGATCAGAAAATTCGAACCGCATGTAGTGCATATCCGCCTTGGCAAGATCAACTCGACGGGCATATAGCGCAGCCATCAGGGCCAGCAGGGTCAACGAGGTCCATATACCCAGCGGAAGCAGCAGGGCGTTGACGCCGTAACCTGGCAGAAATGCGGAGGCAAGCGTGAACAGCAGCTGAAAACTCAGTTGAATCACCAGTCCGGCAAGCCAGAACAACACCGGCAAAAGCGCGCATGACAGCGCCAGCCAGGCGATCAGCAACAACACCTGCGACGGCGGCTCGGACCCCATGGCGATCACCGAGGCGAATGCCCAAGCCGTGCTGTTGATGGTCATCACCGACACCAGCACCAGACGCCAGGGGGTGAGCAAACGACGACCGAGGGGTCGCGTGGCCAGGTATGGCCCACCAAACGCAGCCACCAGCGCAGGTAGCGTCGCCCAGCCCAGCCAATGACTGCCCAGTCCAGTGACCGCAGTACCCAACCACGAAACCACGGCGACCAGAATCAGCAATACGCCGCCGCAAAGACCTGCGAGACGCGCGCCATGCTTCAGGCTTTCGATCCCAATCAGACCCTGCAGGACGTAGTCATCGTCGAGCGGTTCGATGAGCTCCGGCCTTGAATCTCCTCCAAGCAGGCTCACAGTGGGGATTTTCTCCTCCAGGGCATCAGGCAAAACTCCGGTCATTGTGCAATCGAAACAGCGCGTTAGGATGTATCATTGTGGCAGACTACAAACAGATAGCATATCGTTGCAGTCTGCTGTTTCCTTCACGCCCGGAAAGCCGGTAATCGTCGTTTTTCGACAAAAACTTAAGGATCTGTACGCAATGGCGCCACCGCCAGACGATATGAGTTCAGGCCAAGCCAAAGAAAAAGAGGTGTTCGTACGGCAGCTGCCAAAGCGGATAGCGGCGATCGAGGATATCTGGGCCAAGCTGCACGGCGGCGCCTGGGACCAGATGCAGCTCGAGGCGCTGTACGAGCGTATCCGGGAGATCTCCGAGAACAGCAAAGCCTTTTCGCTGTTCCAGCTGAACGAGAGCGTATTCTCGCTCGAGGTATACCTGAGTTCGTTCATCGGCTCTGACATCAGCCCGGGAATGGCCCAGATCGACGCGATTACCGGACTCCTGCGCGCACTCAAGACCGCGGCCAACGCAACCGCATCAGCATCAGAGGCACAGGCCCCGACCATCAACCCTGGTGCCGTGAGTGTGTTTCTGCTCGGTGACGAAGGCGGACTGACGGGCGAACTTGCCAGGGCATTGCACGATCTCGGCTGCGAGCTGGACTACTTTTCGGATACCCCGTCCCTGTTGACGCAACTTCAGGTGCAGCTGCCAAAGATCATTGTCGCCGACACCGCGCAGCTCCCCGACATGCCGCCTCTCTCGGCTGAACTGGTGCGGCTGCAGAGCCATACGTCGACCAAGATTCCGATGATATTCATCAGCAGCTCATCCGCGCTGCAGCTACGTGTCGATGCCATCAGGGCCGGCGGCGACGGTTACTTCGTCGCACCCCTGGATACCCTCTCGGTAGCGACCCAGATCCGTGACATGGCCCGGCCTGATCAACAAGCACCCTTCAGCGTTCTGGTAGTTGAAGACGATCCGACACAGGCAGACTTCGCCGCGTCGATCCTGCGCAAGGCCGGAATGCAGGTGCTGCAGGTGACTGAACCGGTCAAGGTCATCAAGAGCCTGCGCGAATTCAAGCCCGACCTGATCCTGATGGACATCTATATGCCCGAGGTCAATGGCATCGAGCTGACCACGATCATTCGCGACCACAAGGAATTCGTAACCATCCCGATCGTGTTTGTTTCTGGCGAGCAGAATACCGACAAGCAACTGGATGCCTTGAGCGTGGGCGGCGACGACTTTATCGCCAAACCTATCCGCCCCAAACATCTGCGCGGAATCGTGGAAACGAAAATCCGCCGTGCCCGCCAGTTGCTCAATGCGACCGGCCAGCCACCCAAACACGATCGCGTAACCGGGCTGTTTTCGCGCCAGCACTTTCTCGACCATGTTGCCAAATTGATTGATGAAGAATCGGTATCGACACCGGCCGCCGTCATCCTGGTCCAACTCGACGGCTTGCCGACGCTGCAGGACAAAATCGGCGTCGGCGGCATCGATCACCTGTTATCCGAATTCAGTGAGGTGATCAGCGGACAGGTCCGGGAACTTGATCTCGCGGCACGCATCGATGAGCACAGTTTCGGCGTCCTTTTGAGACGCGATACCAATGATGCACTGATCGAGCAGGCGGAGCAGATCCTCAACCAGGTATCAGGGCATCGTTTTGCCGATGGCCTTGATGTGACCGGCAGTATCGGCCTTTGCTTTATCGACGGCCATTCGGAAGATGCCAACGGCATCATCAGCCGTGCGCAGAAGGCCTGCGAGCAGGCGGCCGCGCACGGTGGAAACCGTGTCCACACGCATGGCTCGGAAACCGATAGCGAAGAGATTCCGGCCACCCCTGACGGCGATCTGGCCCATCGCCTGAGGACCGCCCTGCGCGACGATGCTTTTATCATCCAATATCAGCCCATGCTGGACCTGCAGACACGCGGCAGCGAGACCTACGAGATAGTCCTGCGCGTACAGAATGCGCAGGGAGACCTGATCGGCGACCGGCAGCTCCAGGAGGCCGCCGAGACCGCCGGCATCTGCGAAGAACTCGACCAGTGGATCCTCGACAGCGCCATCGACATCCTCAAGCAGCGGCGCGAGTCGGGCCGGCGTACCCAGATCTTTGTGCATCAATCGGCACACAGCGCACTCAATGAAAACCTGGGGGCCTGGTTGCTCGGCCGCCTGCGTGCGAAACAGGTGGTCGGCACCGGCCTGGTCATCGATTTCCGTCTGCCCGACATTTCACAAGACCTGAAGGTCGCGCAGAAGACCATTCGCAATCTGCGCGAAATGGACGTCGACGTGTCCCTGTCGCGCTTTCCCGAGAAAGACGCGGCCTTCAAGGTATTGCGCTTTTTGCATGCCCGCTACATCAACATAGCCCCACGTCTGCTCAAGGCTGACCGGGAAGTGATAAGCAGCGTGATCAAAAAGGCGCATGACGCCTCTGCAAAGGTAATCGTCTCAAACGTGGACGACCCACGCAGCATCGATCTGCACTGGTCCTCTGGAGCCGACTTCCTGCAGGGTAACTTCATCCAGCGCCCGCTGGAAAACATGGACTACGACTTCTCACAGGTCGTGATCTGACCGGCCTGCCACAGTCGACCTTTCAGGCCGGTGCCGCCACAGCCTTGCTCTTCGGCCAGGCACGCAGCACCGCATTGACCAGCGTCGCCAGGGGTATGGCAAAAAACACCCCCCAGAAACCCCAGAGGCCGCCGAACACCAGTATCGACACGATGATCGCAATCGGATGCAGGTTGACTACCTCACCAAACAGCAGTGGCACCAGGACATTGCCGTCCAGCGCCTGAATAACCAGGTAGGCCACCGTCACCCAGATGAAGTCCTGCCCCCAGCCCCACTGAAACCAGGCCACAAGCAGTACCGGGAAGGTCACCACGGTCGCACCGACATAAGGGACCACTACCGACAGGCCGACGACCACCGCCAGCAGCATTGCGTATTGCAGGCCAAAAAAAGAAAACGCGATATAACTGGCAGCCCACACGATGATGATTTCCCAGAACTTGCCGCGCACGTAGTTTGCGATCTGCCGATCAACCTCTATCCAGACCATGTCTGCGAGACCGCGCTCGCCGGGCATGAAACCCCCAAACCAACGCACGATGATGTCCTTGTCCTTGAGGAAGAAGAACACCAGCATAGGCATCAGGATCAGGTACACCAGCAGGGTCAGAACACCGACCACGGATGAGATCGAGATGGTCAATACATCCTGGCCATAGCTGCCAACCTCACGTCGTATCGCACCCAGTATCTCGTCGGCCTGCTGGGGCGAGATGACCTCCGGGAAACGCTCAGGCAGGGCCATCAGCGCCTGCTGGCCGGCCGCGATCATGTTCGGGAGCTGCTGCACCAGCTCGGTCACCTGGCGCGACAACAGCGGCATCAGACCGAACAGGACCAGGGTCAGGAACAACACGAATGCAAAGAATACCAGTGTGGTGGCGAACGCACGCGGCAGACCACGATCCTCGAGGACCACCACCAGACCCTCGAGCAGATAGGCAATCACCGCGCTCGCCAGCACCGGTGCCAGCATGTCACCCATGGTGAGTATTACGGCAAATCCGATCGCCAGAACCAGCGTCAGGAATACGATCTGCGGGTCTGAGAAGGTACGTTTGAACCAGTCGGTGATAAGTCGCATCGCGTCGCTTTCAGAAACCTGTTGCTGAGTCGGAGACAGCCGACCAATAGCGGAAATCTGCCGATTTATGGCGCGAATCGCAAGCGATAACAGGCTGTCGGCAGGAAAATGGCGATTTTCGTTCTTTGCATCCCGGCAGTCTGCATCTTATTGCAGGGACAGAAGGATGACTCCATGCAACCGGTTATCGCCGGCCTGCATGTGCAAAGCATTCAGGGGCCTCCTTGGTCGGACGGAGATCTTACACGCTCGTAATGTCGTCGGAAAACGGCTTCCAGTTCATCGATGACCTCAGCGGCCGGTCTTCCCTGCATCAGGTGCGCGGTCATCAACTCTGACGCATCGTGCAGCAGAACGTCCTTGTCCAGCATGTAAAAAGTCTGCGACAGGCGACGCATTGCGCCAACCACGCTCTCTGATTGCGGCCGCGGTATGTCTGCAGGTAACTGCCGCCCATCGGGCAACGCGGCCGTCTCCCCCTCAACGCGCTGGACCAGAAACTCGGCATAACTGAGCAGGCTGTCCTGATCCGTTTGCGACAGCTGTCGAAACAGCTTCAGCAGACGCTGCTGCGCAGGCGGCAATTTTATCTTGGGCGGCAACATGACAGGAAGTCCCGGAACGGCTGCCGTCTAGACCTCGCGATGCTTCTCACAATACGCACGGGCGAAATCGAGCAGCTCTTCCATCACACGCACGCGGAACTTCTGCTTCTGGTGGACGAACGAGAACGGTCTTTCCAACGGCGGGTCAAGTTCGATCGCGACCAAGGTGCCCAGACGTAGTTCCTTCTGAATGGTGGCGTTGGACACCACAGAGATACCCATACCGGCCTCCACAGCACCTTTGACCGCCTCGGGGCTGCCAAGCTCCATTGCTACGTTCATGCAGGTCTGGCATGTCGGCAGGCGCGCCATGTACTCGGCGATGACCTCACGTGTACCCGAGCCCTCCTCGCGGCAGATGAAGGGGTATTCGAGGAGTTCATCCAGCGTGATTTTTTTCAGATTTGCCTTGGCATGCCCAGGCGGCACTATCGCTACCAGATAGTCACGTCGACACTCGTCGACCACCAGGTTTTTGTTGCTCACAGGCGCCTCGACCACGCCGAGGTCGATCGTATTGTTCTCGACCATCGAGACAATCCCATCGGTGTTCGAGACCTTCAGGTGGATACTCACATCGGCGTACTTGGCGCGGAAATCACCCAACAGGGCCGGCAACATATACTCCGCGATGGTGGTGCTCGCGCCAATGGTCAGCGAACCACTGATCTCGCCGGTCATCTCGCGGACCGCATTCTCCATCTCGCCATACAGCTCGAAAATCTTATCCGAGAACTGGAACACCCGTGCCCCCGCGTCGGTAAGGCTGATGCGATTGTGGGTGCGATCGAACAGACGGGTATTGAAATACTCTTCCAGCTGCCGGACCTGAAAGGTCACCGCAGGCTGGGTCATGTGCAGGGTCTCGGCAGCCTTGGTGAAGCTGAGCAGGCGCGCCACAGTGTGGAAGACTTGCAACCGACGGTCGGCCATGGATCAGTTACTCTCAGTGGTTCAATAAATAGGCCTTATATTATAGCCAGTTAATAAAGCAATGTCCTGCCGCTCTCTGCCGGGGCAAAACCGGCCCGGTGACAACCCCGATCGGGCAACCGCGCGACCGCAGAAGGGTGGTATTTATTGTGGTTATGACCTAGCCTCTGCAGCCGAGCGGACAATGGCTGGGGGCCGGCAAGATCTGCAGGCAAAAGGTTGAAACAGAGGGGCGGAAATACACCGGAGGGGTTTTCAGATGGCGCAATTCGAACGGGCAACAAGGCGCAGCGTTGCCGTAGCGGTCATGAGTCTGGCGGGTTCACAGACCTTGTATGCGGCAGGGTTCGCCCTGATCGAACAGAGCGTTCCCAATATGGGCACCGCCTACGCCGGAGCGGCGGCAACTGCGGACTCGCCCGATACGCTGTATTTCAACCCCGCCGGCATGACCCGGCTGCCCGGGACCCGAGCGGCTGCCGCCGTACACCTGATAAAGCCGAAGACCGAGTTCGACAACGACGGTACGAGCTACGTCACGGGCGCGCCGATCCAGGGCGGCAATGGCGGTGATGCCGGTGGCCTCGCGGCGGTGCCGCATTTCTACCTTACCCACCAGATGAACGACAAGAGCTGGCTGGGGTTGGCGGTGAATGCGCCATTCGGACTGACCACCGAGTACAGCAGCAACTGGGTGGGTCGTTATCACGCGATCAAGTCCGAGGTGCTCACGGTAAACGTCAACCCGTCGATTGGCTACAAGGTCAACGACAAGCTCAGTGTCGCTGTGGGCGCGAGCGCGATGTACCTGGATGGAGAATTCACGAATGCCGTTGATTTCGGCCTGATCATGGACCCCGCATTGACCGGACAATTCGACGGCAGGTCAAAAATCACGGGTGACGACTGGGGCTTCGGTTACAACCTGGGTTTATTGTTCGAGCCGTCGGAGGATACCCGCATCGGTATCCACTTCCGCTCAGAGGTCGAGCAGAAACTCGAGGGCGACGCGAAATTCAGCCGTGTCCCAAGCCCGTTGCAACCGCTCTTTACCAAGACCGATGTAAAGGCCGAGGTCGACCTTCCGGCCACGGTCTCGGTCAGCGGCTTTCATCAACTCAATTCCGAATGGGCCGTTGTCGGTGACTATACCTGGACCGGCTGGAGCAGCATCCCGGAACTGCGCTTCAAATTCGACAACTCTCTTCCCGATAGCGTCACCACCTTCGATTGGAAAGACACCAGCCGGGTCGCACTCGGCACCATCTACACCCCCGACGCGTCAGACTGGACCTACCGTCTCGGCGCAGCCTACGACGAATCCCCTATAAAGGACGCGGCATCGCGCAGTGCACGACTGCCGGATACAGACCGTATCTGGCTGACCGTCGGTGCCGGCTTCAACCCCAGCAAAGCGCTTCGGATTGACTTTGGCTATGCACACCTGTTCATGAATGACGCCAAGATCTCCAAGACTGCGACCGGTGAGAACACCGCCCGAGGCGCCCTGAATGGCAGCTATGAAGCCAGTGTCGACATCCTGTCCGTCGAAGCGCAATACACCTTCTGAGGGCCGGGCACCACGAGGATCCGTTTTCTTTGAACACTGGACCGCAGGCAAAAAAAAGCCACCCTGCACGGGTGGCTTTTTCATGTTCGCGAAGAACCGGATCAGATGTACAGACAGATATCCGATTCGCCGGCAAATTCGAAGAAGCGTGCAGCACCTGCAAACTCAACACCCTCGATGAATGCAGACGGGTCCATATCGAACAGGTCAACGGTCATCTGACAGGCAATCAGGCGCACTTCGGCCTCCTGGCAGAGTTCACGCAGTTCTTCCAGGCTGGCAACACCCTTGCTCGCCATCTTCTTTTTCATCATCGAAGTCATCATCGCTTCCATGCCCGGCAGCGCGGTCAGCAGGGTTGGAAACCACTTCTCCATGCCCCCGGGCATCGGCATACCGGGGTTGCCCAGCGGGGTGACCTTAAGGTCGAGATCCTTCTTCAACAACTGCAGACCATAGAAGGTAAAGAATATTTCGGTCTCATAGCCCAGAGCCGACGCAGTCGAGGCAAGAATAAAGGGCGGATAAGCCCAATCGAGAGACCCCTTGGTTGCGATAATGGCTAGCTTTTTCTCGTCCATTTTTACACCCTCCTAACGTAAGGAAGTGAATCTGCCCGAAAGCCTTTGATCAGGCCTTCTTAATGAGGAACAGGAACTTGCCGCCTTCTTCCTTGGATTCCATCAGCTCGTTGCCAGTCTGGCGGGCAAAGGCCTCAAAGTCTTTCACGGAACCCGGGTCGGTAGCGATGATGTGCAGGACCTTGCCTGCCTCCATACCGGCCAACGCTTTCTTGGCGCGCAGTATCGGCAGTGGGCAGTTCAGGCCACTTGCGTCCAGTTCTTCGTCAAAATCAGCCATGGGCAACCTCCAGGATGCTCTGTTGTCGTTAATCTAGGGTTAAAGCGGTAGATCCTTATATTCTAAGTGTCTAAGAAACGCAAGGATCACAGCATGCCGGCACGCCGCTGTTGCGGCGCAGAAATTTCATAGCCCAATCGTGCCCAGGCGATAATCCCGCCGTGCAGGTTGATCACGTTTCCGACCCCCTGCTGGCTGAGAAAATTACAGGCATGATAGGAGCGCGCACCACTGCGGCAGTAGAGCACCACATCCCTGTCCTTGGGCAGGTCGTGCATACGCAGGGGGATGAGATGCATGGCCAGGTGCTCGGCATTCGGCAGGATACCCTGCGCAACCTCGGCGTCGCTGCGAATATCGATCAGCGCGATATCCTCACCGGCGTCAATGCGTGCCTTCAGCGCGGACGCATCAATCTCTTTTACGAACATCGCGACCCCTCAAATTTGTCTGGGAAATTCCAACCGGAATAGCATATTATGATATCCTCATATAGTCAATGCGCAAGACGCTTAACGACATAAATACTGACGGTGACACAAGGCCATGGAACACCTACCGATATTCCTTTCCGTACGCGGCCAGTTCTGCGTCGTGGTCGGCGGCGGCGAGATTGCGACCCGCAAGGTCGCCCTGTTGTTGCGCGCGGACGCGCTTGTTCAGATCGTCTCCCCCGGGCTTTGCCCCAACCTGGCCAAACTTCGCGACGAAGGCCGCATTGAGCACCTCAGCCGCGGTTACCGGGACGGCGACCTGGAGGATGCCTATCTCGCCATCGCGGCCACTGACAACGCCGAGATCAATCACGAGGTCGCCACCGCCGGACGCAAGCTGGGCATCCCGGTCAATGTCGTCGATCACCCCGAAGACGGCAGCTTCATCATGCCCTCGATCATCGATCGCTCGCCAGTGATCGCGGCGGTGTCCACCAGCGGCGCCTCGCCGGTGCTTGCACGCCTGATCCGATCCCGCCTCGAGTCGCTCATTCCCGCAGGTTACGGTCGCCTGGCCGAGCTTGCGGGAAAATTCCGCGAGCGCGTGAAACAGGCCTTCGAGGACCCGGCCGACCGCCGCCGATTCTGGGACTGCATCCTGCAGGGTCCCGTGGCCGAACGTGTCTTCTCCGGCCATATGCAGGAAGCAGAGGTGCTGATGGAAAACGAACTTGGCAGCGGCACCCTCCAGCCGGGCATGGGGGAGGTATACCTGGTCGGTGGCGGACCGGGCGACCCTGATCTGCTGACCTTTCGCGCGTTGCGCCTGATGCAGCAGGCTGACGTCGTCGTCTATGACCGTCTGGTCGCCAAGGCGGTCCTGGATATGACACGCAGCGACGCCGAGCGGATCTATGTCGGCAAAGAACGCGACAACCACGCGATGCGCCAGGAAGAGATCAATCAGCTGCTGGCCGATCTGGCGAAACAGGGCAAACGGGTGGTGCGCCTCAAGGGCGGCGACCCATTCATCTTCGGCCGTGGCGGCGAAGAGATCGATACCCTGGCCAGCCAGGGGGTCCCGTTTCAGGTGGTGCCGGGCATCACGGCCGCATCCGGCTGTGCCAGCTACGGCGGCATCCCCCTGACCCATCGTGACTATGCGCAATCGGTCACTTTCGTAACCGGTCACCTCAAAGACAACACCATGAATCTGAACTGGAATCAGCTGGCGCAGCCCAGTCAGACAGTGGTGTTTTATATGGGACTCAAGGGCCTGCCCGTGATCAGCCGGGAAATGCAGGCGCACGGCATGCCCGCCGACACGCCAGCGGCGCTTGTACAGCAGGGTACCACCCACCAACAGCGGGTATTCACCGGCACTATCGACTCACTGCCTGGGATCGTGGAACGTGAAAAGCCCAAGCCGCCGACCCTGATCATTGTCGGCGACGTGGTGCAACTTCAGGAAAAGCTGTCCTGGTTCAAAACCCCGCAACACTCGCAGCAGGGTGCCACCTCGCCCGTTACACCCGGTACCGAGCTGTAATCACAAGGCGCGGTAACGGACAGACCGGCGTTACGGTGCCATACGGCTGTCGCACCCTGCACAGGCTGTAGGGTGCAACGATCGAAGAGAATTGCGCCGTATCGCAATTTTCACACCACCGGTGCATTGGCCCTGCTCAGTCCGATGCCGAACCACGCCCACAGATGTTTTCCTCAACCGCTATCACGGCGGCCTCGACCCGTGAATGCACGTCGAGCTTGCGCAGGATCGCCTTCACATGCAGCTTGACCGTGCCGTCGGAAATACCCAGATTGCGCGCGATCACCTTGTTGCTCTGACCTTCGGCAAGATGACACAGGATCTCGAGTTCGCGCGGGGTCAGTTCGGCCAGTGCACGGTGACTGGGCGGTACAGTGGCGACCTCGCCCTGTACCGCCTTGGCCAAAACGATGGTCAGTTCCGGGGCCACCACCGTCTGCCCCGCCACGATATCGTTCAGCGCCGTGATCAGATCATCCGGCTCCATATCCTTGAGCAGATAACCACGCGCGCCGCTCTGCAGCGCGCTGACGACATCGGCCTCTTCACGACTGGTGGTAAGCATCACGACCGGCATCCCGACCTCGCGCCGGCGCAGCTCCTGCAGAACTTCCAAGCCGTTCATGACCGGCATGCGCATATCCAGCAGAACCACATCCGGTGAATTCTCTTCGACCCACTCGATGCCCTTCTGGCAGTCACCGAGGGCCGCGACCACCTCTATCCCGCGCCGCTCAAGCAGTTCGCTCAGTCCCATCCGGAACAGGGCATGATCATCGATCATCAAAACCCGCATCAGACGATCCAGCGCCGATCGGACTTGCTGCGATCAGGTTGCGGTTGGTAACTCAATTCCACGCGGGTTCCCTCTCCCACTTCACTTTCGATGCGCAGGTTACCACCCAAGCGACGGGCCCGCTCTTCCATGATCGAAAGACCGACATGTTCGCCCGGCTGCCCGTGCCTGGTCGGGTCCTCAAATCCGATACCATCGTCCTCGATCAACAGAGAATAGGTGCCGACACCACGGCAGCTGAGCATAACGCGCACGGTATGGGCTTGGGCATGCTTGCGGATATTGGCCAGGCATTCCTGGGCAACCCGCAACATCTGCATCTCTTCGGCGGAAGAAAGCTTCGGCTCGCGGCATTCGTTCTGGAACAAGACATGGGTGCCCGTTTCACGCCCGAAACGCTCGACCAACTTCTCCAATGCCGACACCAGTCCGCGCTCATCGACCGGTGCACGAAAGCTGTTGAGCAGTTCGCGCAACTCCGTGTGGGCCTCATCCAGGCCGCTGCGGATACGCTGTACATCCTTGCCCGCGGCCTCGCTGCCTCCATCCTGTTGCAGCAGGTCTTCCAACAGACGAACCTGGAAGCGCAGGCTGGCAAGGGTCTGGGCCAGCGAATCGTGCAGCTCATGTGCAAGCGTGGTGCGCTCCTCCATGATTGAGAGCCGGCGCGCCTCATGATCGGAACGCTGTTTGGCGACCGCCATGCCGAGGTGGCTGCCAATGGTCTGCAGCAGCTCAAGAATATCCTCACGCCCGGAGATCCCGGGCTTGCGCACATAGACCTGGTACATGCCAAGCACCTCTCCATGGTAATCCAGCGGGACCGAGACCATCTCGACATCTTCGGCACCGAACATCACCCGACGCAGCTTGTTCACACAATGCCGTGCCGGGTTTTCACAAAGGATGTCACCGGGCGACAGGGCCTTGCCACAGACGCAAAGTGCAAGCGGCAGCATCTCGCTTTCACGCAGCACTTCGTTGTTGACTCCGATCGAACCGACCACCCGCAACGAGCCGTCGGGCTGCTCCAGGCGGATGCTCGCGGCCAGCCCATTGACCATCTCTTTCAATACCCTCAGGAAACGCAACAAAAGGGCTTCCAGATTCTGCGCCTGGTTCACACTCGCAGCAACGTCATAAAGAATCTTGAGCGAGGCCGTTTTCTGCGCCAATCGCGTCGTATGACGCGACACGCGGCTGTCCATGTCTTCATACAGCTCGCTCAACTCCTCATTCAGGCTGTCGAGATCGCTCACCATCGCACCCAACACCCCGGTATCGTCCAGCGACAGGGTCGCACCGGGCTCACCGGCGCAGACCTGCGACACCGATTCCTCGAGTCGGGCCAGCGGCAAAATGAGCTCCCTGCGCAGACGTTGCAGGCTCAGCAGAAAGGCCAGCAGGGAGGCGATCGACGCCAGCAACAGCACCTGGATCAGTGCCTGCGCATCCCCGGCCCCCAGGGCAAGGGCGACGGCCAGCAGGATGGTCAGCAAGAATCCCAGACCCAGCACAACAAGCGGGGCGAGCAGGCGGGCACCCGACATGATGCGCATGGTGCGCTCGCCCACCGAAACTACGGCTTGTTCCTCTGTCTGCTCCACCTGTTCGTGCCCCGATTGCCCGACCGGCCCTGCCGCCCGGCCTGCCCTCTAAGTTAACAGACCCGCGGCCCGCAGGGCGTTATACATTGCGTCACGCCTCGCCCGGGCAAGCTGCCTGCCCAGTGCCGCCCCGTTCAGGCCCTGTTCGCGCAGACCGGCAGCCGACACTGCGCGCGCCGCAGGCAGTGCCGCCGCCAGATATCGTCCGACAAGCGGCTGCGCTGTCTGTGCCTCGCACACCGCAAGTGTGGCATCGAGGTTCCCCTTGGGGTCGAATCCACGCCACAGGACCGCAAGTCCCAGCAGTGCATCGACATCCCCCTGTCCCGCCGCCTGGTACATCGGCCAGCCGGCAATCGCACGCTTGAGCAGCTGCGCGGTCGCCCGGTCTGCGCGCAGCTGCGACATCAACTCCGCCGCCCCAGAGGCCGAAGCGACACAGTCGAGCAGCGTGGCGGCGAGGCGACAGGGGGCATCTGCAGCAGCTGCAGCCGCACGCTTGAGTGCCGCGATTGGCGGGCTGTCCGCACCCTCGGCATGTGCCGACACATCACCCATGGCTGCAGCCAGTGGCGGGATCAACACCTGCAAGGCACCGCAGCCATGCAATACCTGGAAGAATCTCCATGGCTGAGCCGCCCGCATCGCCGCCATCATCTCGCGCCAAAGACGCTCGCCCTTCAGGTGACTCATCTCGCCGTTTTCGACCATCCGGCACATCAGCCCGTAGGTGCCATGCGCAACCCGGAAGCCATGCGCCCCCAGCTTGGCCGCAAAGCGCGCGATGCGCAGCACCCGAAGCGGATCCTCAACGAAGGCGTCCGAGACATGCCGCAGCAGGCCGGCATCGAGATCCTCCCTGCCACCGTAAGGGTCGGTGAGGGTACCGGTCTCGTCCTGCGCCATGGCGTTGATGGTCAGGTCGCGGCGCAGCAGATCCTCCTCGAGGGTCACGTCGGGCCCCGCATCCACCTCGAAGCCGCGATAACCCTCACCACGTTTGACCTCGCGCCTCGCCAGCGCATATTCCTCGCCGGTGTCGGGATGCAGAAACACCGGGAAGGTCTGATCGGCGGCAATATAACCACGCGCGCGCATGGCACTCTCGTCGCCACCCACCACCACCCAGTCGCGCTCAGCCACTGGCACGCCCAACAGGCCGTCGCGTACCGCACCACCCACGAGGTAGATTTTCATTCCCACACCTTGCACATCAGGAAGATCAAGTATTACGCCGGCCGCGGCCCGGACAGAGTGGCATCCGAGGCTTCGTGTTCCTTGCGCTGCAATTCCCACATGTCAGCATACACACCGCCGGCGGCCAGCAGCTGCGCATGCGTACCGCTTTCGATCACCCGTCCGTTCGACATCACCAGGATCTCGTCGGCATCGACCACAGTGGACAGACGATGCGCGATCACCAGGGTGGTGTGCTGCGCGGCCACCTCGGCCAGGGTCTCCTGGATGACCTGCTCGGTGCGACTGTCGAGCGAAGAGGTCGCCTCGTCGAAGATCAGGATCTGAGGATCCTTGAGGATTGCACGCGCGATCGCCACCCGCTGCTTCTCGCCCCCCGACAGTTTCAGGCCGCGTTCGCCCACCAGGGTATCCCAACCCTTCGGAAGACCCTCGATGAACTCCCAGATATGGGCCATCTTTGCCGCGCGCTCGACCTCGGTGCGGGTCGCATCCGGCCGGCCGTAGGCAATGTTGTAGTAGATGCTCTGATTAAACAGCACGGTGTCCTGCGGCACGATACCGATGGCTGCACGCAGACTGTCCTGGGTCAGGTCACGGATATCCTGACCATCGACCGTGATACGCCCGCTGTTCACGTCATAGAAGCGATAGATCAGCCGCGCCAGGGTCGACTTGCCCGCCCCACTGTGTCCGACCACAGCGACCTTCTTGCCGGCGGGCACCTGCAGGTCGAGGTCATACAGAATCTGTCGTTCAGGCTGGTAGCCAAAGTTGACCGCCTCGAAACGCACGCAACCGCCTTCGTTCACCAGGGTCCTGGCGCCGGCCCTGTCCAGTATTTCAGGTTCACGTTCGAGCAGCTTGAAGATCAGATCCATATCCGCCAGCGAATACTTGATCTGGCGATACACAATGCCCAGGAAACCGAGCGGTATGAACAGCTGCAGCAGGAAAGCATTCAGCAGCACCAGGTCGCCGATACTGAGTTCGCCGGCGGCCACGCCGCGCATCGCCAGGTACATTACCAGGGTGACCCCGAGCGCGATCACCGCGCCCTGACCGAAATTCAGAAGCGACATGGATGTCTGGCTCTTGACCGCCCAGCTCTCCCACTCCGAAAGGGTTTCATCGTAGTGCTGCAGCTCAAGGCGCTCATTGCCGAAATATTTGACTGTCTCGTAGTTGATCAGGCTGTCGAAGGCCTGGGTATTGGCCTCCGAGTCCAGCCGGTTCATAAAGTGACGAAAATCCATCCTCCACTCGGTGATGGCGAAGGTCACCAGCACATAGACCACCACGGAGCCGAACATTGCAGCGGCAAAAACGACGTCGTACTCACGCAACAGGATCAACGCGACCAGGGTGAACTCGACCATGATCGGCAGGATGCTGAACGCCATGTAGTTCATGATCTGGCTCACCGAACGCGTGCCCCGCTCCAGGTCGCGACTCACCGCACCGGTCCGGCGATCGAGATGGAAACGCAGCGAGAGGCGGTGCAGATGCTCCAGGACGCGGGTGGACAGCCGCCGCATGGCACGATAACGGACCTTGGCGAAGACCACGTCACGCAGCTCGTTGAACATGGACGCGCCCAGCTTGAGCAGGCCGTAGGCGAGCAGCAGCGAGACCGGGAGCACGGCCACCAGCATGGTTGGATCATCCCTCACGCGTTCGAAATGCTCGACCACCTCTTTCAGGACGACCGGCACCCCGACGTTGGCCACTTTTGAGAGTACCAGGCAGGAAAGCGCAAAAACCGCGCGTCCGCGGAACTCCCACAGGAAAGGCAGCATCCCTTTCAGGTTGTGCCAATCCCGGCGATCCTTATGGACTTGGGCCTCGGCGCCCGCACCGTGCATCATGATAAAATTCCCGCAAATTGACGCGACGAAACACTGTTCCCGCCACGCGGCAGCAGGCAGCTTACCAGAGTGACCGTGATGCAAGAGCCCCCTATGAACGACCCTTTAAGCAGTTGCAGCAGCTCAGAGCCGTTCGCCCTCCAGGTGATCGGCAACAGCATGGAGCCGGAATTTCCGGACGCCTGCATCGTGGTGATCGAGCCCGCGGACTGGTGCCAGCACGGCATGTTCATCATGGCCCTGGTCGAGGGCGTGCGCTGGTTTCGCCAGTATCTCAAGGACGACCGCGGCGAACGCCTGGTCGCACTCAACGACATCTACCCCGACATCGCACTCACGGGGCTGGAGTGGAAAGTCGAGGGGATCATCATGCAGCGCAACCTGCGCCGTGCCCAGACCACCTCGGGCAGACGCGAGGTGAAACACTACAAATACGGCTGAACCGGCCTGTTCACGACGGAGCGGCGACGCAACGGAATCCAATCGACCCGTAGATCGAATCGCCCTGCAGCGGTGGCTTCACATTGCGGAATGAACTGCGCACATTGGGCCGGTCCTCGTCCCATGAGCCCCCACGCACCACCCGCTGGCGTCCCTGTGAGGGACCGTTCAGCTCACCCTTCGTGTACATCGCAGCAATGGCGTCAGATGCATACCAGCCGGAGGTCCATTCGCCGACGTTCCCATGCATATCGTGCAGGCCCAGTGCATTGGCAGGACGGCTGCCGACCGGCCAGATCGCATCCGTGTAGCAACCATTGGGCGCCTGCCTGGAGGCCGCTGGCCTTGCCCTCGTCTGCCTCACAGGCCGGGTCTCCGGCGGAACAGCCCATGCCGAAGCTGGCCGCCGGCACCATGACACGGTCGGCCCGGGCCGCATGGGTTCCAAGCATCGCCAGAATGATCACCGCCAGATACCTGCCGAGCATATCGCCGCCTTCGTCAAACCAAATCCCAGTTCAGTTATGGCCCGGTATGCCGACAAATTCTTTCATACCGAATTAGGCAGCCTAGTCTCTTCAAAACACCCCAGGGTTCATGCGAGCATGCATGTCCAGATTCAGTAACGGAGCCACCCATGCTGTACCGATCGATTGGAATTTTCGCCCTGCTGCTCGCCGCCGGGCTCGCCAGCGCCGATATCACCATCACCGTACCGGACGGTCGTCAGGTAATCCTGCACGACAACAAGACCTGGTCGGTGGTGAAGGGAAGCGACAACCCGGAGACGAGAACGTACGCAACACTGACCCTGGAAAAGAGGTTTGACCTGGCGCGGGGCTGTAAACTCGGTCTGCGCCTGAGCAACGACCTGTCGGATCAGATCCGCAGCCTGGTTCTGCGCTTCACTGCCTTCAAGGGTGACCAGATTCCATTCGAGACCGTGACCCGTGGGTTCTCGTACATCAAGCCGACCGCCTCGCAGTATCAGGAGATCAGCTTTCGCGGGATACAATGTGAAGAGATCAGCTCCATCGAGGTGTTCGCCGCGCGCAACTGCCATGTCGGCGATCTGACCAAATATTCGGCGGAGGCCCACCACTGCCTGAACCTGGTCGACGTCAAAGTCAGCGATATCATTCCGATCGCCAAACGGGCGAAAAAGCAGTAAAAGCCCGGCTGGCAGGCCGCTAAAGGACCGCCTCCAGGCGTGCCTGGAGGATATCGATCAACAGGGGATGCTCACCGATCAGTGGCGATATCTTCAACTTCAGACCGGGATTTCTGGCGATTGCATCGGCGCAGATGGCCTCGATATCGCCACCCGGTCCGGCATGCCGCCCGGGTGAAATGAACATCATCGCCAATACCACAACCGCAGCTCCGTCCGGGGTCACACAGGAATCCAGCAGGTCGCCCAACAACTGCCCGTTGAAATCGTAGTCGGCGCTCTTGCGCCGCTCCATCACGGCCTGACTCAACCAAATGCCGTCCGCGAGGCGCTCACGCAGCGTCATGGTTACCTTGGCACGTACCGCGGTCACCTCGGGCAGGGGCGAACCGTGATCGACGACGACCACGCAGTTGGCCTCGGCACCCATTTCCGCGCAGCCCCGGCTCACGTGGTCCGCCAGGATATTCGTTAACAGGGGCTCCCCCTGCGGCATCGGCGACAACACCTCCGCGAGGCGAAATGCGAAGGGCCCAAACTCCTCTTTCAGCAGCTCGACCTGCTCCGGAACGAAGGACGTGAGCGCCCGGCTCTTGCCGAAAAACAGCGGCACAGCAACGAATTCACGTCGTCCCTGCTCGAGCTGCCGACGCAGGAAGTCGGCAAACACCAGGGCCGGAGCCCCGCCCAGTTCCTCAGGATCGATCTTGTTCGAATGCTGCAGCGAGACCGGGTGCACCGAAAGCCCGCTGGCCCTCGCCAGGTCAGCCGCGATCGCGCGCAGACTCAGCGTCGCCGCAGCGCGCCTCGAACCATTGTCCACCAGCATGACGACCGGTTCGGACATTAAGCCTCCTGTTCCATTTTCATTCGTATACCCCCATGCCGGCGCTATTGTGGGCCCGACGGACCGGAAAGTTAACCTGCAGCCAGCAAGTTTGTTGCCGCGGCGTTCGCTTCGCCAACCTTTGGAGCCCACCATCGACCCCAAATATCTGCGCCATTTTTTGCGCCGACGGGGTATATTAGGGGGTTATAATACTCCGCAAATCGTAAGAACAGGTGCCAATCATATGTCCAACCCCGAGTTATTCGAGCGAGCCGCCGCCCTGATCGACGCGGCAAACCAGGAAGATCCCAATCAGGAGAGCGCGGACGGCAAAGCCTGGCCAAAGGAACTGCTTTATTCGCAGCGCATGTCAGACATGCTCGGGCGCTACGCCCCGGACGCCGACGACGCCATGAAACTGGCGGTCCGCGCCCAGCACATCCAGCGCTGGAAATCCGCACGCAGCGACTACCCCGAAGGCCGCCAGGGCTATCTGCAATGGCGCACCGGCCTGTACAAATTCCACGCCGAAACGGCCGCCGGACTGCTGAGCGAGGCCGGATACGACGAAGCGTTCGTGGCGCGCGTGAAGCAGGCCGTCGGCAAGCGCGCCCTCAAGGTCAACCCGGATACCCAGCTGCTGGAAGACGTTACCGATCTCGTTTTCATCGAGCATTACATGCTCGCCTTTGCCCAGAAGCATCCAGAGTACGACGAAGCCAAATGGCTGGATATCGTTCGCAAGACCTGGAAAAAGATGTCGGTACGTGCCCAGGAGTTTGCGTTATCGGGCGCGATCAAACTGCCCGAACCACTGGTCCCGCTGATCCAGAAGGCCGTCTCCGGCGCCTGATCATCATTCAGGCTGCGCGAACAATGGCCGGGCCAAGGAACGCGACCCGGCCTTTTCTCCCGCATTCGAGACGGCGTTCAGAGGATCTCGAGCAACTCGATCTCGAAAGTCAGCGCCTTGCCGGCCAGCGGGTGATTGGCGTCGAGCGTCACCATCTCTTCGGTGAACGACACGACCGTAAAATTATCCACCCGACCGTCATCGGCCTGCCCCTGGAGGACCATGCCCGGCTTCAGCTCAACACCCTCGGGCATGAGCTTACGCGGCACATCCTGGACCATCTCCTCATTCGACGCGCCGTAGGCCTCTTCCGGCGCCAGGGTCACCTTGCAGCTTTCCCCGGATGAAAGCCCCGCGACCGCGTTTTCGAACCCGGCAATCAACTGACCCTGCCCCATGGCAAATTCCATCGGATCCGAATCGCGAGAAGAGTCAAACTGCGTACCGTCTTCCAGTGTCCCGGTGTAGTGAACGCGGACGGTGTCGCCGGCTTGGGGTTTTTGCATGGATTGGCACCTCTTGGCTTGGCCATAGAATGGAGACCGCGCGGACGGAGGCATCGCACAACCACCGCGAACAGCGCAGAAAGCCATGAAACAAACCGACGACCCGGTCGGAAAGCCCGACACCCTAGTAAACCTCGGCGGCAAACTCAACCCGGATCAATGCGCCGAGTAATCTCTGTTGCCAGCGTCTTCTAGTGGGCTCTGAGAATAACCGAACTTACCAAGCAGCCCACTGGCCGGCAAAGCCAGAGACCAGCAGCCCCAGCACCAGGAATGCGGTCGCCGCCAGCAATATACGCTTGGGGTTTACGGCGGCGCGGGCGACCGAGGTCAGCAGAATCAGCGCCAGCAGGCCCAGCACGAAGGCCGCGACAGGCGAGGCGGTCGCCAGGATGACGACGCTTACAGCCGTCAGGAACACCGCGAACAACAATCTTGCCGAGAAAATGGTCCTTGCAGCCCCAAAACGCACGGCAAACGACAGTTTGCCGGCGCAACGGTCAGTCGCGATCTGCGGTGGCTGATGCGACAGCAGCAAGGCAACCGCAAGTGCGGCGAAGGCGATCATTCCGGCCACCATGGCGGCCCCGGGCTCAAGCCCCGCAACCAGCCAAAGACAACCAAAAACCCCGGGGCCGTAGCAGATGCCTGTTACCCACTCCCCCAGATGCGTATAGGAAAGCGGTTTGGAACCGGCGTTGTACAGGTAACCCAGAGCCACCATCGGCAAGGCGACCGCGAGTATCCACAGCTGATCCTGCTGCCACAGCAGACCCAGGCCCAGCAGGCCGCCGGCCAGCAGACTCAGGGCCCCGTGCAGTACCGCGCTTTGCGTTCGATCACCATGCACCCGTACCCAGGAGTCGTACTTTTCGACATCCGCGCCCAGGCGCCAGTCGGCGGCGTCGTTGAACAGATTGATCGCGTGCTGTAACAGCACCACGGCGAAGGTAGCCAGAAACAGGCCACCCGCGTTTTCCACGGGGGCCTGTGCCAGAAGAGGTACGCCAAGGCCGGGAAGGATGGAAACCAGGTAGATCGGCGGGTTTAGCGCCTGATGCCAGCCCGGCGCCGGTCGCGCTCCCTTGCTATCCAAGAACTTGGCGCTGCATAGCAGGATCAGGCGAGCGCGGGCGTCGCCATACCGGCACGAAACTGATCCAGTGCATGCCGGAACCAATCCGCATGCTGGCTCTCCGAGTCGACCACACGCTGGTAGACGTCGGCTGCCTTCTGGTCGCCCTGTGCCAGGGCCTGGTCACGGAAGCGTGGATAGATGTCCTGATACTCGCGTTCCTCAACGCTGATCGCCACCGCCAGCGCCTTTTCGACCACCCCATCCGGGTTCATAGCGATCAGCGCATCGCAGTTGGCACGAATGGTCTTCAGCGCATCGATGGCGCGTTCGGTGTCTTCGCCACGCGCCGGCTGCCCCATGTCCTGATACAGCTCACGCAACCACACGGCATGCAGCTTTTCTTCGCCCGCCACCTTGCGAAACAGGCTCGCCAGTTCGGGCTGCCCCGCCTTCTCTGCCCACCGCGCGAACTCGGGATACATGATCTGGTTTTCGTATTCTTCGACATCAACAAAAGAGGCGGCCGTCTGCTCGATGCTTTCTTTTTCCTGCGCGGCGGCAAAACACTCGAAGATCATCGCCTCGGTAATTTCCGGTTTGGTCATAAACAACTCCTTCAGAAGATGGTTCGGTTTGGGCCCGGCCATTCTCGGGTGGCCGGTCACGCCCGACTATAGCCTTTTTGTCCATGCTGTAAAACGGAGCGACCACGTCCACGAAGTGTCCCGTTTATTCGGCGTCCAGACTCTTGACGGCGATCTCGTACACGTCGCGGGATACCTTGGTTGCAACCACCGCCTCGAGCGCGGCACGCATCTGCGCCTGGCGCCCTTCGTCATAACGCCGCCAGCGCGAGATCGCGCGTAACAGGCGCGCCGCAATCTGCGGATTGGCCGGGTCCAGCGCCAGCACCTGCTCACCGAGGAAGGCATAGCCACTGCCGTCCGCGGCATGAAAACGCACCGGATTGGCGTTCGCAAAGCTACCGATCAGGGCACGCACCCGGTTTGGGTTGCGCATCGAAAAAGCCGGGTGATTCATCAGGCGGCGTACCTGACCCAGGGTATCCTCACGACCGGACATCGCCTGTACCGCGAACCATTTGTCCATCACCAGCGGATCGGCCTGCCAACGCCCCTCGAAGTCGGCCAGTGTCTGTTCACGCGACGGGTGCTCACTGTCTGCCAACAGCGCCAGTGCCGCCATCACATCGGTCATATTGTGCTGCGCCCGGTACTGTGATTCGCACAACAGCCCGCCCTGTGCATCTTCTGCCGCCATCAGGTAGGCCAATACGCGGTTCTTGAGGCTGCGCCGCCCGATGGCTGCGGGCGTCGGGCGATATTCGCCGTCGTCCCGCATCGCCTCGTAGACCTGGTACAGCTCGTGCCTGAGCGCCTGACCCACGGCAGCACGTACCGCCTCGCGGGCCAGATACAGACCGTCGATATCGACCGTGTCCATGAAATCACCGAGGTAACCGATTCCCGGCAGGCTCAAGACCTCGGCGATCAGCGCAGGCTCCGCGCCTTCGCTTTGCAATGCGCCTCGGAAGGCGCGGACCAGCCCATCGGGAACCTGTATCTGCCGCCCTTCACGGCCTTGTGCAACCATGTCCAGCAAAACCCGACGGCTGAGTGTCTGTGCGGCGTCCCAGCGGTTGAAGCCATCGCTGTCGTTGGCCATCAGGAACATTAACTGGTCGTCGCTGTAATCGAATGCCAGCTTCACCGGTGCACTGAAACCGCGCAGCAGTGAGGGCACCGGTTCTTCGTCGACTCCGTGGAAGACAAAGCGCTGCTGTGCCCGGGTGAGTTGCAGGGTATGCCGGGTAAGCGCCTGCGGCGCATCTTCGAGCCGTACCGGCAGGTCGTTTCCTGTTTTCCCCAACAGGCCGGTAACGACAGGCACCAGGAAGGGCGGTTTGTCGGTCTGCCCCGGTGTATCCGGCACCGACTGCTGGAATTCCAGGGTATAGGTTGCGGCGGCCGCGTCGTACCGGCCGCTTACTGTGAGCTCCGGGGTGCCGGCATAGTCATACCAGTGCTGCAGCTGTGAAAGATCCTGTCCGGATGCGTCCGCCATGCAACGCACGAAATCCTCCGTGGTCACCGCCTGACCATCGTGGCGTTCGAAATAGAGATCGGTGGCCTTGCGGAAGGTCTCGGGACCGAGCAGATTCGCCTGCATGCGGACCACCTCCGCACCCTTCTCATAAACGGTCACGGTATAAAAGTTGTTGATCTCGATGTAGGAGGCCGGCCGCACCGGATGCGCCATCGGACCGCTGTCTTCGGCGAACTGGTGTGCACGCAATAAACGCACATCCTCGATGCGCTTGACCCCGCGCCCATATCCGCCGAGAACTCCTGATCCCGGAAGACTGTGAAGCCTTCTTTCAAAGACAGCTGAAACCAGTCACGGCAGGTGATCCGGTTGCCGGTCCAGTTGTGGAAATACTCGTGTGCAATCACGCCCTCGATACCCAGGAAATCCCGATCTGTCGCCGTATCCGGTCGGGCCAGTACATACTTTGAGTTGAAGACGTTCAGGCCCTTGTTTTCCATCGCCCCCATATTGAAGTCGTTGACTGCGACGACGTTGTAGACGTCCAGGTCATACTCACGACCGTATTTATCCTCATCCCAGCGCATTGCGTTGATCAGGGAACGCATCGCGTGGTCACAACGGTCGATGTTTTCGGGCTCGACATAGATCCGCAGGCGCACTTCGCGACCGGAGGACGTTGTGTGCCTGTCCTCGACGTGGCGCAGATCCCCGGCAACCAGGGCAAAGAGATAGCTGGGCTTGGGGATCGGATCATCCCAGACCGCATAGTGACGGCCGCCCGGCAGATCGCCCGACTCACGCGGATTGCCGTTCGACAGCAACACCGGGTAGCGCCACTTGTCAGCCTCGATTCGGACCGTGAAACAGGCCATCACATCCGGCCGGTCGACGAACCAGGTGATCTTGCGAAAACCCTCGGGTTCGCACTGCGTACAGAACATCCCACCGGAGCGGTACAGTCCTTCGAGTGCCGTGTTGTCCTCCGGCGCGATGATGACCTCGGACTCCAGTACGAAGGCCTCCGGCGGATCGGACAGGGTGAGCGATTCCTCGTCGATGCGATAACGATCGGCCTCGAGTTCACGGCCATCCAGGCGTACCCAGACCGGCTGCAGGCCCTCACCATGCAGGTACAGTGGTCCGCCTTCGCCTTTTGGATTGCGCCTGATCCCGAGCCGCCCTATCACCCGGGTGCCCTGCTCCTGCAGGTCGAATTCGAGATCCACGGTATCGATGAGATAGCGCGGTGGCTGGTAGTCCTTGAGCTTGATGGTACGCGGGCTTGCCTCTTTCATCTGCTTGAATCTCACTACATCCGGAAAGCTGAAGGCGCATCATATCGGTGCCGCCAGGGCGAATAACACCCTAATAAGCAGATACTTAAAGATGGGTAATTACCCAGGGTTACGGTGGGGCATGTCGGTTGTTAGGATAACTATTGAGAATTTGGAGGAGAATGAGACATGCCGGAAATAACAATCTACTCGACGGCCATGTGTCCTTACTGCGTGCGTGCAAAAATGTTGCTGCAGCGCAAGGGCATGAATTGGGACGAAAAGCGTATCGATCAGGACTACGGCCTGATGAACGAAATGTTGCGGCGCAGCAAAAGACGTACGGTGCCGCAGATCTTTATTGACGGCCACCATGTCGGAGGCTACGACGACATGGCGGAACTGGACGCCATGGGTCAACTGGACCCGATGCTGGGACTCTCCCCCGCCGTCATACCGGGTATCAGCGCGCATACCATCGATGCCTCGGAAGACGCACCGACCTGATTGACGGTATGCCGCACGAAGTTGACCGAATGCGACTGGATAAATGGTTGTGGGCCGCACGTTTTTTCAAGACGCGCGGTCTGGCCAGCGAGGCGGTCGAAGGCGGCAAGGTCCATCTCAACGGTCAGCGCAGTAAACCAGGCAAGGATGTGCGGGTCGGCAGTCGGCTACAGATCCACAAGGGCGGCCTGGAGTGGCAGATCGAGATCGCGGTACTGCCAACACAACGACGCCCTGCATCCGAGGCACAGGGTTTTTACACCGAGGATGAGGAGGCTGTCGCGCAACTGCGCGCGGCCCGCCGGGCTACCCCCCTGCAAACCCCGTCCAAACCCAACAAGCGCGACCGCCGCCTGATTCACCGCTTCAAACAGGACAGCCAATAATCTCTGCATGCCCGACCGGGGCGTGATTTCACTACCAAATGCATGGGTATCGATTAGCTCAATCCCCTGGGCGAGGTGTGAAATTTGCCCTCTTTCATCGCCACCCGTCCCTTCAAAGGGAACCTTGCGCAAAGTCTTTGCGCTCATCGCACCATTTGTGGTTTAAAAACACCGTCCCCGGCAACACTGAAAACACATGGATCAAGACGCATTCCGCAAGACCTACCGCGAAGTCAACCAGGTTTTCTGTGCGTTCGAAAAGAGCGTACTGACCAACGAATGTCAATGCAGCCAGGCGGAGCGCTTCTGCATCGCAGAGCGTGAAGGCGTGCACTGTCGTTCCGAAGAAAGGCAGGGACGTTGTCTGAAATGGCTGGAGCTGCTGCGCGAGCAGGCCCGGTTCGCCCTGCGAGCCGAAGAACAGCGAAAACTGTTACCCCATGGCAAGGCCATCCGCCTACAAGTGGGCGGAATGCGCGGATTGACGAAGGTCCTGGGTGCAGCGGGGCGCACACCGGCAACGATTGAAGACGTGGACCAATTGCTCGCAGAGACAGAAAGCCGGTTTGATGCCCTGGAGAACGCACCCTTCTCAGAAATCATGCGCGATGTTGCCGCCTACCAGGTCCGCAAACGATCACGCCGCCGGCGCTGACCGAAGCGGCGTGCTGGCTAAAGCCAGGGTTTGCGTATTGTTACGACCGGCGGATCAGTGCACGTTCAGAACCGCACTCTTGTCTTCCTCGTACATATCGGGAAGTTCGTGCGCAATCCCCTTGTGGCAATCGATACAGGTCAGGCCCTTGGCGAAACCTTCCTGGTGCTCCTTGCGTCCCCGGCGACCTTGCGCAACATAGTCCATCGAATCGAATTCGTGGCAGTTGCGGCACTCGCGCGAGTCGGTCTCTTTCATCGTACGCCATACTTTGCGCGCCAATTGCAGACGCTTGGCTTCGTATTTCTCTCGCGTATCGATGGTTCCCATCGCCTTGTGATACAACTCGCGGCTGGCCTCGATCTTGCGTTTTACCTTGTAGACCCATTCCTTCGGCACATGGCAGTCCGGACAGGTCGCGCGCACTCCGGTGCGATTGTTGTAGTGGTTGGTGTTCACGTACTCGGCATACACATTGTCACGCATCTCATGGCAGGAAATACAGAACTCTTCCGTATTGGTTGCCTCCATCGCCCAGTTGAAACCACCCCAGAACATGATGCCGACCACGAATGCCACGAGCAGTGCAATGACCGTGAACCCACTCGCCTTTTGCTTGAATGTCATCGTCTGAACTCCTGCCCTTAAAGGCTACCTGAGCACCATGGTATCGACCGGCTGGAAGGTATTTTCGACCAACGGCGCACCATCGACCTGCGGGACATGACACTGGGTGCAGAAATAGCGTCGCGCGGAAACATTCGATAACACCGCGCCATCGCGGCTCTCGAAATGCGTCTGGCTGATCTTGGTCGCATTGTGCTCGCGGTAGTTCTTCCAGCTGTGGCAGCTCAAACACTTGTTGTGCTTGATGTTGACCTGATAGCCCTCGATCTTGTGCGGGATCAGCGGTGGTTGCTGCAGGTAGTCGCGCGCAATCGGCTGGTTGTCCTTCAGGTAGGGCTTTATCACTACAGAAGTACTTGCGTCCTCGATAGCGGAATCGCCACGCAACGATTTCACCTCAGCGCTCGCGATGTTGCCTAAGCCGAGCATGACAAACACGGCAGCCAAGAGAATTGAAATGTGCTTTTTCATCGTGATTGACCTATTCTCGTCAGATTTTCATGTAACCCTTAAACCGTAACTTCTCGGCCAGCCCCATGAATATCGCAAAAATAATCATGGGACCGCCGGTTACGACGATTCTCAAGCCGGCATTATCTTCACCGCGTTCTTTTTGAAGTCGGTCTCTTTCGATAGCGGATCCGTGGCATCCAGGGTCAGTTTGTTGACCAGGCGGCTGGCATCAAACCAGGGAATGAACACGAGCCCCCTTGGCGTTTTGTTTCGACCGCGCGTCTCGACCTGCAATGTGATTTCACCTCGACGGCTGACCACCTTGGCCGACATGCCACGGCGCAGACCGCGCTTCTTGGCATCTTCAGGATGCATGTAGACCACCGCGTCCGGTACAGCGCGGTACAACTCGGGTACACGCCGTGTCATCGAACCCGAATGCCAGTGCTCGAGCACGCGACCGGTACACATCCACAGGTCATATTCTTCGTCCGGTGGTTCATGCGCCGGCTCGTAAGGTGCCGCGATGATGTTGGCCTTGCCGTCGGGCTTGCCGTAGAACTCGACACCGGCGCCCGGCGACACATGCGGGTCATAGCCTTCGCGATAACGCCACAACGTTT
>CAZCDY010000004.1:37991-57251 GCA_964497145.1 uncultured Gammaproteobacteria bacterium
CTGTCGTACTTGTTACCGCGGTCGTCGACAACATCCTGCTTACCGTACTTGTCAACCTGGCCGTTGGCATAAAGCACGTCGTACAGGGTCTTGCCACGATACTGCGGCATCTTGGCGATGAGCTCCTGCGGCCAGACGTCCTCGACCTGGAAGTACTTGGAGAACTCGACAAGCTGCCATACATCGGAGCGGGCCTCACCCGGCGGCTTGACCTGCTGACGCCAGAACTGGGTACGCCGCTCGGCGTTACCGTAGGCACCCTCCTTCTCGGCCCACATCGCCGTTGGCAAAATCAGGTCGGCAGCAATCGCCGATACCGTCGGATAGGGGTCGGAGACAACCACAAAGTTGGCTGGATTGCGCCAGCCCGGATACATCTCGTCATTGATGTTGGGGCCGGCCTGCATGTTGTTGTTGCACTGAACCCAGTAGCAGTTCAGCTTGCCGTCCTTGAGCATGCGGCTCTGCAATACGGCGTGATAACCGACTTTGCCCGGAATCGTACCCTCTGGCAGACGCCAGACCTTCTCTGCAAAGTCCCGGTGCGCCTTATTCTTGACCACCAGATCCGCCGGCAGGCGGTGGGCAAAGGTGCCTACCTCGCGCGCGGTACCACAGGCCGACGGCTGCCCGGTCAGCGAGAACGGGCCGTTGCCCGGCTCGGAGATCTTGCCCATCAGCAGGTGCACGTTGTACATCAGGCCGTTGACCCAGACACCACGCGTGTGCTGGTTGAAGCCCATGGTCCAGTAAGAAACGATCTTTTTGTCCGGATCGGCATACAGCTTGGCCAGGCGCTCCAACTGTTCTGCAGGAACCTTGGAAAGCTCGGCCACATACTCGAGCGTGTAGGGCTCAAGCTGTTTCTTGTACTCGTCGAAATCGATCTTGCTCAGCTTGCCCTTGTTCGGGTTCTTCGCCGCTTTCTGGCGTGGATCTTCCGGACGCAGACCATAGCCGATGTCGGTCGGGGTCTTAGTGAAGTTGACGTGCTTGTTGACGAACTCCCAGTTCACCGCATCCTGCTGCACGATGTAGTTGGCGATGTAGTTGAGGATCGCCAGATCGGTCTGAGGCTCGAAGATCATGCCGTTGTCGGCCAGCTCAAAGCTGCGATGCTCATAGGTCGACAACACGTGCACTTCGCAACCCGGCCTCGTCAGACGGGTATCGGTGAGACGCGACCAAAGAATCGGGTGCATCTCAGCCATGTTGGAACCCCACAGCACAAATGCATCGGCGTGCTCAAGGTCATCATAACAACCCATCGGCTCGTCCGAACCGAAGGCACGCATGAAGGCCCCCACTGCAGAGGCCATACAATGGCGCGCATTCGGGTCGATGTTGTTGGAACGGAAACCTGCCTTCCACAGCTTCGATGCAGCATAACCCTCCCAGACGGTCCACTGCCCGGAGCCAAACATGCCGACACTCGAGGTAATCTCCTCGGGAGGCAGGTTCTGATTGCGTTCCATATCCTTCTTGAGCGATTCCTTCCACTTGTCGGCCATCACCGTGAAGGCCTTTTCCCAGGAAACCGGCTTGAACTCGCCCTCCTTGTCATATTCGCCACGACTCATGCGCAGCAGCGGCTGGGTCAGCCGGTCTTTGCCATACATGATCTTGGAAAGGAAATAGCCCTTTATACAGTTCAGGCCTTTGTTTACCGGGGCATCCGGATCACCCTGGGTGGCGACAACACGACCATCCTTGGTACCGACCAGGACCGAGCAACCGGTTCCGCAGAAACGACATGCGGTCTTGTCCCAGCGGATGCTGGTATCGCCTTCTTTGGCGATCGCCTGCACACCCGGGATGGTGATGCCAGCGGCCGCTGCAGTAGCTGCTACCGCATTGGACTTGATAAATTCACGGCGTGTTTGCTTCATTTTGCAGACTCCTAAAGCAAGTCTTCAGTGTCGATTTGATGATAAACAAGGGATGATGAGGCGACGCCTTCGAGGGTCGCGAGTCGGGTGATCGCATCCGTGCATCGGTGGTATTGATCACCTTCGACGGTTACCACCATGCGGCCTCCGTCATTGGCGTGCAGTTCCACATCAGGCATGGCATCCAGCGCCTGCTCGACGATCGGGCTGTGTTCAGGGCGGGACATCAGCAGGACACCGCAGACGTGGTATTCGCTCATTCGAACACCCTTGTCGAATCCGGCGTTCGGGTGTCGAAACTTGTCATAGCGGTGGTTGCCCAACCTTATTTGGAATGCGGAATCAGACTTTAGACTAGGCCCCGACTCTCGCGGGCAACTTGACCAATATCAAGAAGTGCTAATGCGCCTTTGACACAGATCAAGCCGACCAAATATAGGTTGATACACGTCAGACGAGACCCATTCCATTGCCCGATCAAAGCCCGGACAACTCAGCCTCGGATGGAAAAGCAGCAACAGAAACACCGAACTGCACAGCGGGTGTCAATGCCTCATGGTGATTGAGGCCAACCCGACGTCGCGATGGGCCGCTGAAACGGACCGCCGTCATACCGGCCCGCTTCAGAAATCCGTCAAGGTGATGACCTTCCGTTGAGGCGTGTCGTTATCGCCTGGCGGGAAGGACATCCGGGGCCTATTTGGCGGCCTGAAAATTGCTACCGATCAGAGGTGGCGCATCGACCTGAGGTACATGGCACTGGTTGCAGAAGTATCTGCCTGCCGATGGCTTTGCCAGTTTGTTGCCGTCACGGTCCACGAAGTGCGAGTCGCTCATCTCGACCGACTTGGCCTCATCTTTACCCTCCTGCTTCACATGACAGTCGAGGCACTTGTTCTCCTGCAGATTGATCGCGTACTTCTCGTTGCTGTGGGGGACCAGCGGCGGCTGCTCCTCGAAGGTGCGGTCGATGTTTTCCTTGTCGTTGATGAACTTCATCAGTTCGGGCGCCGATGGTGTGGCGTGAACCGCCTCTGTCCCGCGTAATGAATTCAGGTCTGCGATTGCCTGACCCGCCAGACCGACAAAGCACGTGACCAGGATAAAGACGATAAAGGTAGACAGCTTCATGACGACACCTCTCTTTGTTGGTTTACGCCTGATACCACTTGGCGGTTTTTTGGAAAACGGGTTGTAAACTCGAAGACATCACGGGCGCATACATCGATGCAGCGACCGCAGTTGGTGCAATTGCCGTCGGTGATCACAGGGCCTGCGCCTTTGTCGGCCCCCTTCAGCGCCGGTCGGATCACCTGGTGTTCGGGGCAGATCGCGAAACAGTCCATGCAATCATCGCACTGATTGCGGCGCGCGGCAGATACGCGCAACAAGGCACCCTCGCCCAGAAGACCGTAAAAGGCCCCTACCGGACACAGCCGGCCACACCAGGCGCGCCGCCCGACGAGCAGATCCAACAGAAACACCGCGGCTACCACGCCCCACGCAAGGCCCATACCGAAGATCAGCCCTCGGTAGACCATGGAAACCGGATTGATCAGTTCCCAGGCCACACTTCCGCTGATAGCAGCCACCAGGAGAATGCCGCCCAACAGCCAGTAGCGCGTCTTGGACGAGAAGTTTGCACTGTTCTTGATCTTGAGTTTGCGTCGCAGCCATTCGGCCGTGTCGGTGACGATGTTGATCGGGCAGACCCAGCTGCAATAAACGCGTCCCCCGACGAGCAGATAGAAGGCAAGGACGATTGACGCACCAATGAGTGCCGCCGATTCGGGCAGGTGTCCGCTGACAAACACCTGAAGCAGGACCAGCGGGTCGGTCAGCGGCAGCGTATCCAGTGCCAGGCTGGAGGCCATGTTGCCCTTGACGATCCAGATCCCGGCCAACGGCCCGAGCAGGAACAGCGCAAGAATGCCCAACTGGCTGATCCGACGCAGGATCAGATAGCGATGCGCTGCCAGCCAGCCCTTTTCTGCAATGGCCTCGGTACCGGGTCTGCCACCAGGCTCCATCACAGCCCCCCCTTGCCGTTGAGTGTGTCGAGCGGATTATTGGAGAACGGCGGTTTCACGCTTTCCTCCCTGATCAGTCCCTCGCCGCCATGTTCGTAACGCATGCCTTCCGGCAGATTGTATTGATGTGGCACATCCGGCGAGACCAGTGCTTCACCGGCATCCGCCTTCTGTTCCCAGCCAAGGCGGTAGTGGCGCCCCAACAGACCCTTGGCCAATGCGATCGGAAATACCTTGATTGCTGCCTCTTCCAGGATGCAGGCCTTCTCGCATTTGCCACAGCCGGTGCAGGCATCCGAATGCACCACCGGGATGAACAGCGCATGCTTTCCACTGCGGCGGTTGTGCTGGTAGTCGAGCGTGATCGCCTTGTTGCGGATCGGACAGACATTGAAGCAGACCTCGCAGCGCAGCCCCCGGAACGCGATGCAGGCCTCCTGGTCGACCACCACTGCCAAGCCCATGCGTGACTTGTCGATTTCGGTGAGCGCGGGATCCAGTGCACCGGTCGGACAGGCCTTCACACAGGGGATGTCATCACACATCTCGCAGGGGATGTCGCGGGCCTCGAAATAGGGCGTACCCAGGGCCACATCATCACCGAGTTCGGCCAGTTTGAGCGTGTTGTAAGGACAGTCCCTGACACACAGACCGCAACGGATACAGGCAGCCTGAAAATCCGACTCCTCGCCCACGCCCGGCGGACGGATGGCCGTCGCAGGCAACGCCCTCGCTTGGCGCTGATAGACACCGAGCGTCATCGCCACCAGGCCCACTCCTGCCGCCGTACGCAGTGTGTTGCTCAGGAACCGCCGACGTCCGGAATCGACGCCGCTCTTTTTTTGCTCAGTGCTGCTCATGGGTTATTCCGCTTGGTGAACAGGAGGCCGACCGGCGACCTCCTGCCCGAACCCAAGGATCAGGCCGGCATCACCTTGACCGCAGTCTTTTTGAAGTCCGTCTCTTTCGAAAGCGGATCGGTGGCATCCAGTACCAGCTTGTTGACCAGGCGACTGGCATCGAAGAACGGCACGAACACCATGCCCTCGGGCATCTTGTTGCGACCTTTGGTCTCGACCCGGCAGATGATCTCGCCGCGCCGACTGACGATCTTCGCCGCGTCGCCCCGCTTGAGACCACGCTTCTCGGCATCCGCAGGATTCATGTAGACCAGCGCATCCGGTGCCGCGCGATACAATTCCGGCACACGGCGTGTCATCGAACCCGAATGCCAATGCTCCAGGATCCGCCCGGTACCCATCCACATATCGTATTCGGCATCCGGCGACTCTGCCGGCGGCTCATAGGGTGCCGAGATGATATTGGCCTTGCCATCCGGCCTGCCGTAGAACTTGACGCCCTCACCCTTGGCGACGAACGGATCGTAGCCCTCGCGGTAGCGCCACAGGGTCTCCTTGCCATCGACAACCGGCCAGCGCAGACCGCGCGTCTTGTGGTACTGATCGAACTCGGCCAGATCGTGACCCTTTTTCGGACCCTCGATACCGAATCGGCGGTATTCCTCGTACAGGCCCTTCTGCAGATAAAAACCGAAGTCTTCCATTTCATCGTTGGCGTACCGATTGCCACGATCGTCCGTCACCTGCTGCTTCGGGTACTTGTCGACCACACCGTTGGCGTACAGCACATCAAACAGGGTCTTGCCACGATACTCCGGCTTTTTGGCCAGCAATTCTTCCGGCCAGACGTCCTCGGTCTTGAACCGCTTGGAGAACTCGACGAACTGCCACAGGTCGGAACGTGACTCGCCCGGCGCCTTGGTCTGCTGACGCCAGAACTGGGTACGCCGCTCGGCATTACCATAGGCACCCTCCTTCTCGGCCCACATCGCGGTCGGCAGGATCAGGTCGGCTGCAACCGCGGAAACGGTCGGGTACGGGTCGGACACAACCACGAAGTTCTTCGGGTTACGCCAACCCGGGTACATCTCGTCATTGACGTTGGGACCGGCCTGCATGTTGTTGTTGGTAGTTACCCAATAGCAATTCAGCTTGCCGTCCTTCAACATGCGGCTCTGCAACACGGCATGGAAACCTTTCTTGCCTGGCAGGGTGCCTTCGGGCAATTGCCAGACCATTTCCGAGAAGTCGCGGTGCGGCTTCTTGAATACCACCAGGTCGGCCGGCAGTCGATGCGCAAAGGTACCGACCTCACGTGCAGTTCCGCAGGCAGACGGCTGACCGGTCAGCGAGAATGGCCCGTTACCCGGCTCGGAGATCTTGCCGGTCAACAGATGCACGTTGTACATCAGGCCGTTGACCCAGACGCCCCGCGTGTGCTGGTTGAAGCCCATGGTCCAGTACGACACGATCTTCTTGTTCGGATCCGCATACAGTTTGGCCAGTTTCTCCAGGCTCTCGACCGGCACCCCGGAAAGCTCCGAGACATACTCCGCGGTATAGGGGGCCAGCTCCTTTTTGTACTGCTCGAAATCGATCGGGCTCAGCTTGCCCTTGTTCGCATTCTTCGCCTTGACCTGACGCGGATCCTCGGGACGCAGACCGTAACCGATGTCGGTCGGTGTCTTGGTGAAATTGACGTGCTTGTTGACGAAGTCCCAATTCACCGCATCCTGCTGCACGATGTAGTTGGCGATGTAGTTCAGGATCGCCAGATCGGTCTGCGGCTTGAAGATCACGCCATGGTCGGCAAGCTCGAAGCTGCGGTGCTCGAAGGTCGACAGCACATGCACCTCGGTGCCCGGCTTGGTCAGACGGGTATCGGTCAGGCGCGACCACAGGATCGGGTGCATCTCGGCCATGTTCGAGCCCCACAGCACGAAAGCATCGGCATGCTCGAGATCATCGTAGCAACCCATCGGCTCGTCCGCACCGAAGGCACGGATGAAGGCACCCACGGCAGAGGCCATACAATGGCGCGCATTCGGGTCGATGTGGTTGGATCGGAAACCGGCCTTGTACAGCTTCGACGCGGCATAGCCTTCGAATACCGTCCACTGGCCGGAACCGAACATACCGACACTGGAAGTAATCTTGTCTGCTGGCAGGCCCTTATTGCGCTCCAGGTCATTCTGGATCGCGGCCTTCCACTTCTCGGCCATGATGTCGAAGGCCTCATCCCAGGAGACCGGTTCAAAATCGCCTTCCTTGTCGAACTTGCCATTCTTTTTGCGCAGCAACGGCTGGGTGACACGGTCCTTGCCATACATGATCTTGGACAGGAAATAGCCCTTGATGCAGTTCAGGCCCTTGTTGACCGGGGCATCCGGATCGCCCTGGGTGGCCACCACGCGGTCGCCCTTGGTTCCTACGAGTACCGAGCAGCCGGTGCCGCAGAAACGGCAGGGCGCCTTGTCCCAGCGAATGTCCTTGTCCTTCTCGGCAGCAACGGCCTGGACACCGGGGATGGTGATACCGGCAGCGGCAGCGGTAGCGGCAATGGCATTGGTCTTGATGAATTCACGGCGTGTCTGTTTCATTGTAATGGCTCCTCCGGCGATTCTTCGTTCTCTATCTGGTGGTAAACGAGGGACGACGATGCCACCCCGTCCAGGGTCGCGAGTTCGGTGATGGTGTCCGCACAGTGACGGTACTCATCCCCCTCGACCGTCACTACCATTCGCCCACCCTCGTTGGCATGGAGTTGGACACCGGGCATTTCGCTCAGCGTCTCGGCAACCATGGCCGCATGTTCGGGTCGGGACATCAGCAATACACCACAGACGTGGTACTCGTTCATGCCGCCTCCTGTATCTGGATAACGTGTGTTGGGCACGTAGCGATACAGCTGCCACAGCCATTGCAAAGAGATGTATCGAGACGGGGGATAGCACGCCCCCCCAGTTCGAGTCTGAAACGGATGGCGCTTGCCTCACAGGCATCGCCGCAGGAGCGGCAGGTAATCCCCTGGGCGCTCAGGCAGCCCGCACCGATGGAGACCTTGATCTGCCAGGGAGGCGCGATCGTCTCATCAAGGGCATCGTACTTGCAGGCCCTCACGCAGGCACCACAAAAGGTGCAGCCCCCACTTTCGAAATCGATTGTAGGAAAACCACCGTCGCCAGTCTTCAGTACCGATTCCTCACAGGCCTCGATGCAGTCTCCGCAGCGCTCGCAGGCGGACGTGAACTCAACCACAGCCCAGGGCATGCGGGGTTCATTCAGATCTCGTTCTGCTACTCTGCCAAGCAAAAAGGCCCGTCTCGCGGTATTGATTGTCGCCATCGCCTTTGTCAGACTTTTATCCGCTTTCCGGGCTTTTCAGCGTAGACGCCCCCCGGGGAGTGAAACTTGATAAAGATCAAGTTTTAAGTTCACGATATTGACCATAGTCAACTTGTTGGGTATTTGGTGGAGAACCTCCCATGCAGGACCAATTCGGCAGGCAGATTCACTACCTTCGGTTGTCGGTGACCGATCGTTGTGATTTCCGCTGTACCTACTGTCTGCCACGCTCCCATCGTGGATTCGCGACACCGGCCGAATGGCTGACACCAGACGAGCTGACGCGCATCTCGACGGTATTCAGCACCCTCGGCGTCAACCATATCCGCCTGACTGGCGGCGAGCCGCTGGTGCGGCCGGAACTGGCTGAGATCGTCGCGGGGGTGAGCAGTGTTCCGGGTATCGAGGACCTGTCCCTCAGCACCAACGCCTCCCGGCTGGGTAAGTTTGCTGTAGACCTCAAAGCGGCAGGCATCACACGCCTGAATATCAGCCTCGACTCACTCGATGCACCGATCTTCAGACAACTGACAGGCGGGGATCTGCTCAAGGTACTGAAAGGTATTGATGCAGCTATTGAGGCCGGATTTGCCCCGATCAAGATCAACATGGTGGTGATGCGCGGCATCAACGACCATGAAGTCAATGACATGGTGTCGTTCTGCCGGCGCAAGGGACTCACCCTGCGGTTTATCGAGGCCATGCCCGTGGGCACCGGAGGCCAGGAGGCGCAGGACCATTTCCTGCCGCTCGACGTGGTCGAGCGGCGCCTGCGCGAGCAGTTCCGTCTTACCCCTGCCGCGATGAAGGGCAGCGGGCCGGCACGTTATTTTCAGATCGACGACAGCGAACTGCTGATCGGCTTCATCACGCCGCAATCACAACACTTCTGTGACACCTGTAACCGCGTACGACTAAGCGTGACCGGCGAGTTGTACCTATGCCTGGGACAGGAAAACAAGTTGGAACTGGGGACCATGCTGCGTGCCGGTGCCAGCGACGAAAAGCTGCAGTCCGCGATCCTGGAAGCGATCGCGAACAAACCCAAACGTCACCACTTCTCGGAGGCCCCATCCGCCATTCTGCGACCGATGTCGGCTCTCGGGGGCTGAGGCCTGAGCATTACCCCGGCTTACCGTCGACGCGTGGTCGAAGCAAAAGCGGCACATATTGGTAGGCGAACAGGCTGAACGCCAGCACCCACAGGCCGGCCGAGGCATCCACCCACATCGAATATTGCTCCGGCCAGGCCGCGGGTCCGAAAACACGAACCATTACGCCGATATTCAACAGCACGAACGATCCGACGGTCAGTAACGAGACATTGATCGAGCGCCCGGTATGGCCAAGCGTTACGCGTGCCATCATTCCAAGCGTGAACACACCGATTGCGCCGACCGTCAGCGCATGCAGTGCAGCCGAGGGTGGGAAAAGGCCGAACAGGGAAAGCCCATACAGCATGGACCCGAGTGTCAGCCAGGCATAACCCGCATGCAGCACCCAGAGTACCGGTATCTTCGCGACACGCCTGTCGAACCAACCGGTCAGGCGCAACAACTGCAGGACGGCAAACAGCAACCACAATACCGCCGTAAAGGGCAGAGGCAACAGAGGAAACAGGTCAGCGAACCCGATCAAGCCGATGAGCAGCATCGACCCCTTTTCCACCCAGGGGCGGCTTACCGGCTGAAAGCCAGGAACCACATTGCGGGTAAAGAAAGGCAAGACCCGCCCGGCGACCAGCACGATCAATAGCAGCACCAGATCAAGCATGACACGACGCGCATCGCCGAACGCGCTTTCCAGCCCTGTCATCTGCATATGGGAAAGCAGATTGGCGAGCGCCATGACGCCCAGCAGAGCCACGAACACCCGATTGATAAGCATCTGCCCAGACCACAAGGGGCGTACCAGGCTGACCGCGACCATAGGCAGGAACGCCACATCGACGACCACCAGCACTATCGTGGGGACACCGTTCACCCAGGGCAGCAGGCGCCCCAGCAACCAGACCAGCGCCAGCAGGCCGAGGCGCGGCCCGGTCCAGGTATCCACACCCGTCCAGTTGCGCACCGCCGTCAACAGGAAGCCGGAGATCACGGCGGCAGCATAACCGAACAGCATCTCGTGGCCGTGCCAGGTGATCGCATCGTAGTGGAAAGGCGGCCTGATACCCCCGTGCCAAACCATCGGCCAGAGCACCATCAGGACCACCGCCGCCATTACCGCTAGCAGAAAGAATGGTCGAAAACCCAGCGCGAAGGGCGCCCACCCGCGTAGCCTGCGGGGAGGTGCGGGACTTGATTGCAAAATATCCATGGCAGGCAGCATGCAGATACCGGTCACCTCCCTCCTTGACCATGGTCAACTGGCCATAGCCGCGATGTCAGCATGCTGTTGTTGTATACAAAGAAAGGATCTGGATGCGGAGGGGTTTCCGGAGGACGACAACGGGGTTCATGCCCCCTGTCCTCTCTCGTGCCCCGTTCGCCAACCAACTCGCAAGGTTGCGCTGTCCAGAAGCAGGCCGGCCCGACATAAGTGGCAGGAGCGATCCCAAAGCCAGGCCGGGAAAACACCAAGCAGATCCCTGAAATATTCGACTTATCAGCAACTTGTACTATCCTCTGACGAACGATTAAGTAGAACCGCCACGCCGGCCAAGCCGCTTTCGTTGCACAAGCAACATCAACCGAGGAGAGTCAGGATTATGTCCAAGCCTTTGATCAATAGGTGTTTTATTCACATCGTCGCGGTAATGTTCCTGGCTCTTGGTAGCTCCATAGCTTTCGCAAACGATTTCCAGGCATTCGCCGAAAGCCTCGAAGGCCGGGGCTGGCAGGTACAAAAGGATGCCAGCGGCAGTCTTTTGCTTTTCCCGACGGCCGGCCAACATGCGACCCGCGATTCACGCATCACGGACAAGAACACCGACCTTGACGCACTGGCCGAACGCCTGGCTGCTAGCGGTTGGCAGGTGAAACGTGATGTGGACAGCAGCGTTGTATTCCGGGCCGCCGACAAGACCCACCAACAACCCGCTACCGTCGCCCAACCGCGTTCCGACATGGATTTGAACTCCCTTGGCGATCGTCTTGCCGCAAGCGGATGGCAGGTGGCGCGCGGTGCGGACGGCAGCATCACATTCTGGGCCGACCACAAGCACGGCAACACGCTGACCACCGCTTTCGATCTGCGCCCCATTACCCGTTTTGAAAATCTGAGAGAGCGCCTTGCCGCAAGAGGCTGGCAGGTGGAGCATGGAGGGGATGGCAGCATCATCGTCTGGGCCGCATCGATAACTCCAAGACCCTATTGGAACTCCTGATTCAGTACTAGTCCTTGTAGGGCTGCGGACCAAGGATGGCAGATTGCAGCGGTTGCTGTTGCCATTGCCAACATCTGCTCTTTTCAAAAGCTTCTGACCGATGAAAGGCAAGGGCCAGAAAAAGCGGCAAAAAAACACGCAGCCACCGTAAAAGATGTTGCGTGCCATGGTCTTGTTGAAAGCCTGTGACATGGGATCAACCTCCGCTGGTATGATCGCGTGCCGGCGTTTGAAAGGTCGCCGGGCAGTCCAACCTTGATATCGGTCAAGCGACCACGAAAGCATTGCTTCAGATCAAACGGCGGTGGTTAAATCACAAGTCCTAAGGACAAAACTGGTGGTCCCCTCCGGTGTTGAAGAGCGATCTTCAGAAAGGCTTCATATTCGCGCGTCTTACAAACAGCCAGCTGGACCGCGTGACCAAGCATGCGGTCCGCATTCACCTCGATGAGGGTGAGATGCTGTTTCAGCAGAACGACCCGGCAAAGCGATTCTATTTGCTGCTACGTGGACAGGTAAAACTCTTCCGCCTGGGGCCAAGTGGCAACGAAAAAGTCATAGAGATCGTCACGCCCGGCAGTACCTTTGCAGAGGCGCTGATGTTTCTCGACCATCCTACCTTTCCGGTTGGCGCCCAGGCCATGCAGGCCGCGGAGGTCATCAGCATCGACGCCAGCGATTTCGCTGACATGCTGCGCGATTCCGTGGAAACCTGTTTCATGCTGATGGGTGACATGAGCCAGCGCCTGCGCGGCTTGATCCGTGAGATAGACGATCTCAGCCTGAGCAGCGCCACCTGCCGGGTTGCAGGCTATCTGCTGGCAAAGTCAGAGCGCGATGGCGCCACGTTCGAACTGCAGATTCCCAAGCAGACCCTGGCCTCACGCCTATCGGTACAGCCGGAGACCTTTTCGCGCATTGTCCGTCAACTCAGCAACCAGGGCATCCTGGCAGTGCGCGGCAGCCGGGTGGAAATCAGCGACCACGACCGACTCAAACAGATTGCGGATGTCTGCGCACTACCCGAGGACTCTCTGGCAGATACATTTCACTACCCCTGCCAGCCCACCAAGCCCAGGGATTGAACTTTCCGGGTCAATATTCAGGCCTGGCCGACCGGCTGGTCCTGATTCGACAGACCTGATGCGAGACACCAGTACCATTACGGCGGGCCAAGACACATGCACCCCAACCCCTTCGACCTTGATGACGACAGCGCCTATCACGCCTGGCGCGAAAAGAAACTTGCCGAAGCGCCACTGTCACTCGAAGACCTGGTGGTCGAGGTCGACGATCCACGTACCCTGACGGCCGCAGAGCAGGAAGCACTGATGATGCGCTGCCGCAGGGCGAATATGGCGATCTATGCCAGCCGGCTTGGCGAGACCGAGGGGACGGATATCCCGCGCGGTTGCGGCGAGCACTTCGGTCTGCGGCATCTGGACCACAACCGTGGTGCCGAGGCAGATGCCGTCACAGCGCTGACGGTGCAGGACGATGCATTGCATACCCCCTATATCCCCTATTCCAACCGCGCCATCCACTGGCATACCGACGGCTACTACAACCGCCTGGACCTGCAGGACCATGCCCTGTTGCTGCACTGTGTGCGCCCGGCGATGCAGGGCGGCGAGAATGCCCTGATGGATCACGAAATCGCCTACCTGCTGATGCGTGATGCCAATCCTGACTACGTGCGCACCCTGATGCAGGAAGACGCCATGTTGATCCCGAAGAACGTCGTGGAAGGCGTGGAACTTCGCCCCGACCGTATCGGGCCGGTCTTCATGGTGGCCGCCGACGGGCATCTGCACATGCGCTATACCATGCGCAAACGCAACGTGATGTGGAAGGATGACCCCCTGTTGCATCAAGCAGTCGCCTGGCTGCAGGCACTGCTGAACGGCCAGTTATCCGACGGGCTGCCCTATATCTACCGTGGCACCCTGCAGGCGGGCTGGGGTCTGATCAGCAACAATGTGTTGCACAACCGTTCGGTATTCGAAGACGGTAACGATCCGGCCCGCAACCGCCTTTTATACCGCGCACGCTATTACGACCGTATCGCGGGCATGTAAACACGGACCTGCACAACATACAGCGCCTGACATCGAAGGCGATTCGCGGCCGAAGCAGCTCAGACCGACCCGGTTCGCAGCATCAGGTGACGAGATCCGATCACAGCAAATGCGGTGACATTCATCAGCAAAGCATAGATCACGCTGGGTGCCGCCAGTTGCGGCGCAGCCAGCACGGTCACCGCCAGGGTGATCCCCAGCGCACTGTTCTGGATCCCGCATTCCATCGCCAGGGCAACCCGGCTGGCAGCCGGAAGCCCAAGCAGCCCCCCAAGCAGGGCACCGCTGCCCATGGTACCTAGATTGAGCAACAGGCAGGCCAGGCCGAGCTGGGCAAAATGCTCTCTGATGGTTGGCCATTGGTCGACGAAGGTGAACAACACGATCAGCACGAATACCCCGGTAGCGCCGCGATGAATCAGTTTCTTTTTCTGCGCATCGAAAATTCGTCGTTGGGATAACCACAGCCCCAGCGACACCGGCAGCAGGGTAACCAGCAGCAGCCCCCCAGCCGTCTGCCCGATCGGCAGCCTGACCTCCATCGATGCCCCACCGAAATAGCCCAGGCCGGCACCGACGATCAGCGGCACCGAGACAAACGCAAGCAGGCTGGTCAGGACCGTCAGGCAGATCGACAGGGCGGTCTCGCCGAGTGCGAGGCGGGTCACGATCCCTGCGGTAACACCGCCGGGGCAGGCCGCCAGAATCATCAGGCCGACGGCCCACTCGCCCGGCAGTTCCAGCCACAATGCGATGGCTGCCGCGGTCAACGGCAGTAACAGCATCTGCGCCGCCAGCCCGGTGGCGATAACGCCGGGTCGGCGCAGCACCTGACGGAAGTCCGTGACCTTCAGGCCCAGCCCGAGGCTGAACATGATGAACGCAAGGCCTAGCGGCAGCAGCACGCGGATCATCTCTTGACCCCAATCACCATAACAGGCCGATGCACAGGAGCAGGCCCAGCACCAGTTGCGCCTGGGCGGTATGCGCGAGCTGCGCATTAAGCCTTTCACCACCCAGCGGACGCAGAAAACGCCAGCTTAGCCACAGGAACGGCAGCAGGACCGGCAGTGTGGTCCATACGACGGCGGAATGACCAATCGCCGGCAAAAGCAGGAATGGCAGGAGCATCAGCATCAGATAGAGCCAGCGGGCCTTGTGCGAACCCAGCAACGCCGCCAACGTAGCCCGACCAACGCGCGCATCGGCGTCGAGATCACGGACGTTATTGACCAACAGAACCGCAGCAGCCGGCGAACCCACGACGAGTCCCGCCAAAAGCGCCGAGGCGGTGAAGTGTCCGCTTTGCAGATAATGGCTGCCGGCCACCGCGGCAACACCGAAGAACACGACGACAGCAACCTCTCCCCAGGCCGTATAGGACAATGGCCGCGGCCCCCCCGAATAGGCCCAGCCGGCGGCCAGCGAAGCCAGGCCAAGTGCGAGGATCGGCCAGCCACCGACCCGCACCAGGTAACCCCCAAGCAGCAAGGCCACTGCAAAGCTGGAGATGGCCGCACGCCTGACCTGCAGGGGTGTGGCCAGACCGGCGGCGGTCGCGCGCTGCGGCCCGATCCGATCCGGGCCATCGTTGCCACGCACGGCATCGCCAACGTCGTTGAAGAGGTTGGTGCCGATCTGGATCGACAGGGCGCAAAGCAGGGTCACAAAAAACGTGATCCAGGCGATCGGCACACCCTCGGCCCCGGCCAAGGCGCTACCCACCAGCACAGGCACCGCAGCCATACTCAGCGTGCGCGGCCTGACGGCGGTCCACAACCATGACGATGCGCCCTGGCGTCGACCAGCTGCGGGCGTATGGGCAACCCTTTTCATTCGAACCTTTTGTCGACGGACTTCAGCATGCCGGACTTCTCGGATTTGTTGCCACAGCAGCGTCCGGTGCGGTCTGTGGGAAGTGAAGGCACATGTCAGACGACAGTGGACCAGGACATCGTGCAAGATTGTAAAACTGTTGGAAACGCTACGCTCGCCTATTTGATTACGGCGTCCTCGACAGTGGCTCACACCAATCGGTGTCAGGTGTAACTGCTGCGTAGCAGAAACTGAATGTGCTGGCTGCGCACCGGCTTCGCGCGGCCACGGGGTGCGCCACCTGCTTTCAGCCACACAACGCCATCCTTCGCAAGCAGCCCCACCCCCTACCTTCACCAAGTCAGATCAACGATCGGCGCAAAGGCCGGGTTTATTCAATCCAATCAATAGACTGAACGCTCATGGCGACACAAAGAACAGCCGGAGGCAAGGATGCGTGCCGGCACTGCAGTTGCCCGCGGCCGCAGGTTGAACTGACCGGCCGAACAGCTCTTGATAAAAGTCAAAGCCACAAAACCGGTGTGCTCTATGCTTCTCATGTTTTCATGCCGGTGCCGTTGGTTGGCCACTAGGATTTTTACGTTCTCGGGGGGTGTTTCTATGGAAGCAAAGAAAAAGTCGAGATTCAATCGACTATGCGTTGCATTGATCGGGGTAGGTCTGGGGCTCGGCGTGGCGTCCAACGCCACGGCGGCCAGCACTCTGAAAGAGGTGATGGAGGCGCGCGGACTCACCGAGAAAGACGTCCTCGCTGCCGCGAAGACCTATACGCCAACCGGGGGACGCGATGAATACCTGGCATTCAGCTCCGGTGGCCAGAGTGGTCATGTGATCGTGTACGGCATTCCGTCCATGCGTATCCTGAAATATATTGGTGTGTTCACACCCGAGCCGTGGCAGGGCTATGGCTACGACGACGAGTCCAAAGAGGTACTCAAAGGCGGTGGCAACGACGAACTGAAAATCAGGTTCGGCGATACCCACCACCCGGCGTTCTCCGAAACCGAAGGCGAGTACAACGGCAAGTACCTTTTCATCAACGACAAGAACAATCCTCGTATCGCCGTCATCGATCTGCACGACTTTGAAACCAAGCAGATTGTCGGTAACCCGTTCTTCAAATCCGCCCACGGTGGTGCATTCGTAACACCGAACACCGAATACGTCATGGACGCCGCGCAGTATGCAGCGCCACTCACCGACGAATTCGTACCACTGGAAGAGTTCAACGAGAAATACCGTGGTGGCCTGACCTACTGGAAGTTCAACATGGAGAAGGGCCGGATCGAGCCGGAAAACTCCTTCACCTTCGAGATGCCTCCTTACAGTCAGGACCTTTCCGATGCCGGTAAAGGACCGAGCATGGGCTGGGGCTTCACCAACTCCTTCTGTTCGGAGCGCTACGTCGGTGGCGGTACCCGCCCACCGTTTGAAGCAGGCTGTTCGCAGAAAGACACTGACTTCCTGCATGTCACCAACTGGAAGAAGGCCGCCGAGCTGGTCGCAGCCGGTAAGGTCCAGAAGGTTGACGGTTCCTACCTGATCGGCATGGACCAGGCTGTGAAAGAGGGTCTGCTGTACCTGATCCCGGAGCCGAAGAGCCCGCATGGTGTTGATGTGAACCCTGCCGGCACGCACATCATCGTCTCCGGCAAGCTCGACAGCCATGCATGGGTATACAGCTGGGAGAAGATCAAGAAGGCCATCGACGACAAGAAGTTCGAAGGCAAGGATCCGTATGGCATCCCCATCATCGCGATGAAGGATGCCCTGCATACCCAGGTGCAAGTTGGCCTGGGTCCTCTGCACACCCAGTACGACGCCAAGGACTGCGTGGTGTACACCTCGATCTACGTCGACTCGATGGTTACCAAGTGGGACTACTGTGAAGGCAAGGTGCTGGATCAGGTTCACATCCACTACAACGTCGGTCACCTGGTGGCGATGGAAGGTGACTCGGTTACACCTGACGGCAAGTACCTGGTCGCACTCAACAAGCTGGCCATCGACCGTTTCAATCCGGTCGGCCCGCTGCATCCGCAGAACCACCAGCTGATCGATATCAGTGGTGAGAAAATGGAACTGCTGTACGACATGGCGTTGCCGCTCGGCGAGCCACACTATGTGGTGGCCATCAAGGCAGACAAGCTCAAGCCTGCGGTGCGTTACAAGTCGGGCTGGAACAGCCGCACCGACAGCCGTTCCGAGTTCAAGACCCGTGCGGGTCGCGAAAAGATCGAGCGTAGAGATGGTGTCGTCCACGTTTACGGCACGGTCATTCGCTCGCACATCACGCCTGAAGTCATTGAAGTCGAAGAAGGTGAGACCGTTTCACTGCACTTGACCAACCTCGAGCGTGCGCAAGACGAGACCCATGGTTTCGCTATCTATAACGAGAACGTGCAATTGTCGATGGAACCAGGCAAAACCGTATCTGCCACTTTCAAGGCTGAAAAGGCAGGCGTGTTCCCCTACTACTGCACCGAGTTCTGCTCGGCACTTCACCTTGAGATGCAAGGCTACCTGCTGGTCAAGCCAAAGGGTTATGTTGCCAAGGCAGCGGACCTGAAAGAAGGCCAGGTCTACACCAAGGCCGATTTCGAAAAGCAGGTAAAAACCAATATCGATACCCAAGCGGTCATCGATTCGGTAGTCGGCTTCATCACCAGTCACAACTACAAGGACTTCCCTACTGTTGTCGCACTGGTCGAGGACGCGACCGATCAGCTCGGTTTTGCTGAAGAGGCGAAGAAGAAGTCTGAGGGCTTCGCTGCCAAGGGTGACTACCAGAATGCAACACTTTGGGCTGGTCAGCATTGGCAGTATCAGGTGAAGACGGCCGATCTTGGTCTGCGTGCCAAAACCTTCTTGGAGCAGAACGGTGCGGTTAAGACCAAATAATCGCGTTAGTTGCTGCTGAGGTCTGTTCAGGGGGAGCTCGATGTGGGCTCCCCCTGATTCGTTCAAAGGATTCCAATACCATGAATAGAGAAGGTGATTTATGAAAATACTGAAAGTATTGAAGATTGCGGCTGCTGTTACCGCTGTATCAGTGTCCATGGGCAACCTGGCCACTGCCGCCGACGGCGCAGCGCTGTACCAATCCAAGACCTGCTGGTCCTGTCACGGCAAAGACGCCAAGACCCCCATTCTGCCGATCTATCCCAAACTTGCCGGCCAGAACGCGGACTACGCCTACAACCAGATGAAAGACATCAAGTCGGGTGCCAGAAAGAACGGTCAGTCTGCAGCGATGTTGGGAGTGATGGGCCTGGTGAATGACGAAGAAATGCGTGCGATTGCTGACTGGCTGGCTACTGTCGAGTGATCACGCGATTCGGCAAGCCCCATCTATATGCGATTTGACCAATATCATGGCCCTTAGGGCCTTGCGATGACAGCATTTATCCAATCGACGGGTACGGATCAATTCGTATCTTGATAGGTTGGTTCAATAACCTGAAGCTGCGGCATCAGGGTTCTGGAGAGAGTATCGAGATGAAACGCAAAACATCATCACAGGCAGGACTTCTGGCGCTGGGTTTGATTATCGCTGGCAGTGCATTTTCCGCAGACCCTGCGGCCCCGGTTGAATGGAATGCTGAAGGCGGCGAAAAAACTTTGGCAATGACACTCGAACCCGACCGGGAAAACGGTATCGAGGTGTATGAAGTCTGCTCCGCTTGTCACCTGCTCGAGGGCTGGGGCACGCCCAACGGGACCTTCCCGCAGATTGCCGGGCAACACCGTGAAGTGCTGATCAAGCAGCTGGCTGATATCCGCTCACTCAACCGTGACAACCCAACCATGTACCCGTTCGCGCTACCCGAAGCAATCGGCGACGAACAGGCAATGGCCGATGTAACCGCGTATATCGCGGCACTGCCGATGAAT
>CAZCDY010000004.1:57261-61869 GCA_964497145.1 uncultured Gammaproteobacteria bacterium
CGTATCGAGGGTCAGCATTATGAGTACGTGGTGCGTCAGTTCGAATGGATCAGGGATGGCAAACGACGCAATGCCAATCCCGAAATGGTCAAACAGATCGAAAACTTCAGTGATAAAGAAATGAAGATGGTGATCAACTGGGTTACGCACGTTAAGGTCAATCCGAAAGACTTGGCACCTTCTGTGGACTACCAGAACCCCGACTACGATTGATTGACGTGAATCGATGAGTACGTACCGATGACGGAGGCATGCGAGGATCGCAGCCTTCGTCATCGTTAACCAAATATCTATTGTTGCAGTGCTCACTCCCCGCACACCGACTCAAACGGCACGCTGTTCGACGACCTGATACGGTTAAGGCCACAATTTGATGAATGCTGAATCTCAAACCAAGCAAACGCTCATCGTTACGGTGCTCTCGCTCATTGGCATAGCAATTCTCGCTGCTGTTTTCTACACGCCCATCTGGTGGGTATCGCTTACCGCACCCAATTATCCGGCCGAATCGTTTCCTGACGGCGTGCGCATTCAATTTCATATCAATGGGGTCTTCAATGGCTGCAGCATGCAGGAAAAACAGGAGATAAGTGAAGACGAAGCGCTTGATTGCGTTCACGAGATGGACACCATCAATCACTACGTCGGTATGTACCCCATCGCAGCCGGCGGTCCAGTAGAACGTGGTTTCGGCCAGTTTCTGATGGTATTCATGGTGGTGATGCTGCTTGGTTTCATGTGCACAAAACCCAAGGTCCGAATGCTCACAATGAGCATCGGCTTTGCCGCCATCGCCGCTTGGATGTATCTCGCCATGTATGGCGAAGATGGCTTCCGCCTGCAGAACGAAGGCTATGTTTCAGCGATGACCAACTCGATCGACCCCGAAGCGTTGAAAGGCGCGACGGCGGAGCCGGAGATCGTCATTGGCGGTATTACCGGGGTGTTAAAGAAATCTCTCGAGGATTCCGGCGTAGAAGTCGTTCTACCTTCGCAGCGTGATCAGGGTACCGGACAAGCGGACGTAAAGGGCCACATGATCGACCAATTGAGGACCACCTTCGAGATCGATCAGAAAAACACGGGGCACAATCAAACCTGGAACGGCAGCACTTTCCAGGTCATAAGCTGGCACTACGAACAAAGCCTCGGACGGTATTTCAATAACGAGGACGAAATCGTCCCCATGGTGAAGACCTTGAATGCCGCCCTTCATGTGGTGTTCTGGGGACTGATCGGCGCCATGGCCCTGTTGGTCTTTGGCGCGCGAAAGAACAGTGGACTGCTGTACTGGCTGCTGGTACTTGTGCCGATGGCATTGCCGCTGTTCTTCATTCTCGATTACTCGGCCTGGTTGTGGTGGTATGGCCATACGCTGAACGACATGGGAGCGTTTTCGGTTAAACCTTTCATGCCGACGGTATTCGGCGATGGCAAGGTTGCTCAGTTCGCGACACATTCTTATCCCGACAAGGGCTTCGGCTTGATGATGCTACTGTTCGTGGTGTTGGCATTTGCCGCCCTCGTGCGACGCAAACAGTTTCGTGCAGCAGGCGACTGATGCGAGCCTTGCATTGGTTTGCATTTGCGATCCTGTGCATCGGCTTTCCGCTAGCCGGTGGCGCGGCCCCCTACCCGCCACTGCAGGATCTGGTCGACCAGGCGGAACCTAACTCGACTCTGGTGCCGCCACCGGGAACCTACGCTGGACCGGTAACCCTGGATTTCCCCTTGACCATTGACGGCCAGGGCAAGGTCACGATCGATGCCGGCGGTAAGGGTTCGGTAATCTATATCGATACCGATGGTGCCGTCATAAAGAACCTGCGCCTTACCAATTCCGGCGGTTCGCATAACGATCTCGACTCGGGTGTTCAGGTACGCGGCAACTTCAACGTTATCAAGGACAATGTGATCGACAACTGTTTGTTCGGGGTGGACTTGCAGCAGTCCGAGAACAACATCATCCGTCGAAACCAAATCTCGTCGAAACCCGTGGCACTTGGTGTTCGTGGCGACTCGGTAAGGCTTTGGTATAGCTTCAACAATAAAATCACCGATAACATCATTCGCAACAGTCGCGATATGGTGGTCTGGTATTCCGCCGATAATGTGATTGCACGCAATGACTCTCGCAACGGGCGTTATTCCCTGCATTTCATGTACTCCCGCTTCAACGAGGTAGATTCCAACTATTACCAGAACAATTCGGTTGGCATCTTTCTGATGTACAGCGACAGTGTGGTAGTCAAGAACAACTACATCGCCTACGCCAATGGCCCCACCGGCATGGGCATCGGCTTCAAGGAAACCTCAGACGTCGAGATCAGCGGAAACCAGATCGTGTATTGCGCAACCGGTCTGTACATCGATGTGTCGCCTTACGACCCGGACACGACCAACCGCATCAAGAACAACGTGATTGCGTTCACCAGTGTCGCAGTTAATTTTCTAAACGACTGGACAGGAAATATTTTTGAAGGCAACACCTTCAAAGGCAATCAGACACAGATATCCGTTGCCGGTGGAAAGACCGCGAACCGCAATCATTGGAAGGGCAATCACTGGGATGATTACGAAGGTTTCGACCTGGACAAGAACGGTGTAGGCGATACCCCCTACGAGCTGTATGCCTATGCAGATCGCATCTGGATGGATGTGCCCACGGCGCGATTTTTCCAAGGTACACCAGTAATGGCGATACTGGACTTTCTCGAACGCCTTGCGCCCTTCACCGCACCCAATATGATGGTGAGGGATGAGCAGCCGCTGATGTCGCCTAAGGTTGAGTTATGAAGCCAACGGATCAGAAGCCAGGCAGGAAACCGGTGCTATCGAAAAAAAAACGTGAGAATCAGCGCCGCGAATTCCTACGCTCAACGGCCCTCGCTGCCGGCGTGGTGGGTATTTCGCTGATGGGCTTTCTGCCGGTCTTCCAGACTGCCTCAGCACGACTGCGCCCACCGGGCGCGCTAAAAACTCTGCTCGACGAGAAAGAATTCTATGCGTCGTGCATTAAGTGCGGCCAGTGCGTGCAAGTGTGCCCGGTCAATGCGATAAAGCTCGCCGACCTCGACGAGGGTATGGGTATAGGCATACCCTATATCGACGCCAGAGCGCAGGCTTGTGACTTCTCCTGCGACGGCCTGCAATGCGTGCTGGCCTGTCCTACCGGCGCATTGACGCACGATCTTGATTACCCCGCGGACTCGCGTATGGGCTTCGCGCGTCTGGCACGCCCAAAAGCCTGTCTGGCAGTAAAGGGAATGGGCTTCAAAGGGACTGCTCGCGGCGCCGATTTCCCGGGTTTGTTGCGCTACGATGATATCGATCGCTGGAACCCGATTGCGGTTGCAGATCACCCCTATGATCTAGAGCTGTGTGACCTTTGTGTCAGACAGTGTCCAATTGAAATTCGGATCACCCAATGTGCCGCCAAGGAAAAGGCGCTGGCTGAAAACGAGCAGCAGACCCGGCTGGCACGCGTAGCCGAACAGCACGGCAACGAATGTCCGCCAAAACACGCCATCCAGCTACAGGCCATCGCCGGCGATGATGGCATGGCGCGGATGATTCCGGTGGTGATGGCAGGTTGTGTTGGTTGTGGTGTGTGCGAAATGATCTGCCCGGTCGAAACCGCAGCAATCGTCATCGATCTCGATAAAGACACCGATTCGGTGCACAGTTGATATGAACTACACCAAAGAATCGCTACTTCAAGTGTTCGGCAGCAAACCGTCGCGGCCGCGCAAAGAGGACCAGCCGGAAGCGCTGAAGGCAATCTATCAGAACAAAAAGGGCACCCTCACCAAGGCCGATCTCGAAGCGGCGCGCGGCAATCATAAACACACCTGGCTATGGCGGCGCTGGATCACCTTGATTCTGGTGAATCTTCTTTTTCTGGTCTCCTTTACTTTTGATATCCAGGTGCTGGAAGGGTCGCTGACGGCTTCGCGCTTCATCGGCTTTCATATGGCAGACCTGAATGCGGCCTTGCAGGTCATGCTGGCGTACAAACACGTCGTGCTCAATCTGATCATAGGTACCGTGACCGTGTTTATGCTGTGGCTGCTGCTGGGTGGGCGCACCTTCTGTTCATGGGTTTGCCCTTACCACCTGCTGTCCGAGTGGGCGGAGTATCTCCACCTGTGGCTGGTGAAGAAGAAAATCATCAAGAACCATACCTTCCATCGCAAGACGCGCAGTGTGTTCTACGTAATCTTCGCGCTCCTCGCCCTGGCAAGTGGTTACACGGTGTTCGAGACCATCTCACCGACTGGCATTCTCAGTCGGGCATTGATCTATGGTCCGGGGATTGCGCTGATCTGGATCGGTTTATTGCTGCTGTTCGAGGTTTTCTATTCGCGTCGCGCCTGGTGTCGTTATGTGTGCCCGATCGGTGTTACCTATGCCGTGGTTGGTATCGCTTCGCCGGTGCGGGTGACCTATAACGCGGAGGCCTGCCATCACGAAGGTGACTGCCGCAAGGTGTGTATGGTGCCGCATGTGCTCGACTTGACCATTCGGGGAGCCGCATACGATATCCATCAGGACGTCAGCGCCGACTGCACGCGCTGCGGCATGTGCATCGATATCTGCCCAACCGAT
>CAZCDY010000005.1:0-1216 GCA_964497145.1 uncultured Gammaproteobacteria bacterium
TAATACTGTCGGCCTCAAACCCTGTGCCTTGAGCCGGCTCAGAGCAAAAAAATGCTCAGCTGGCGGGCTGGGCGAGGGGGTATGCACTTGCCAACCTCCCTTGTTTGTTGAATTGCATCCAATATTGCCCCATCTTTGCATTCAACCTCGACCCGACCGCGAACTTCCATTTGTTTGAAGGGTTCTACCCCATTTCCACGGACGGTTTTAACAAGGCGGAAAACGCCTGATCTCTCTTCGCGACTCTACGCCGCATTCTCGGGTTGTGGAATCGTTCGATGTGATGAAATACATCGGCCCTGGCCTCGTCTCGGGTGCGGTAACGACGGTGGTTGATTCGCTCACGCTTTAGCATGCCGAAGAATCCCTCGCATGCCGCATTGTCGCCACAGTGGCCAACAGCACTCATCGAACAAATGAGCGTGTTCCGCTGCAAGAAGCGCTGATAATCGCCACTCCGAAACTGGCTGCCACGATCGGAATGCAAGATCACCGACCAGCCGCCTTGGCGCTGCCAGACGGCCATCTCAACCGCCCGGATCACCATCTGGCGATCTTGACGATGATGCATCGACCAACCGAGCACGAGCTTACTGAACAGATCGATCACTACGCACAAGTACAGCTTCCCTTCATCCGTCTTCAGCTCGGTGATATCCGTGACCCATTTGGTCTCCCCATGAAATCCCGCTCCAAATGATTGCGGATGCCCGGCGGCGGTAAACCTGGCTTGCCACGTTGGCCTCGTTTCTTCTTGCGTGGCCAGCCCTGAAGACCATGAGTAGACATCAGGCGGGCAATGCGATTCTTGCTGGCCGTCTCGCCGTCCCCGGTCAGATCCTCGTGCATGCGCGGCGCACCGATGATGCCTTGGCTGTCTTCATGGATCTCGCGGATCCGTTCCAGCAAGCGCTCGTTGTCGACCTGCCGCGCACTGGGTGGCCGGCCTTCCCAATCGTAGTAACCGCTGGGCGAGACATTCATAAGACGACACATCATTCGAACAGGAAAATCATCGCGACAACGTTGGATCGCCCGATACCTCAGGACGACTCCCTGGCGAAGAACGTTGCCGCATCGCGCAAAAAATCTCGCTCCTTCTTCACCCGCGCCAACTCGCGCTTCAGGCGTGCTACTTCCTCATCCCTTGGGGTGCCGGATCCGCCAAACGCATGGCGACCCTCAGCATCGGCTTCTCGCTTCCAGCGGGTCAGCA
>CAZCDY010000005.1:1243-20398 GCA_964497145.1 uncultured Gammaproteobacteria bacterium
CGGCTCCCCGCTTGAACTCGGGACTGAACTTTCTTCTCTTCGACATAAAAACACACCTCTCCGCCCATTATCGGGCTTTTCTGAAGTGTCCGTGCTATCGGGGTAGAACCCGAAACCTTGAAGAAACGCATGGGCGGAGGCAGTTCACGCACAAATCAAAGCTGGCTCATTCCGGCGTGCAAAGCAACAGCCATACCTCACCCGGACTTTGTGGCGAGGTATGTCGCTTTTCTAGAATGTCCCGTTCCGGCTTGACCTTCTTGAGTTCGCGCTTTAGTCGGGCAATGTCTTTTTGTTCCGGCCGCATCGAACCGTGACCAGGAAACGCATGCTGCGGATCATCTTCTAACCGGTTGACCCAGCGCATCGGAACGTTGTCGTGAATCCCAAGATCTCGTGCCGCTGCAGTCGTTCCCTGTTCGCGGATCAGTCGAACTGGTTCCAGCTTGAACTCGCGACGGAAGTGTCGTCTTGCCATTTCGTAACTCCGGTATCACCATCTCAACTAAATTCAGATGTGCGTGAACATTGGGGCAGCCCACCAGTCTTGATACAAACCAGGGTAGTCTCAGGTGCTATCGCCGCCACTTCGGAGAGAGTGAAAGTGAAGAAAATCACCAGGATCGGAGTCGGGGGTCCCGTCGGATTGGGGGTTTTGCATTCTCGGGCGGGCTTGAATCAGCCATTCAGAAAGGAACAGTTTTCGACGCGGCTTCGTTGCTGGAATTCGCACGGACAGCCGCCGAGCAGGCAAGCCGGGGGGACGCAATCGCCCTCATATGCGCACACGGCGCCGCGCTGGCAGGCGACAGCGAAGAGCTTGTGCGGATAGATAAACTGGTGCTGTCCCGCAAGCTCTCCAGCGAAACCCGGACTATGACTGTTCGAATGGGTAAGAAATTCGCAGAGCTGGGGGCCCAGGTCATCAATTCCAGTGATCTGCAGAGCTGGCGTGAACTCGTGGTTTCGGGTACTACGCCTGGATGCTATCCGGTAGCACTGGCAGTGAATTTTGCCGCTCAGGGCCTGTCGGCGCGTGATGCCTATGTCGTTCACCAGTACGGCGTCGTGTCCACTATCCTTGGCGCGGCGCTGCGTTTACTTATAGGTCAGTAATAAAGTCTACAAACGGGGAACTTCGTGCGCATAGCTGATCTCCAACTGGTGATGAAGAAAGACGGACGCAGTCATGATCGGAAGACCCAGGAAGCCATACGCCTGATGGCGGTGGAACGCATCCTTGATGGGGAGGATGTGGCGAGCGTCATGGCGAGCTATGGCTTGTGCCGCACGACGGCCTACAAGTGGCTCGCCAAGGTACGGGGGCGCGGGCGTGGCAAACGCGCGCTAGCCGCCCGCAAGGGTACGGGCCGCCCGTCCAAGCTCACGGCGACCCAAAAGCGCCAGGTCTTTCGCTGGATCAATGGCAAGAACCCCCTGCAGTATGGTTTTGATTTTGGCTTGTGGACGCGCGCGATTGTGCGCGAACTGATTTTCCAGAAATTCGCTATTCAGCTGAGCATCACTTCGGTAGGCAGCTTGCTTGCCGAACTCAAGCTGACGCCGCAAAAACCATTGCAGCGCGCTTATCAGCGAGACCCACAAGCGGTGGAACGCTGGCAGCGGGAAACGTATCCGGCGCTGGTTTCGCGGGCCAAACGGGAGAAAGCCGAGATCTATTTCTGGGACGAATCGGGTTTCCGTGCCGATGCGGTGCATGGCAAGACCTGGGCGGAACGCGGCAAGACCCCGGTGGTGGAGCGGCCCGGACAACGCCAGGGCGTCAGCGCCGCATCGGCCGTCAATGCCAAGGGAGCGTTCTGGTTTGCGACCTATCAAGGGGGTCTTACTGGTGAGTTGTTTGTCGCGTTGCTTAAAGGCTTGATGTACCGGCGCAAGAAGCCGCTGCACCTGGTGGTCGATGGCCTGCCGGCGCACAAGAACAAGGTCGTGAAGGACTATGTGGCTTCGACTGAAGGTCGGCTGACGCTGCATTTCTTGCCGGGTTATGCCCCGGATCTCAATCCCGACGAACTGGTGTGGAGCCATGCCAAGCGCACCGGTGTGGCAAGGAATCCGCTGCGCAAGGGCGAGAAACTGGAGGAACGCGTTTACAACCAGCTGCAGGCAATCGCCGATGACCCGAAGTTGGTGCGTTCGTTTTTCAAGCATCCCTCTGTCGCCTATATTTCTGACTACTGAGTAATGCGGGTTGGCCACATCGACACTCAACAAATGCTCTTTGAATTGTGCAAGGACATGGACGCCTCCTACGAGATTGCTGCGAGCTCAGATCTGGAAGCAATGGCGGGGTTTGCGCCAATGGCCGAGATTTTGGCATCCGTCCATCTCAAGGCACATGTCCGCCTGTTCATGAGCTAGGTAGCCCTTTTCATTGAGTTAACGACGGGTTATCGATCAGGCCTTGAGCAGTCGCGGATCGAACACGAACGATTCTTGGCGCACGGTCTTCAGGGCGCGATCAAAGCGGGGATGCGTCGGGTTGATGAGGACGTTTTGTTGCGAAGGGATCACCACGCTGGGAACCGCCAGCGCCAGGGAGTCGTTAGAGGCGACCCATCCATCACCCACGTGTGCTGTCGACGATGGAGGCGGATCAATGCGCCAGTCTTTGGGAAGATCGCGCTCGTCCAGAGACAAGAGGTCCGCATTGCCAATCACGATACGGTAGAGACGATAGCTGTTGAGGATCTCGTGCGAATGCAGGTGAATGAGCAGTTCCAGGGCGGCCAAGGCAATACTGTCGGCGGCATAGACGACTGCCACGCCTTTGCTGTTCCAGCGTCCCCCGCTGAGCTTGGCTCCCTCTCCGTCAAACGCCTGATCGGCATAGCGTGCCTTGACCAGGCGAAAAAACGTGGGCATCAGGTGATGACGCCATGCTCGAGACGCAGGATCAAGTCGTGCACGGCCTCGGCGCCCGCCTCGGTATCCAGGTAGTCGATAGGGCTGCTATTGCCGAGCGCCTTTGCCGGCTCGTTCAGCCAGCGCTGGGCTGCTGTGCGGTCGCCCTCGAACAGTTGCAAGGCGCTCCGGTACGCGGAGGCCACGCGGTAGAGCCGGTCGCTTTCGTCCGGGCTCAATCGCTTGGATTGACGTCGACGGGTGAGGGTGGACGAGGGTAGGCCGATGACCTTGCCCAGGGTGGCCTGGGAGGTGCCGATCTCGGTGGCGAGCTTACCGAACACGGCGACGGGTACCCCGATGCGCAGCACCCGGACCAGCTCCGAGCGGTCTGCCTTGATCAGCCCCAGGCGTTTGTAGACCTCACTGGGCGCGAACGTGGCCACCGGCGCGGTCTTGGTCGACGCCTGGGGGCGGTAGATACGGTTTTCTGATTTCAGTGTTCCCATATGGCGTAGTATAAAACGCCATATGGAGATGTCCAGTTCGGCAGCCGGCTCAGCGACCCCGCTGTCAGAGGTCGTAAAAAGCAGGTCGGGCCTTGATGTCCTTTTCCGTATCTCCAGTCCGTGCGGGTCCGCACCATGCGCGCCAGGCGCAATGCCGGAAAGCGTCCGATGGGAATCGCCGTCAGGGTGCACCACAGCAAGGTTTCAGAGAACTTCAGAGCGTCCCCCAGGTGATCTGAGCCTATTTGACGGACGGCGCTTTCTTAGACAACAACATCTGAAGCACCATGAAGGTCGCTACCGCCGCAGTCAGGTGTTTCAGCGTATGCCCACTGACCGTGTATCCCAGAAGCCCGAACACCTCGTGATCAAAGTACTCGAACACCTTCGACAGGCCGTACCAAAGGATACTCCAGGCCAGATAACGTCCCAAAGTGTAACGGTGCTGCGGAAACAAACCGACGATCAGCGGCAAGGCAACCATCGGGTAGAACTGCACCATCGCGTAGAAACGCAGATCACCGCGGCCCATGGACTCGGTCCAGGCCCAATAGATCAGGCTGGCGGCACCCGTGACAAGCAGTAAGAGCAGCAGCCAGCCGTTCCCCGCCCTGGAATCAACTCGATCGGCCACAACTGCGGCGGTGATCGCCATGAAGCCGATCGACATCGGCAGGCGGTCCCAAAACAGGCGTTCGTTGCTCGGTGCCAGGTGATAGTAAGCTGACCCCAGACTGATCAGGGCAATGCCAACGAAGAATATGAGATACGGGCGGGCATCAGGCGAACCGGCAAAAATTACCCGGCCCCGCACCCCAGCCACCACCATCAGCCCAAGCACGCCAACCACGGCGAAACCGATATTCGACACCACATCATTGAAGTTGGAAATGCCGAAGAATGTGCGGCTGTCGGCAAACAGATGGTAGTTCGGGTCTTGCGGCATGGGTTCCAGCATGCCGACGATAAACACCACCACGATGAGCAATCCCAGCAGGAGCCAAACCCGCTCCCAGAAAGACAGATCGCTGATGGCCCTCCTCTTTTTTACTGCTCGCAACATCAGCTCCTCCGGAGCGGGGAACAATCGGACAGGGGTGGATAGTCCTCAGGGGGCTCATCCTTCAACACGATCGGCTCTTCCAGCTGGCCTTTCAATTTCCTGGCCTCTTCAATGAATCTTTGCAGCATCTTCGCCATCGACAGAAAATCAGGAGCAGGGTGCCGATTCCGTTTCAGTCATCGATAATCGCAGGGCAACTTAGTACATACCGTATGCAAGAACAACTGCTGATCCCTCCCAATACAAGGCGATCATGAGTGCCGCACTGTCACGCTTCCGTCCCATTGTGATGACCACGGTCACGACCGTGTTCGGCCTGGCGCCATTGATCATCTCGGTCGACCCATTGTTCTTCTCCATGGCGGTCATCCTGGCCTTCGGACTGGTGTTCGGAACCGTGTTGACGCTCGGGGTCGTACCGGCGCTGTATGCGGTGCTGTTCAGGGTCAAGGCGGGGTGAGTCGGGTAGATGGACTTCACGTTTGAATTTCTCCGAACCCTCTGGGCCGACCTGCTGTATGCCGGGCCGCTGCTGATCTTCCTGCTGCTCTTGATCTGCCTGATCGGTTACATCATCGGCAGAATAGAGGGATGGTCGTTATTCGACTCGATGTACCATGCCTTTATCAATGCCACCACCGTTGGCTACGGCGATCTCAGGCCGGTCGACAAACGCGCAAAATTCCTCGCGATCGTGCTTGCCTTCATCGGCCTGGTATTCACCGGGATGGTGGTCGCCATCGCACTGCATGCGGCCAATGACTCGTTCGGGCATGTGTACGAAACAGAGGGTTTCATAGAGCGGTAAAGATGATGGTCGCCCTGGCGACGGCCTGCCGGTTGAGCGTTAACGCAGAGGTCGGTGAATATGGAAATATTTGAACTCGTGGACGGTGTGTTGGAACTGAATGCGTTTCTGACGTTCACGATCGGTATTATCGTTCTGTTCGTCGGCAAGCGCCTGAACGATTCGATCGGGTTTCTGCGTGAGTTCAGCATCCCGGAGCCGGTGACCGGCGGCCTGCTGTTTTCGGTGCTTTTCTGGATTATCTACGCTGTCTTCAACCTGGAAGTGTCGTTCGATCTGCTGTTGCGCGATTACCTGCTGGTGTATTTCTTCACCACCATTGGTATCAATGCACGCATCAAGGACCTGCTGGCAGGCGGCAAACCGCTGATCATCCTGCTGCTGATCACGGTCGCGACCATGTTTGCGCAGAACCTGACAGGCATATCGGTTGCTGCAATGTTCGACATGGATGCGGCCATGGGTGTGCTCAGTGGCACTGTCTCCCTGATTGGTGGCCATGGAACCGCCATCGCATGGTCTCCGCGTATTTCGCAGGAATTCGGTGTCACGGGCGCGATGGAGATTGGCATCGCCAGCGCGACACTCGGACTCATCCTCGCCAGCCTTATGGGTGGGCCGATCGCCAAGTTTCTTATCAATCGCCACGACCTCAAGCCTGCGACGGTTGAACCCCTGGATGTGGGCATCCCGGAGCGGGATCGGGAAAAAGGGGTTGGTCATCTGGACTTTCTCGATGCGCTGCTGGCGATCCACATCTGCGGGATCATCGGTCTGGTACTGAATGATGTGTTGACGGAATCCGGTCTCAAACTGCCGCTTTTCGTCACTGCCCTGATCAGCGGCATCGTGATCTCGAATCTTATGCCAGAGAATTTTCCGCGTCTGTCGGGGCGGCGTTGGCCAAGTCGATCGCCAGCGGTGGCGCTGATTGCGGACGTTGCACTGGGTGCCTTTCTTGCCATGTCGCTGATGAGCATGCAGCTGTGGACCCTGATCGATCTTGCGCTGCCGATGCTGAGCGTTCTCGCAGCACAGTTCATCGTTGTTGCGGCCATCAGCCTCCTGGTGGTGTTCCGCTTCATGGGCCGCAATTACGACGCGGCTGTGGTCTCGGCCGGCTTCGGTGGCTATGCGCTCGGGGCCACACCCGTCGCGATGGCAAACATGTCGGCGGTGACCATCCGCTATGGTGCATCGCACATGGCGTTTATCATCGTGCCCCTGGTGGCGGCCTTCTTCATCGATTTGGTCAACGCCCTGATGATCCCGTTCTTCCTGGCCAATTTCTGAACAGGCCGGGCGGAGCTTTGGATTGAGGGTTGATTGGTCTGCTTACCGCGCAGCCGACTGCCTGCAGAAAACTTCCGTCCATCGGGGTGCTTGCGGTGTGGTCTTGGTTGGATCTCAGCACTGGCTGCGACTGCCCCGGCTTTCGTGTCGACAAGGTTTTTTCGTATTGGTAGCCTGCCAGGTCACCGTCGAGTGATTATCGAGGAGACAGGCAAATGAGCTGGGTTTCGCGCATTGTTGAGGAATTGTCAGAGAGTTCATGTGCAGGGGATCTGTTACTGCTCAGCCGATTGCAGGACCGTCTGGGCGGGGCGGAGCTGCCTGACGGGGTAGACGATATTTGGACCTTGCTGAGACGTTACCGCAGCAAAGGATTGCCGTCAGGCAGCGAATTGCAGGCCGTGCTCGCCGTTCTGGAGGTCAGCGAAGCCGAACTCGAACGCCTGGTCGAATTTCAGCGCGCGCTCGATCACAAGCTGGGACAGGGCCCCATGCGGCTGTTGACTCAGACCCTTCACGATGTCGTTGTGGCGGATGCCCCCGCGCTGCGGGTGCCGATCTCCGCACCCGTGGCGATTCCGGTCCCGGACCTGCAAGGCTTCAATCTGCTGCTTGGGGCGCAGGCGGAGGCGACTCTGCTGGTGGATGCAAGTCCCGAATTGGGGCCGGAACTTCCTGCTTTCGCGATGGATCGAAAGCCGGTCATGGTTGAGTTCTCGGGCACCCTGAAGGGCGAGGCCAAGGGCAGCCTGCCGCTCAATCCCATCACCTTGAGCGGCAATGCGGCTGGCGGCATCGATGTCGACCTGTGCTACTGGTTCCTCAATCGTGGCGAGCGTCGCTGGGGACGTGTGCTGGTGGACAATGCGATGCGCCTTGGTGACGCACTGCCGCTTGACCTGGATCGTATCCATGACTTGCTCGACGGTCAGGAACTGCTGGCAATGCGTTTCAAGGCCGAGGGCAAGCTCAAGCTCGGCGGTGAGGTAAAGGTGAGCCTGCCGGTAGAACTCCTGGTAGATGCAGATGCGGTGATGGGCGCTGGTGTCGGCTTTAGCGCGGTTCGCTCGGGCCTCCACAGCTTCTATGTGCGGGCCGATGCGTCACGACCGGGTAACGTCCTTCTGTCGTTGATGAGCGGCGGGGCAGAGTCGATGTCGGTGGCCAGGCGGCTCGGTGTCCAGGTCGACCTTGCCGATTTGTATGCGGCCATCAAACCGCAGTTGCAGCAGCACCTGGGATCTGCCTCGACCATCATCGATGAGCTGATGCCGTTCACCGAGCCCTCCAGGCTGATTCGGGAGCGGGCCTCTGCCTGGCTGCGTGATCGGGAAAGCGAGGTCTGGTTCCGCGAGATCACCCTGGCGACCTTGGGTGTGGATCCCTCACGTGCACCTGCCGATGTGGTCGCGGACCTGATCAGCCGGCGCATCGAGACCACGGCACTCAAGTGGCAGGTAAAGGCAGAGGCCCTTGTCGTGCCCGTCACAGAGGGTGTGCTCACTGATCTCGGGCTGGCGGGCGACCTGCGCCCGCGCGTCGAGGAACTGGTCCAGGAGGCTGTCGCGGAATTCTTTGCCGAGGCCGAAGAGGCGATAGCGGGTTATGTCAAGTCCAACGCCAAATACAAGAAGGTCGTCAAGGCGCTCGACGACATCGGCGAGCGTGCGAACGGGCGGCTGAAAAGCGTCGATGCGCGTGCGAAGGCATTGCGCAGGCTGCTGGGGCGTTTCCAGGAGAAGGTCGGCGAGATCAGCCGGCGGATCGAGGAGGCGGCCGAGGCCAAACTCTCGGCCAGGATGACCAGCGAGTCCAGCGAGTCGGGTGGACGCGGCAGTGAACTTGAGCTTTCGTTCCGGCCTGGCGACGAGGCTGCGCGCGCAGCTTGGCGCCAGGCCCTGAGCGGCGATGTCCACGCCGTGGTGAACCGCTGGGGTGGGGAGCCGGATGGGCCGGTGCAGATCGTTGGTGGAACACTGTCGACGTTTGTCCGTCAGACGCGACGGCGCGGATTCGAGATCGTTCTGCTGGATTTCCAGCTCAGCGGCAGGTCCATCCTGGATATCTCTGTGCGGGTAGAGGCTGATGCTCGCGGCAACGTGCTGGCGGTGGTATCCCGTGCATCGGTCGAGGAAGAGCGCGCGTTTCTGGCGGAACGCCGCTCACTCCGGTTTGTCGAATCCTCACGCCTGGCGCTCGCTTCGCTGACCAGCGATCTCGATCTCGACCTCACCTTGAGCCATGGCGGGAAACGGCTCGATCCCAAGGAGGCGCGCAGCGTCCTGAATTGCTTTGTTGATCGGGACCTGCTCAACCCGGCGAGCGCGGCATTCGCCGCAGACTATCTGCGGGCCTATCCCCAGCAGGCGAAGGAAGCGGAGTTGATGATCCGCATGCGTCTGACTAGCCATGAGCTGGATCGTCTGCTCGGGGTCGGGATCTCTCCGTCAACACTCGCAGACCAGGCAAGGGCGGTGGCTGCAGAGGAGGTGGGGTGGGCCATCGGTCGATACGGCACCCATAATCCCCGCGCCTTGCTCGCGTTCTTCGTCAGTTGCGGCCTGCCAGGCAACTGGGCCCAGATCATCCGCAGTCGACAGAAAAGTGATCTCACGGCACTGTCTGCAGGCATCAATGAGCAGGCCGATGTGCCTTCGGGCTTCAATACGCAATACGACTTCCAGAACGCGATCGCCCATGCCGCTGCCATGATCGATCTCCGCGATCACATGGCTGGACTGCTGCTGACCATGCAGGAGGTCCGCGGCCTTGCGGCGAACGCGCCGGACTGGGGCCGGAGTCGGTGGCAGGATGAGCTGAACGCGCGCCAGCGCATTATTGCCGGACATATCGATCCCTGGGTATCGGTCAATCTTTACAGAATGATTCGAGGCCAGGCCAGGCCGCTGACGATTGCGTTGTTCCGCAGCGTGTTGCGCCTGGCCGGTCGTGTCCCCGAAACGGGCGCAAACCTCGTCTTCGCTGAGATCAAATTGCCGGGCAAGTCGCCGAAGTCGCTCACTGGGTCCTGAGGGTTTGCGTGGCGGTGACCTGTGGCAGCCTGGAAATGCGTCCGCTCGGCTGCCGCGAGGCCTTGCCTGTGTCTCTTCGGCAGCTTTTTTATCGACTATCCTTAGCGTCAGGAATACGGTTCCCTGATCATCTCTGCAGCGACCACAATCACGAAGAAGGATGACGAGATGCGTGTCTGATCGCCACCGATTGATCGCACGGGAATGGTTGTTCGCTGTTCACCATTCACTTTGAACAAAACCCAATCTGCAGCTGTTTCGGAGGATACGATGGCAACAAAGAAAAAAACCGCGAACGCACCGACTGCACCTGAAAAACTGGCCTACAAGGCCGAGAAAGCCGGTCGCAAGTTTTGCGACATGCCCGAGATGGCAACCCGCGTGATTTCACCGGACGTTGATCCGAGGCGGGCGGCGTTCGTTCTGCATATAAGTGATATGTGGGTGAACGGAACCGTCATCCATTATTGTTTCTTCGAACATGACAAACACGGCTCTCCGAAAAGCTGGACCGGCAGCACGTCGGACAAACGGCAGGTGAGAAAATCCTTTCAGGAGTGGAAGGATCTGGGTATCGGGCTGGAGTTTGTGGAGGTCAATAAACTCGATGAGGCCGAAATCCGGATCGGCTTTGATCAGGATGAAGGGTCTTGGTCTTATCTCGGGACTTATCCGATCAATAAAATTCCCGCTGCACAGCGCACCATGAATTTTGGCTGGTCGCTCACGACCGCACATGGCAAGGATACCGCTCTGCACGAGATAGGCCATGCCCTCGGTGCAAAGCATGAGCACCAGAACCCGTTTTCGGGGATACAGTGGGACCGGTCAGCCGTGTACGACTATTTCAGTGGGCCGCCCAACAATTGGAGTCATTCGAAGATCGATCGCAATATTCTGGACGCGGTGGAAGAAAGTGATGTCGAAGGCTCTGTGTGGGACGGCGATTCGATCATGCATTACGAATTTCATGCGCAACTGATAGAAGGTCCACCGCCCTATGATGCATCAGGGATTCACCCGGCAAACGGTCTCTCAGCGAAAGACAAATCCTGGGCCAAGCGTTTCTATCCCGCGATAAAGAAGAAGGACCATGTCGCTCTGCAACCGTTTCGGTCGGAGGTTATTGGGATCGGGGCAGGGGAGCAGGTGAATCTGGTCATCAAGCCGGACGTGACACGCAAATACACCATGCAGACCTTTGGTGAGGCGGACACCCTCATGGTCTTGTTCGAGGATGGCGGCAATGACGAGCCAGTCTATCTTCAGGCTGATGACGATAGTGGTACCGACTATAACGCGAAGATCGAGCAGCGTTTGATGAAGGGTAAGACCTATATCCTGCGCCTTCGCCTCTATTACGCGAATGCGACGGGCGAGGCAGCGGTCATGCTTTGGTAATGTCGCATCGATGCCCGTCGTCAGCGGGTACAGCTTGACCGGGCAGGCGTCTCGTCCGTGGAGACGATGGCGTCTGCCCAAGCGCTTGGCCCTGCTGAACCCCATAGGTGTTTGCGGGAGAATTTAAGTTTTTGATGTTGTAAAGAAATTGCCTCCGAAGTCGATTCTCAAGGTAAGCAGAACGGTTTGATGGTGGAGACTCCCGGATGAGCGAAATGGAAAAATTCATGATGCAGATGACTGTCAATCTTGGGCGGGTGGTCCTTATGTCCATGTTTCTGCCGCTGGGCTTCGTGGGGGGATGCCCGGCCAAGTCCAAAGTCTCCCCCAAGCAACGCTGACAACATCTCCATCTTGGTTGTTGGCATGGCCCACAAGGGCTTCCTCAGCCCCTTCGGCTTGCCAATCGCTGCCCACGCCCAGAGCCTTTCTCTATCTGCCTAGCCTGCAACTTGCAGGCTGGCTGGTCAGACCGGCAGTTGAATCGTCTGTTTCGTTAGTGTCCTTGTTACGGTCAAGGGCGGCGGCGATGCATGTTTGCGGTCAGTCCGGGTCTTGCCGGAAGTTTCCGACGCTTGGGTTATCCTGTGTATAGATTCGGTTAAAGAGTGAACCGGTCGAATCGCATAGGGATTGGGAGGGCCACACATGACTACGCTGAAACTGGGCAGCCACGATCGCGGCAGTGCGCCGGGCAGCTGGAACGATTTTCTGCGGCTCTATCACGAGCCATCCATGCGTACCAATGCCTTCCGCGCCGACGTCAACGGCGTCTGGCGTGTGCCGAGACCTCAGCAAGGGACTCCGATAGCCGATCTGCAGCATGAATTGAAGGCTTTGGGCTATCTACCGCAAGGCCCGGTCGACGGAATCTTTGGCTACCGCACATCGGCCGCCGTTCGACTCTTCCAGGAACATGCCCGCACGCTGGGCGGAAAACCGGAGCTGGGACAGCCGGATGGTATGGTGGGGCCAAACACCCGGGCCGCACTGGATCAGGCACTGAGGACGAATTTTCGTTGCCGCTGGACCGTGGTAGGGCAGCGCCAGGAGGCGCCCTGGCTGGCTGTGCTAGCGGCGGCAAAGGTGCAGTATGAGCGGGACTACCGTGGAATATTGCCTGATCTGTTCGACCGTGACAGCGATACCCTGCCGCCGGCACAGTGGCATACGGGGCGGGAGCCTGTGCATGTCATCGGCATTCGTCGCACCGCCTGGGCTGCCTCGCTCGATGCTGCGGGAAGGCGTCTGAACAACGATGTCTTCATCGTTGTCGCCAACGGACGGGTGATGCAATTCTTCGGTTCGACAGACCCGAATCCGCGGATGTCGGATCATCCGCAAGGCATCCCTTTTCTCTGCAAGGGTCAGCATCGTTACCGCTTCGGTTTCCACCGGCTCGCCGATGGCGGTGAAAAGTGTTACCGGGCCCTGCGTCCGGCGGGGGCTGGCGTGCGGGTGGTGCGGGACACCGACCGTGACCAGCGGCTGTCACCGGGCGACCAACTCGATCCCTTACCCAATCGGACCATCAACCTCCACTGGAGCGGTCGTGGTTCCAGCAACTGGTCTGCAGGCTGCCAGGTGATTGGCGGCGCCGTGTACCTCAACAGCAGCGGTGAAACCATCGACTGCTGGGACCATGCATCGCCAGGCTATGCCGGGCTTGGCCCGGCAAGCGGCCGTGGTGCGTACGAGGTGATGTTGAGCTGGATCTCGGTTTGTGCCGCCGACATCACGACCACAGGCCAGATCGTTTACACCTTGATCGAAGAGGCTGACCTCAAACAGTTTGCGCCAGAGCTTCATGACGCCACTGTCGGGGCCTTTGCAACCGCAGCGCGGACCGTGGCTGTTCACGATACCGCGATTCGCCGCCTGATCGAGGAGCGCGCGCCGGATCTTCTGGCATGAACGCGTCTGCAGGGACAAGCTGCCCGAGCCTCGCGATGATTTTCACCTTGTGCAGCCAAAGCCATCGGCCGGATGGCCGATCGATCCGGCTTTCAGCTGCAACCCGAAGCCTCCGTCTATAGCCGTTGGCGTGTTCATTCCACCGCTGATTTCTTTGCTGATCTGCGCATCCGGATCGTCCAGGTTGCGATTGGTCTTCGGGCGCTGTTCGGGGAGAGGGCCGCTTGGGCTATGAGCGTTTACTGGCGTGGACGTTATGCGGTAGTTTGAAAAGTGAAAGCCAACAGGGACAGACCAAGTGCGCGTCTTTATCTCGTATTCCAGTGCGTATCACGATACTGCAGAGAGTGTTGCAATCAGGCTGCGCGAGGACGGCCACGAGGTGTTCTTCGATCGCCACAGTCTGCAGTCAGCGCAGGAGTTCGATGCGGGGATCCGACGCGAGATCGGGCGCGCGGACCTATTCATTTTTCTTATCACCCCTGAGGCGGTCAGGGACGGTGCCTATACGCGTACCGAGCTTGACCTGGTCCAACGCCGGTGGCCCAAACCTTCCGGGCGTCTCCTGCCGGTGATGCTGGGACCTACGCCGATCGCGGATGTTCCACCTTATGCCCGCGCGGTAACTGTATTGCAGACCAAGGGCAACCTCGTTGCGGAGGTCGCGGCCAGGGTGGCGGAGATGGCCGCTGAACGGCGAGGGAAGCGGTCACGATACCTGTTGCTGGCCGTGGCGTGCATGGCCTTGCTGGGTACGGCAGGCTATCAGCTGATCGCGCACTATCTGCCCGGCCAGCGGGGTGATGATGAGGTGCGAACCTGTTATCTGGCCGTGCGGCTCCAACTCGATGGATCCACTCCTGCGGCTTATACGCTGCGTGTCGCCGGTGGAGGCATATCCCGGGACTTTTCAACTGCCGCCGGCGGAACAGCTAATATTCATGTTACAGGCAGGCAAATAACACAATGGGAGCTGACAGTGATCGATCGGGACGGCCAGACACTGGGTGCGATTCCACTGAGCGGCTGTCCGGGCAGCGATACCGTCCATGCGCTCAATGGCCGGGCGCAACTTCATCTGGGCCCGCGTGATGTGCTGCCTTAGACATCTTCAAGCGCTCGTGCTGGCGACGCTACTCGGTGTTGGTGTCACCGCGGCCGAGACGATCGTCCAGGGTCGGGTTGTGGATGTGTCCACGGGTTCGCCCATGATTGGCGCCGGTCTGGAACTGATCAGCGGGGCAGAGGTGCTGGCCGTCGGCGACACCGATCTGGAGGGCCGCTTCACCCTGCAGTTCCCTTTTCCACCGGTACCGGAACAGCGCACGCTGCTTCTCCGCGCAAAGAAGCCGGATTACGCGACGGGTCCGGTGCAGGTGATTATCACCTCGGGTCGACCGGACCGCGATGCCTACAGGGTCGAGATGATCCCGGAGGACCTCGCCATTTGTGCCCGTGGTACGCCTTATCTGGTGACCGTTGGGCGCTTTTTCGATCCGCCGGCCGGCGGCAACGTTGCCCCCCTGTCCGGTCATCTGGCGCGAGCTCTGTCGCTGAAACTGGCGCCCGAGTTGCAGAAAAAGCACCTGCCGCAGGACCTTCAGCTGACCTTCGTCGAGTGCACCAGCGCCTCTCCGCATTCGCTCGCTCATCTGGCGAACTATGCCAAGGCCGTCGGCGCCCAGGTTTTCATTGCGGGTGACGTGATCGAGTCCGGGGCCAGGTTCACGGTGCGCACCTATTTCGGCGACCGTTACGGTGTGTTTCCATCGACCGCGTCAGTGGTCAACGAAAACGTCGATATCAGGGATCCGGGGGCAGTGGTATTCGATGCGGACACTTACGCGTACATGCTGGTTGCGCTGACCCATGGTTATGTCGAAAAAGGCCACTATGCGGAATGCGTCGACATCTGTGTTGCGGCCGAACAGTTGGTGCGCGAGTTATTGCCGGGACAGGCGCCACCACAGATCCTTATCAGTCAGCGCGAGTTTTGTCAGGCGCGCACGGCCAATGCGGGGTTGTTGCCATGAGCCTGCGCACTGCAATGATCCTGTTCTGCCTGTTGGTCTGGCCGACGGCCGGCTTACATGCCGGTATCGAAGAGTCCCTCGACGATCAACTCAATATTCTGGCCCAGGGGCGGGTGCCCGAGCGCCTGATTCCCGGTGCCGAATACCGCGTGGCGGTCGTGACCTATGAGGATCCGGACGGTACCGGATTGGGCGACACGATCGCCTCTTTGGTGGCGCGGGAGGTGCTGACCAACAGCCGGGTCGGTTCGATCGGGGTCATCTTTTTCAAAGAGGGCGTATCCCCAAGTGCTGGATCCAACCTGGCTTATTTCGACAAAGTGGAAAAGGTCACGGCGGCTCAGGGTGTCAAACTGGCGATCTGGGGGATTGTCCGGGCCGTCGACAAGGGAGTCGAGATCCATACTTTCGCGCAGGTGCCTGGGCCCGCGCTGGAACAGCATTTTACCTGGCGCTTGCGGTTGCCGGCGGCCATGGGTGGAAAGGAGTTAATGGGGCGACTGCGCCCGGACCGTATCCTGGTGCAACGATTGCGCGTCGGTGAATCGGAACTGGACCAGATCCGCTCGGCCGCCGAAGCGATCACGCAGGTAAGGGCGGCACCGCGTTCTGGTGCACCGGTAACCGCAAGTCTGCCAATGAAAGAGGTTTACTACATCGCCGCGCGGGAGGGTGACTGGGTTCGCCTGGCCACCCGTGGTGGCATTGACGGCTGGGCGCCCACGCGTGGTCACTGTCTCGGTTCCTGCGGCAAGCTGCTGCAATCTGCTACCTTTGCCGGTGGCCTGTTGCGTTATATGTCAGACGGCGAGGTCCCTGGCGCATCTGGCAGTCTCGCCGAGGAAAGCCGGGCCGTGTCCGACCAGTTGGGTGCGCTGGGCTTGCTTGGCGCAGGCACAATGCGGGATCTGTCACGTATCGAGCGCATCAGCAGGCCGTGGCTGAACGGTGGTCAGGTGCCACCGGGCGGGGCGGCGTTCGCCAATATCGGGATGTTGGGCTATTTGTCGATGGAGTTGAAGGCCGAGTTGTCCCGCGAGGTTCATGGTGTTCTGGATGAGGCAGAGCTGGCGCGTCTGTATGATCAGGTCGAGTTGGACAAGCGGACCGCCCGGTCTCTGGCCTTCAAGCTTGCCGAGGCCTCTCTGGCCGATCCCCGCAATACCGACGTGTTGCACAATCTGTCCGTGCTGTTCCGATATGCCGGTGATAGCGAGCGTGCCGAACTGGCCGGCAGCCTGGCGGCGCAGGCGGGCTTCAATTGACGTCAGCGTCCTTTGTGCCTGAACGCGGGATGGTTCAGCGCACCGGCCCTCCCTGTCTCAGGTAACGTTGTTCCATTGGGTGATCGCGTTGCAGGGCCGTTCCGCGGACGATGGTTTTATTGACGATGCTGGCGGCCAGTGCCGTCTGGTGCGCAGACCGCAGATGGGTCGCCAGGTAGGGATCATTTCGTTCGACCTCGGTCGCAGACGCTTCCAGTTGCTGCAATGGCAGGCGTGGGTTCAGTCCGGTTTCGGCAAAGATGTCGTCGGCATCGAAATCCGCGGTCAGTCTCGCCGAGTTGATGAAGGGGGCGTTGAACTGTTTCTTCGGTGTGGCGGCAAAATCGGATGTCAATCGTCCGGCATAGGCCCTGCGCAACAGGACCTTGTCGCGCAGTCCACTCACCATCAGCCGGTCCGGCAGTGTGGCAACGTACTGTCGCAGCGGGTTTGAAAGGAACGGTGTGCGCCCTTCGAGTGTGTTTGCCATCTCCATGCGGTCACCCACCCAGTTCAGGATCAGTGTCGGGAGGTGTGTCTTGGCAAAATAGTTCTGCCAGAGCAGCAGCGCATTGCGTGGATTCTCGCGCTGGCCCGACAATGATTCCAGGCCGGCGTAGAACCAGCTCTGAACAGACAGGGCCTGGGACTGCAACCAGTCGTCCGCAGCGGCTTCACCGAGGATGGCGCTCGTGATTGCGCGGATCTGTCCGAACAGCGGGTGTGGGACACCCAGTATCTGCAGGCTCTCGATGAAGTCGTGACCGGTGCCTGCGGCGCTGGACCCTGAGAGCCATGGGTTTTTGCCATGTGCCGCAAAACGGGACACGTAAAGCCTGTCCCTGGTGAGCGCACCGAGCGGATTTTTCTGCAGCAGCGCAAGAACGTCCCTCATCGTTTCGGCCTCGCCGCGTCCACGGATCGCGAATTTCCACCAGTTGGCATAACGATAACTGGGATAACCACATAGCAGTTCATCCGCACCATCACCGGTCAATACCCCGTTGACATACTGTCTGGCAAACAGGCTCAGCCACCATTTGGCGGCGCCGTTGGTGAACGGTTGCACCAGTTCGCTGTTCTGTACCGCCAGGGGATACGAATAATTCAGCGCATCGTTGTCGATGTTGATGGTGTGCGGGGCAAACCCCGCGTGCGCCGCGAACCGCAGTGCCTCGGCGGTCTCGTCATAGCCGGATTCGGTGAACCCGACTGTGAACGATTTCATCCGTCGGCCGGATCCGCCCAGCTGGCCGAGTTCGTAGGCGATGACCTTCGAATCGACGCCACCGCTGAGGTAGACACCCAGTTCCACGTCGCTGAGCAGGCGGTCGGATACGGAAGTGCGCAAAAGCTTGGCAAAACGCGCCTCTGGATCGTCTGCCACGGCGTTGACCGATGTTCTGATCGGCTCATGAAAGGTTTCGAGTTCGCATGCCAGCGCATCCTGTTGACGCCTTGCCGATAGCCGTCCACCGGGTGGTATCTGGATGACATGGTCGAAGGGGGTGCGGATCGGCTCGAACAGGCCGACGAATTGACGCAGAAGTCCCTGTTGATTCCAGGTCTTTTGCGAGCCGAGCCCTTTTATCTCGCTCGAGAACTCGATACGCGTGCAGCTGAACGCATAGCTTTCTTGGTAGTTCGAGAACACCTGTGTATCCAAACCGTCACACAGCAGGAACAGCGGTTTGACGCCGAATCTGTCGCGATGTGCCACCAGCTCACTGCCGTCGACCCTCAGGATGACGAAGGCATACTCACCTTCCAGACGCTGGAAAAAATGCTCACCGAAGGCCTTCCAGCCCTCGATGATGGTCTCTGTGTCACTGCGGGTCCTGAATCTGATGCCGGTCCGGTGGCTTATCTCGTCTCTGAGGGTCAGGTGGTTATACACCTCGCCGTTGAATACGATCACGTGCTGCCGGTCCCCACTTAGCATGGGTTGGGCGCCCGAGGCGACATCCTGGAATGCCAGGCGGTAATGGCTGAGCCATAATTGCTGGAGGAGCAACTCTTGGTGTTCGGTATCGCCGCGATGGGCCACGCGCCCGGCGGCCTGTCTGAATCTTTCGACACCCTGCGGGTAGCTTTCCCTGAAGGTGTCGTTGCAGAACGCGATGCCGGAGAAACCACACATAAAAAGTCGAACTGTCGCCGATTGAACTGGACAGGCTTACTCTACCAGACGGCGCGGAGTTGCCGTGGTTTGTGGCAGTTCATTGCTGCGTCGCAGTTGTACCCGGTCAGTCCTTTTGTCCGTCGAGGCAGCGCGCAAGGTCCTGCTGCCATGAAGGCATCGTCAAGCCAAAGGTGTTGTTCAGCTTCGATGTATCCATGCGCGAATTGGCCGGCCGTGCTGCCGGTGTAGGGTAGTCGGCGGCAGGGATCGGGTGCAGGTCACATTGCAGGCCGAGTCTTTCCCGGATGGCAGCCGCAAAGCCGAACCAACTGGTACTGCCGCCGGGGGCCAGGTGGTAGACGCCGCTCAGTGCGCGCCGCGCGTCGGGTGAGTCGGGCAGTTTCGCCAACACCGCCGCCGTGACCTGGGCGATGGTCCGGCACCAGGTTGGTGCGCCGACCTGGTCGTCGACGATATTCAACGCACTGCGCTCGCGCATCAGACGTCGCATGGTGAGCAGGAAATTGCTGCCGCGCATGCCGTAGACCCAGCTCACGCGCAGTATGATCGGGTTACAGCCACTGGCGAGCAGGGCCTGGTCGCCCTCCAGCTTGGTTCGTCCGTAGACGCTGACCGGGTTGGGCGTGTCGGTTTCGATATAGGGGGCATCCTTGCTGCCGTCAAATACATAGTCCGTGGAGTAATGGATCACTGCGGCGTCATGGGCCGCTGCCCATTCGCCGATCACGCCGGGCATCCCGCCGTTCAGGCGCATGGCCAGTTCCGGCTCGCTCTCGGCCTTGTCAACAGCGGTGTGGGCGGTGGCATTGACGATGATGTCGGGGTCGAC